>JADLHF010000083.1 GCA_020848935.1 Acetobacteraceae bacterium
AAGCAGCGCAACGTCGCCGGCGCGCGCATTACCTGGAAGTTCACAACCGAGAAGGCGCGCAGCAAACTCGCACGCGCATATCCCGATAGGGTCAACGAGTCAGAACCACTGTGACGAGGTACTAGGTCGATATCGGCGATGCCGTGGCCGGGCGGGTGGCCGAAGCGGTGGTTCCAGATGGTCTGGGCGAGACAGCCGGCGACGAGCCATGCGTCGGGCAGGACTATTTCGGCAAAGCGGTCCAGCAGGATGGCGAGATCGGCGTTGCTGCGCAGGACGGCGCCGAGATCAGGGGCGGCGGTGTTCAAGCGCATTGCGGACCATTGCCTGGATCTCCGGCGGCTGGTCCTGCAGCGCCTCGGCCAGGGCGGCCAGGGTGGCGCGCAGGGTGTGGACCTGGTCGAGCAGGGACAGCACCAGGGGAAGGGAGTCGTCGGGCACCGCCATGGTGTGGTGCAGGTCGTAGATCAGGCGGATGCGGGCGATGTCGATTTCGCTGAAGACCGGCGCGCCGCCGGCCTCGGCGGGGCTGACCCAGCTGCGGGCGACCCAGGCGGTGAGCTCGGCCTCGGTCAGGTTGTCGAACAGCGCGATGACGGCGGCAAGGTGCATCATGGCACCATGTCCCGGCGTGGGTCCTGCGGGTGGTCGGGCTTCCAGGTGCGGAGGAATTCCTCCAGCGCCGGCTCCGGCTCGGTGGGCAGGACGATGGACAGGATGACGAAGAGGTGGCCGGCGCCGATGCCGCGGCCGCGCAGGCGCAGGCGGGTGCCGGGGCCGGAACGGGGCGGGATGGTCAGGGTGACGGGGCCGGTGAGGGTGGGGACGGCGACGCGGGCGCCGAGGATGGCTTCGGCCATGGTGACCGGCAGGTCGAGGCTGATGTCGTCGCCGTCGCGGCGGTAGAAGCGGTGGGGGGCGACGGCGATTTCGATCAGGGCGTCGCCGGGCGGGCCGCCGGAGAAGCCGGGATTGCCCTGGCCGCGCAGGCGCAGGATCTGGCCGTCGCGATGACCGGGGGGGATGGTGACGTCCAGGGTCTTGCCGTCCGGCAGGGTGAGGCGGCGGACGGTGCCCAGGGCGGCGTCCATGAAGGAGACGGTGAGGGTGTAGCGCGCATCCTCGCCGCGCGCGGGGCCGCGGCGGCGGCCGCCGGCGGCCTGGCGCAGCAGTTCCTCGAGATCGGCCGGGTCGAAGCCGCCGGCGGCGCGGTGGTGGCCGGCGCCGCTGTGGTCGCGCCAGTAGGTGCGCTGGGGCGGGACCTCGGCGCCGGTGGCATCGATCTCGCCGCGGTCGAAGCGGGCGCGCTTGTCGGCGTCGGACAGCAGGGCGTAGGCCGAGGAGATGGCGGCGAATTCCTCGGCGGCGTTCTTGTTGCCCGGGTTGATGTCCGGGTGCTTCTGCTTGGCGAGGCGGCGATAGGCAGTGCGGATTTCGGCCGCCGAGGCGGTGGGGGTGACTCCGAGGATGTCGTAGGGGCTGCGCATGGCGGACAATCTAGGGACTGGCGGCGGCGGCGGGAAGGTGGCAGGCGGTTCATAACGATAACGTAATGAAACTGGCATGCCTATGCGTCAAACGCCAAGGGCCGAATTTTGGAACGAGCGGGGTATGCGGGGACGTGGAGGCCGGGTGGGGGGATTGGATGGAGGCCGTGGGTTGACGGAAAGGGCAGGGCGCGGTCCTGCACCCGCCAAGGGGCCGAGTTCCTTGGAACCACGATTCGCTTGCGGGGAACGGTGGCTGCGTTGGGCCTGTTGGCGCGGGGCGGCTGCTCGCGCGGGCTGCGATGCCTGGCGCGGGCGCGCGTGCGGTCGCGCCGGCGGAAGGGTCATGTCACCGGTGGCGAAGCGGGCCAGCAGGGTGGAGAGGCGTTCGAGCGCGCGGGTGAGGTCGGCCAGTTGGGGGGCGAACAACCGGCGGAACAGGGCGTGGCGGCCGATCATGGCGATGAGGGCAACCAACAGGCCATCGACGCAGCCGGCCAGCGCCAGCGCCGGATGGGGCGCCGGATGGGGCGGCGGATCACAATGGGCCGGGGCGGGGGTGTGACTTCTATTCATGGTTTGTTCCTATCATGCTCCGACAGGCATTGCAAGGAAAATCGTCTTAGTCCTCGGCGCGACGAGAGGCACGCGTCCGTGCGGGCAGCGGATGTCTGGAGTGGCGCAATTCGCAGGGTCGATGCTGTCGAAGGTGCAGCAGGGGCCGAGGCTTGCACCGACCGCGCCGGATGATGCCGGGCCCGACCATCGTGGCCAACGGGGCACATGCCACGGGGTGGCGTTCGGGGGCATGAGCGTCGTTTGCTGCTGAAGAGTGAAGCCGCGAGGCTTTGCCCAACTGCCTGGTGTCGTCGGCGGAGGCTGATGCGGGCGGGAGCGGCGGGGTTGGCACCGGTCATGCGCCAGCCTCCCTTGGGGGCAGGGGTGTCGCGGATCAGCCGGAACGGCCTTGCCTGACGGTGCTGCGAAACCGAATGCGATGCCGGCAAATCCAGCCCGCGCCCATGCCAATCTGCGCGACCTCGCCGGGCACGATGCCGCGTCGCAGCGGTTCGTCTGGAAGGGCTCGGCGGCCTCGATCCCGGTCAGGTTCGAACGACCGGACGCATCATCCGACTGCGGCAGTGCGGCAGATTGTCGCACCGCTTATCCCGCGCCGGCGGCAGACATCCGCCGGCGCTTGGCCGACCTGCTGCGCGGGGGATGCCGATGATCTGCTGCTCGCTGAAGCTCGATCGCTTTGTCGCCCACCTCCCGCAGAACGGACCTGGAGAAGATGAGGACAGGCAGAATCAGCGCGGCGGAAACTGTCCGCCTTGGAGCTCTCGCGAAAACGTGTTCTCGCGGCCATCGGGAAAGGGTCTAGCGTTTCACAGTTGGCATGAAGTCACGGGAATAGTCGTATAGCGGCCAAGAACGGGTGGAGGATTCTCCATGGCACGAGTCTTGATAGTGCCGGGCGTCTCTGTGGAGACGCGGTTCGACGTCCCGCCACCGCTTCCGTCGCGGTCTGGCATCCTCGGCGCCGTGGGCGTGGTGGACCGCGCTCCCGCGGCGGGTGAGCTGACCGGCATCACCACGACGACCGAGCTGTTTGAACGTTTCGGCCCGGCCACCCGCTTCAGTTTTCCTGAAGTGGTGGACGCCATCGCCAACGGTGTCTCCGAGGTGTTCGTCTCCGCGGTCGATCCGCGCTCTGGCACCCCGGCATCGCTGACGCTGCAGGACGATGAGAATCAGGCCGTCGCGGTGCTGCGCGCCCGCGCCGTCGGCCCCTGGGGCAATGACCTGGGCGCGCGCGTGGTGCGCACCATGGCCGAGGATGGGCGCACAGTACGCCGCCTGTCGCTGGAGATTTCATTGCGCGGCACGGCGATGGAACGCTTCGACAATCTGGTGTTCGATGCCACCCAGCCGCGTGACTTCTTCGCCACGATCAACCGCGACAGCACGCTGATCGTGGCGGTCGATCCCGACCTGCTGACCGATTTGCCTGCGCATGACGCCGATATCGTCGCCTTCATCGACAGCCCCGCCCAGCCCGCAACGGGGCGGCTGGTGGCGGGCACGGATACGCTGGTGAACGTGACTGCCGCGGTTGCGGGCGAGCGGGGCAACCGGACGTCGCTGTCGGTTGCCCCGGGCCATGCCGCGCGCCAATTTGCGGGCCCGGCCGCAGCTGCATCGATCGCGGTGTTTGCGCGCGAGGCTGGCGATGCCGGCACCGGCATTTCCTTCGGCATCGCCGGAGACGCCGCCGCCGTGGTCGTGCAGGTGCAGGACACGCTGGGCAACGTGCGCAATTACGGCGGTGCCGGACAGGTGCTGGACAGCGTCGCCGCGGTGGTTGCGGCACTTGCCGCCGATCCCACCGTGCGCGTTGTGCGCACCGGCGACGTCTTGCCGCTGGCGACCGCCGGGCGGCTGGCCCTGGTTCGCACAGTGAGCGTGACCGTGGCGACCGAAGGTGCTGAGACCACGGAGCGCGCCGACCTCGACAGCGCCACGGCAATCGTCGCGTCACTTGATGCATTGCCGGAACTGGTGGCAGTTCTGGCGCCGGGGGCGGACGGCGCACGGCTTCCAGATATCGGTGCGGCGAACGCGCATTTCCTGACCGGCGGGCGCGATGCCGGACCGGCACGGGCCTATGCCGGGCAAGAAAATCCGACCGCGACAGTGATGGAATTGCGTCCCGCCCCGGCTGCCGACGCGGCGGCGGCGCGTTTTCGCGTGCTTGCCGGCACGCAGGCCGGGACGGTGCGGATCAGTGCCGGCCGGCTCGATGGCGGCGACTACTCCGAAGGCGAGAGCTTCGACAACCTGTCGATGGATCCCGACGATCCGCGTTACCTGCCGGCGGTGCTGGAGGCGGAAAGCAACATCCTGCGCGCCGCAGACAGCTTCGTACGCCGCGGCGCCAGCCAGTTGCCCATCGGAAGCCTCGCGCCGCAGCGCTTCACTGGCGGCGCGATGCCCTCGATCGCCGCTTGGCAGAACGCCACCGATGCCTTGGCCGGCGCGACCGATGTGGACCTGTTGCTGGCCGGGCTTCAGGGCTGGCGCGACACCAGCCTAGACCACGCCACGGTGCAGACCGGGCTCGGGGCCCATGCCGCGCAACAGTCGGAACTGGCCCGCCCGCGCATCGCGCTCGGTGGCGTGAACCCGGCGACCCAGCGCGACACTTCGGCAATTCTGTCGCAGGCCGCCGTGGTGGCCAGCCGACGTTTCGTGCTGGTGGCGCCGGGTGGGGCAGAGGGCGCGGTGGCGGGCCTGCTCGGCCGGCTCGACGTGTTCCAGTCGCCAACCTTCAAGACGCTGGGCACGGTGGGGGTAGCGCTGGTGCCATATTCGGACTCCGATCTCAACCGTCTGGTCGGGCCGGATGGCAATGTCTGTGTTGTCACAGCCAAACGCGGCCGCGGCACCATCGTGGTCAAGGGCATCGCCGCCGATGGCTTCCAGATCAGCGTGCTGCGCACCGCGGACCGTTGCGTGCGCGAGGTCAGCAAGATCGCCGACCGCTTCATCGGTCAGCTCAACAACAGCGAACAGCGCGTGGCGCTGCGCCAGATGATCGTCGACACCTTCACCCAGATGGAGCGCGACGGCGCGCTGGTGCCCAGCATGGACGGCAAGGACCCGGCGTTCCGGGTGGAGGTCTACGGCAGCCAGACCGACTTCGCCGCCGGCATTCTGCGGGTTGACATCGCGGTGCGGCCGGTGCGCGCCATAGACTACGTCTACGCAACGATCAGGGTCCAGAACTAGGACCTTTCGCCGGCCGCCGTAGCCGAAAGGCTAGGCAGACCGGTGCATCGGGCCGCTGGCCGGCCGCAGTGGGGAGACGCCCATGGCTTCCGTATTCACAGCCAACAGTTCGGCCGTGCTCATTGCCGGCGAACGCGTGGAGGGGGTGCGCAGCATCGACTTCCAGCACCGCCGGGCGCAGGAGAACGTCTACGCCCTCGGTTCAGCGGAACGCGTCGCGGTGATCTATGGCGGCACCTCGGTGGCCGGACGTATCGTGGTTGCCTCGGCATCCGATGCGCTCGACACGTTGCTGGCCTCCGGCGAATCGTTCCAGGTGGTGGCCAATCTGTCGGCCCGCGCCGACCTGGAGCCGGAACGCAGCGTGGCCTTCGACGGCTGCTACATGATCAACAAGAGCTTCGTGCTTGCCGCCGGCGGCCATGCCGAGGCGGTATACGAATTCACCGCTACCCGCCTGCGTGAGGAGGCGGCGGCCTGACCGTCGCAGCACATTGATCCCGCACCCCAGCCCGGTTCCCGGCGTCACCGTCAGCCTCGATCCCGTCAGCGGGACATGGCATGTGGTGGCGGACGCGGTGCGCACACTGCGCGCCTGGCGCTGGGGCGAGCGGCGGCGCCTGGTTGGCGCATGCAGTCGCGGCCGGCGGTTCGATGGCGCGGCCTTCGCCGCTGGCGTGGCAGCCCTGCTCTATGACCCACCGCCGCCGCCGGAACTGGCAGCGCTGCATGCGCTGGTGGCGCTCGATCTGATGGGCCTGGGCCACGGCGCCGCGCCAATGCCACTGGGCATCGCCGAGGCCCGCCTCGCCGACCGCTTCGGGTGGCTGCCCAGTGCCATCGCCGAGGAACCCGCCCCGTCGCTCGACAGCCTGCTGGCCAGCCTCGATCCGGCCGAACGCGCTGGTCCGGGCGATGGCTGGAGCAGCATTCGCGTTGTGGATGCACCCGATGCCTGACCTGCCCGCCGCATTGCTGGCCGAACAGGAACGTCTGCGCCCCATGCTGGACCGGCTGCTCGCGCTGGCCGCGCTGTGGGCCGACCCGCCAGGCGTTGGCACCGGCGGCACGGCGATTTTTGGCACCGGTCCCACCGACGCGCCCGGTCGTGGAGGGTCGTTGCCAGTCGATGCGGCGACAGGCATGGTCGCGATGGCGCGTGACGATCCGACACTCGCATCGCCTGGCGAACCGGCTTCCACCATCCAATACCCGACTGGCCAATACCCGACTGGCCAATACCCGACTGGCGCGGCGGCTATCGCCATCCCTGCGGCGATGGCGCCTTCGGCAGTGCCGACGGTCTCATCCGCTGCTTCGCCGCAGGCCACGCCCCCGGCAACGCCGCCCGTGGCGCCGCCGTCACTTGCGTCCGCGCAATTGACTTCGGCTGGCGATGCGGCGGCGACACCAGGCGGTTCGACATTCGCGATGCGACCTGTGGGTCGGCTTCCGACCCCGCGTGGCGGCCTGAGTGGCAGCCGGACAGCGGCATCGTCGCGTTCGCCTTTTTCCGCTGTTGCTGCCGCTGCTGTCCCTGTCACTGATCTCCCTGGCGCCGCTCTCCCTGGCGCCGCTCTCCCTGGCACCGCAACACCAGCGCGCCGGTTGGATGTTCCCGAACGTGAAGCAGCCCTACCGGCCATCGGACATGGCAAGCAGACGATGGCGCGTACCGGGCAGACCAGCACCGCCACCTTCCCGGCGGCATCGACGGCCGGCAACGTTTCGGAACTCCGCCCGTCCACGGCCCGCACACTGGGTGCTGCGGCGGCGAGCGCCATGACGATCGACCAAGAACTTGACCTTGCCTTTGATGGCCCGTCGCTGCCGGGCGATGCGCTGGAGGAACGCCTCGCTGACTTGCTGGAACGCGCGGCCGCCGAGGCCGGGGTGGCGCTGCCATGAGTCCGGTACCCATGCTCGGCGACCTCGCCCTGGAGCACGTGACCTGGGCCGAAACCCGGCTGACCCAGCGCCTGGCCGCCGTGCCGGTGGTGGGGCTGGCCGGCGATGCGCAGCAGAACCTGGGCCGCGCCAGCCATGTGATCGGACTTGCCGGGGTGATCGTCGGAGAGGACGCGGCCGACAAGCTGAGCACCCTGCAGGAAAAGGCGGCTTCCGGCGAGGAGCTGGATTTCACCGCCGACATCACCACAGCCCTGGAGCTGGCAAAGGTGGTGGTGGTCGATGCCCGCTTCACCGCCGAGGCCGGGCGTCCCAACCGCTATGGCTTCGAACTGACCCTGCGCGAATCCCCGCCATTGCCGCCGCCGGCCGAGGCCTCGCCGTTCGGTGGGCTGGACGGGCTGGACCTTGGCTTTGACACCGACATCATGGGCGATGTGCTGGACGCTGCCGGTGCGTTGCAGGCCGCGGTGGAAGCGGCGACCGAGGCGATCCAGCAGATCGCCGCCCTGGCCGGCCTGGCCGACCTCGCGCTGGGCAATCCGCTGACGCCGATGCAGGAGGCCGCCGGCGACGTGGCCGGGGTGGCCGACCCATCGGCGGGTACGGCACTCGGCCAGGCATTGGGGAGCTGAGCATGCTCATTCCCGCGTTCCAGCTTCGCCTCGGCGACAGGATTTTTGGCCCTCAGGTGGCGGTCCTGGTTTTGCGTCGCGCCCGCCTGCCGGCAACCGACCGGCTGGAGGTGCATCTGCCTGCTGCGGTACCGATCTCGGCCGCCCCTGGCGATGAGGTCAGCCTGGAGCTGGATGGCGGCGAGGGCGCTGAACTGGTGTTCACCGGCCGCATCGTGCGGATCCGCCGGCGCTTGGATGCCGTCGAGGTGGTGGCGCGCGGCGGCGCCGACCTTCTGGCGCGCACGCGCCCGGTGCTGGCGCTGTCGCAGGTGACGGCCGGCGAGGCCATCCGACGGCTGGCCGACGCCGCCGGGGTCGATGTCGCCGAGGTGACGGATGGGCCGACGCTGGCGATCTATGCCATTGACGGGCACGCGACGGCGCTGGCCGAAGTGGCGCGGATCGCCGCCTTCACCGGGGCCACCGCGTTCCTCGACGGCGACGGCCGGCTGGTGGTGTCCGATCCCGCGATTCCGTCGCCGCCACTGGCCTTGCGCTACGGGCGTGAAATACTGGCGGCCGAAGCAACCGAGGGCGAGGACAGCGACCCAGCCCCGGTGGTGACCGGCGAAGGCGGCGACCCCGGCGGCGAGCAGGCACGCTGGATCATCGCTGACTTCAACCGCGGCAGCCCGCCCGCCGCCGATGCGCCACGGGTGGCGATGCCGGAATTGCGCACCCGCGCGGCGGTCCAGGCGGCGGCGGCGGCGATCGCCAATGCCAGCCGCGCGCGCGCCCGCGCCGTGCGACTCACCACCTTCCTGATCCCCGCGATGGCACCGGGCACGCGGCTGAGCATCGCCGACATGCCCGGCACGGTGAACCTGGCCCAGGCCACGGTGCATCAGGTGCAGCACAGCGTGGCCGCCGACGGGATGGCGCTGACCCGGGTGTGGGGGACGGGCTTCCAGGGCCGTGGCACATCGCTGGACTCCCTGGCCGGCGCCGTTGCGGGGGCGCTGTCATGAGCCGGGTGGCCGAAGTGCTGTCCGCCTTCGCCCGGCATGAGGCCGAGCGCCGCACCTTCTGCGAGCTCGGAGTGGTGACCAGCGTGTTCGACGACGCGGCGGGGGCGGACAGCCACACCGCCAGCGTCACGCTGAAGGATTCCGGCCTCGCGCTCGACCACTTGCCGGTGGCCGCCTGGGCGAGCGGTCTGGGCTGCCTGCCGCGCGTCGGCGATGTGGTGCTGGTGATGTTCGCGCGCGGCGCGCTCAACAGCGGGATCGTGCTGACCACCATCTATTCCGACGCGCGCCGGCCGCCGGTGTTCGCCAAGGACGAGATCGCGCTGGTCTGGCCCGGCGCCGAAGCGGGGCGGGTGGCGCTGCGGCTGGATGGCGGCGACGAGCCCTCGGCCCGGTTGCAGGTGGCCGCCGAGGACGACGTGTCGATCGCGCTGAAGAAGGGCGAACTGCGGATCGTCGCGTCCGGCGTGGCGATCACCCTCAGCTATGGCGGCGGCAGTGACGGCGTGGTGACGCTGGAGGCTGGCGGCACCAAGGTGGAGCTGAAGCAGGATGGCGACCTCAGCATCACCGCCGCCGGACGATTGAACCTCAAGGGTACCGAAATCCGGATGGAGGCCGACGGCCCGGTGCGGATCAACGGTGCCACGCTGGATCTGAACTGATGGGCGCCCCCGCCGCGAAACAGGGCGACGCCGTGCTGGGTGTGGACATCCATATCGTGATGGTGCCAGCCGCCGCCCCGGTGCCGACACCCCTGCCGCATGTGTTTTCCGGCACCCTCACCGGCGGGCTGGCGGCCGCCGTGAAGATCGGCGGCATGGCCGCGGCCACCCAGGACAGCACCGCGGACAACAACCCGCCGCATATCCCAACCCCGCCGGGTGCCAGCTTCCAGAAGCCACCGGCCAATCGCGGCACGGTGCAGATGGGCAGCGCCACGGTGAAGATCGGCGGCAAGTCGGCCGCGCGTGCCGGCGATCCGGTATCGACCTGCAACGACCCGGCCGACCTGCCCGCGGGCAGCATCGTCGCCGCCGGCACCGTGTTCGTGGGGGGGTGAGCGATGGCCGCCGCACCTCGCGACATCCTGGGCCGGGACCTGATGGTGGCACCATTCCTGGCCGCCAGCACCTGGGACGCGCTGGACCTGACCCCCACGAGCAGCATCGACCCCGCGGCCAAGGTCGATCTGCGCGTGGTGGAAGGGGTGGATGCGCTGCGCCAGGCATTGCTGCTGCGGCTGCTGACGCCACTCGGCAGCCTGTCGGATCTCGGTCACGCCGACTACGGCAGCCGGCTGCACGAGCTGGTGGGCACCGAATTCACCGACGCATCCCGCCTGCTGGCCCGCGCCTTCGTGCTCCAGGCGGTGCGCCAGGAGCGGCGGGTGGCGCAGGTGCTGGCGCTGACGGTGGACAAGCAGGAGGCGTCGCGGCCGGACAGCCTGCGGCTGAACCTGCTGGTGCGCGCGGTGGGCGCCGCGGACCCGATCGCGCTCGGGCTGGAGGTGGCGGGATGACGCCGCTCGATCGCACCTATCCGGACATCGTGCGTGACCTGCTGACGGTGCTGACCGGCGGCACCGCGCGCGAGGTGATCGAGATCGGTGCCACCGTGCCGGGCAGCCTGCCGCTGACCAACCAGCCGGTGCGCCGGGTGAGCCACCTGGAAGGCACCGTGCTGATCGGCGACCGGCCGCAACCCTACCGCTTCACCGAGCGCGATTTCGAGCTGATCGGCACCGAGCGCAATCCAGATGGGCTGATGGCGATTCGCTTCCGGCCCAAGTCACGCCGGCCGGTGGCAGGCAGCACGCTGGTGGTCAACTACTATCCCGTGCATTTGCCGCCGACACCGCTTACCGACATCAATGTCGGCAGCGTGGTGCGCACCGTGTTGGAAACCGCGGCGCGCGAGATTGCGGTGCAGTACGCCCAGCTCCGCCAGGTCTACGACAGCGGCTATGTCGAGACCGCCGAGGGCGGCAGCCTGGAGAAGGTCGTCGCCCTGGTCGATGTGCGCCGGCTGGTGGCCGGCCACGCCGTGGGCCGGGTGCGATTCAGCCGCCGGGCCGGCTCGCCGGGGGAGATCACCGTGCCGATCGGCACCGCGGTCACCGACGGCAAGGGCCAGCGCTATCTCACCAGCGCCGAGGGCACCCTGCAGCCATCGCAGGGCAGCGTGGTGGTGGCGGTGCAGGGCGAGACGCCGTCCACTGAACCGGCCGGAGCGCGCACGCTGACGGTGCTCGAACGCGCGATCGCCGGCATCGACGCGGTGACCAACGAGGACGCGACGGCGCGGGCGGCCAATGACGAGACCGATGCCCAGCTGCGCCAGCGCGCCCGCCGCGCCATCCACGCCACCGGTCGCGGCACGCTGGATGCGCTGCGCTTCGGGCTGGAGAGTCTGTCCTTCGTGCGCGCCGTCACCGCCACCGAATATCCCGACCCGCTGGTGGCCGCACCCGGCATCGTCCGGTTGGACGTGGCGCTGAGCGACGACGGCGCCATCAACCGGCTGGCGGTGGACCGGCGGATCGAGGAGCTGCGCCCGGCCGGCATCCATGTGGAGCGGGTGTGGGCGCAGGCGGTCCAGGTCGGGCTGAACGTCACCCTGCGGCTGGCCGCCACGCTGGGCGATGCCGAGTTGGCGGCGCTGAAATCCGAACTGGCCGACCGCATGGTGCAGGAGGTGCGCGCCCTGCCGCCCGGCGGTACGCTGCGGCGCAGCCGGCTGGTCGCCGCCGCCCTGTCGGATGCCCGGCTGGTCGATGCCACGGTAGCAATCGTGGCGGATGGCGCAGAGGTGGCGGGCGACACGCTGGCGATCCCCGCCGATCGCACCGCCACGCCGGCGACGCCACCGGTGAGCTTCGGGGCGATCGCGCTGGAGGGCGCGGCCACCGGACCGGCCGAGCTGCCGTTCGATGCCGACCTCGCGGTGCGTCCCTTCGCCGGCACGGCGGCGGCGCTGGAGTCGCCGTTGCGTGCCAGGCTGGTGGCCTATCTGCAGGCGGTCGGCGCCGGCGGGGCGATCGGGTTCGACGCGATGGCCGCGGCGTTGCGCGACGATTCCAGCTTCGCGCTCGACCGGCAGGGCACTGTGGTGCTGCTGGATCGCGGCGCCGCCGGCTTCGAGGAGCTGCGCGACGGCGACCCCGACCTCGTGCTGCCGGCCGGCGCACAGGCGGTGTTGCGCAACCTGGCCGTGCGGGGCGTGCCATGAGCCGCCTCGGCGCCATGCTCGAGCGGCTGCCGCCGCCGCTGCGCATCGACCCGGCGGGGGTGCTGGGCCAGGTGCTGGGCACCGCTGCCGCGCAGCTTGCTTGCGCCGACGAGGAGATGGACCGCATCCGCCGGTCGCATTTCGTCGAGATGGCCTTCGACCTCGTCGACATCGCCCGGCTTGGCGCGCTGTTCGACCTGGCGCCGGCGCCGTGGGAGCCGGCGGACCTGTTCCGTGTCCGACTGCGCGCCACCATCGCCGCACGGCTTGCCGGGGCGGTCACCCGCGATGCCATGCAGGGCGTCTTGGTGGCATTGCTGGACGGGGCGCAACAGGCACTGGGCAGCCGCTATGCCGCGCTCACGCCGGGGGCCCGCGGCCGGGTGTTCCGCGATCCCGGCCCGACCGTGCGGCCCGGCGCGCCGGTGTTTCGCGAGTTCCCGCCGCGCCAGCGACGCGATGCCGCGCTGGTGGCCCAGGGCGGCCGGCTGCGCCCGCTCGACCATGTCGCACTGAACCATCGCGGCCTGGGGGTCGCCCCGCTGCAGGTGGTGATGCGCGGTCGGCTTGGCGGGCGCACCGCGGTGCCACTGCTGGCGCATCTGGGCAGCGGGCGGGTGGTTGTGTTCCGCGGCCTGGTGCCGGCCGGGGTGGAACTGCGGCTGGAGGCAACGGCGGATGCGCTGGTCGCCACGCTGGATGGGCGCGATGCCACCGACCGGCTGATCACCGCCGGCGGCTTCGCGCCGGGTGCGGCACTGCCGCTGCCGCCCGACGTGGTGCCGCAACCGATCCTGCTGTCGCCCGGCGCCAACGACATCTGGTTCCTGCCGCTGGCGATGTACGATGAGCGCATCCTCGACCGCGGCGCGCTCGCCATGCCCGGGCTGGAACTGCGCCATGGCCAGTTCGGCGCACCGGACGCCCCGGGCAGCAATTTCGACGACAGCCTGTTCGAACAGGCGGCCGCGGCCAGTGTGGACCTGTTCTGGGAGGAGCGCATGCCGGCGAGCTTCCGCTTCGAGGTTCCGGCCGGGATGGTGCGCCACAGCATCGCGGTGCCGGGAGACCGCGCGAGCCAACGCGATGCGCTATTGGCGGTGTTGGTGCAAACCATCGCGCTGCTGCGCGCCGCCGGCGTGGACGGGCGGGTGAGCCTGGCACCACTGGCCGAGACCCAGCGCCAGCGCGATCGCGGCCGGGCGGTCAATCCGTTCCTTCCGCCGGACAGCCAGCCGACCGCCGTGCGGCTGGCCGGCGTCACCGCGCTGTTCGACGCGACGGCAACCGAGGGGGCGCGTTTCGGATGAGCCAGCAACGCAGGATGCCGCATGGAATCGGGGGGGGCGGGATCGAGGGCAGGGTCACTGTGGTGCTCCGTCCGGCCGGGGGGGGCGCGCCGCTATTGGTAAGGCACAGCCGCAACGCGGTGCTGCGCGGTGGCGGGGAATTGCTGGCCGCCCTGTTCTCCGGTGCCGCCGCGACCCCGATCAACGGCGCCATGGTCGGCATCGGCGAGGAACCGGCCAACCCGCCCTATGAGGCCGGACCGACCATCACCGATGGTGCCGGCGTGGTCCGCCTGTTGCGGCCGGTGGCGGCCATCGCGCCGGCCGACTGCACGGTGGCGACGATCGCCGACGAGTTCCGCGTGCGCGTGACGGTGCGCGCCCTGCTTCCGGCGATCAACGCCGTGGACCCCACCGATCCGGCGACCCGCGTCGAGATCACCGAGGCGTCGCTGGGCGTGCTCGACGGGCCGGGCACCGGGCTCGCGCAGATCTACAACCGGGTGGTGTTCGAGCCGGTACCGAAGACCGATGCCCATGAGCTGGCGCTCTATTTCGAGGTGGATTTCCCCTACGGCGCCTGACTGCGGCGCAGGAGGCTTGGATGGCGACCATGCTGAAGCTGCAACTCAACACCGCCCCCGCGGTCACGCGGGACACGACGGTCGAGATGGTGAACGCGGCGACCGGCGAACGGCGCACCGCCAAGCCTTTCCTCGACGGTACCGTTGCCGTCGCCGGCCTTGCCGCCGGCGAGTGGGAGGTGCAGGTGCGCCACCCGAATTTCCTGGCCGAGCTGTTCCGCCGCCGCATCCGCGTGTTTCCCGACCGGCCGACCTTCGTGCCGGTGCCGATCCCGTCCAACATCTTCGAGAATGCGCCGATCGCCGATACGCCCGATGCCGATCTGGGGCCGGTACAGCAGCGCATGGACACCGCGGCGGCCGGCGCCGACCACCAGGCTTCCAAGCGCGCCGGCCAAGCGATCTACGCCGATGACTGGAACGACCTGGCCGGCGTGGTCGGCGAGATCGCGCGCGGCACCAAGGACATGGCCACGCTGGTTTCGCCCATCGGGCACGACCATCCCGAGTTGGTGTCCAAGCTCGACGAACAGGCGCGCAACATCCAGCGCCTGTACGACGTGTTCGGCGAGAGCGTCGCCCAGTTGCAGCGCGAGGTGCAGATCCTCGGCCTGCAGAACCGGGTGGAAGAGGCGCTGAACGAACTGCCCGATGCCAAGCGCACCACCTTCCGCCCGCAATTCCTGGCACTGCTGCGCGACCTGGATGGCGCGCGCGGCGAGAACCCGCAGAACTTCACCACAAGGCTGCAGCGCATCGCCGGCGATCTGGCGGAGCTGATGCGCCAGGCCTTGGTGGACGAGCCGCCGGCGGTGGCCAACAGCCCGCCGATCCTGGCGCTGAACGCCGCGGCGTTGCAGATGCAGACCATCCAGCGCGCCACCACCTATGTCGACGAACTGGCCGGGCAGAACCGGGTCAACCGGACCACCAAGATCGGCCTGCGCGCCGTGGTGGGCTGAGGAAAGGAGGCCGCGATGCCATCCGACACGCTCGACCTGCTCGAAGAAATCGTAAGCGGCGTTGAGGCCACCACCGGCATGGGACCGGGCCAGCCGTTGCGCGCCGATGACTGGAACACCCTGGCCGAGGCGGTGGTGCGGCTCGCCCGGCTGGCCGCCGCGCGCGAACGCAACGAGGCGGATACGCTGGCAAAGAGCTATGCCCGTGCCGACCATACCCATCTCGGCGCAATCGACCTCACCTGGTTCGAACCGGCAACGCGGGCGCTGATCGAGGCGCGCGGCAGTGCGGGTGACGTGGCGGCTCGGCTGGACGGGCTGGCGCGCGACGCCAAGGCGCTGCGCGGCGAGGTGTCCGCGCTGACCGGCGAGGTTTCGCGGTTGCGCGACAGCCTGTCCAACGCCGCCACCGAGGACCTTGTGCGCGATGCCGATCTGCGCCGGCTGGGCGCGCGGCTGGACGGGGTGATCGACCTCGACCGGCGCGTGACAACCCTCGATGGCCGGGTGGCCGGCATCGACAAGGGGGTGCAGGCGGCATTGGAATTCCGCGACACGCTGCGCGACGCCAACGGAACGCCGCTCGATGTCGCCGGCATCGCCGGACGGGTGACCAAGCTGGAGGGCGTGCAGGACCGGCTGCGCCTGGCCGATGGCGAGGTGGTGCGCATCCGCGACTTCGAGAATCGCATTGCGGCGCTGGAAGCCACGACGGTGACCGACACCAACCTGGATACCCGCCTCGCCGGGCGGTTGGAGGCACTGGCCGCGGCACCGGACAATCCGCTGGTCGGCCGCGCCGCCGCCGCTGCCGCAGCCGCGCTTGACCCGAGGCTGAGCGCGATCGAGAGCGGGATTGCCACAACCGGCACAACGCTGGACACGGTGCGCGAGGCCGCCACCGCCGACCGGGTGCTGCTGGAGGGCCTCAACACCCGCCTCACGGTCGAGACGGCGCGTGCCGACCGGGCCGCGGCCGGAGTGGAACGGCTGGAACCGCTCGTCGGACGAATGACAGCGGTGGAGGCTGCCAGCAGCGCCGCCACGCAGCGGCTGGGCGGACTGGACGCGGCTCAGGCTGAGCTGGGGCAGTTGCGAACCCAGGTTGCCACCGCCACCGCCCTGGCGCCGCGCGTCGCGGGTCTGGAGGCCACTGCCGCCGCAACCACCACCCGGATCACCGCTGCCGAGGCCGCCATCGCATCCCTGCCGGACCTGCGCCAACGCATCACCCAGGCCGAAGCTGCGGCAACGCGCGCCGAGGCGCTGGGCGGACGGATCTCTGAGATGCAGCAAGGGCTGGGCACGGCATTCGGCCGGCTGACCGTGGCGGAGTCGCGCCTCGCGGGGGTCGAGGGGTTGTCCAGCCGGGTGGCGACATTCGAACGCACCATGACCGAGTTCACCAGTTGGCGGCGCGGCGTGGACGAACGGCTTGGCACCCTGCCGATACGGACTGCACTGGACACGCTCGACGTGCGCATGGCGGCGGTGGAGACCCGCACCGCGCAGCAGGGTGCCCAGATCGCCCGGCTGGCCGGGAACACTCCCTCGCCGCCGCCCGTCCGAACGCCGACCACCTCGCCCATCGTAGCACCTGTTGTCAGGCCCTTGGGATGAGGACGGGATGAGGAGGGGCGGCGGATGCTCGATTCCTTCGAGGCCCGGCTGGCCGATCTGTTCGCCGACCTGCTGGCCGGTGAAGCCGGGCTGCATCCGCCGTTGCGCACCTCGCCGGCGGCACCGCCCGCCACCCTCATCCAGCCGGTGCTGCGCGTGCTGACCGCCAGCGCCCCGACGCTGGTCGGCGACGACGCCCCGCGGGTGCGTCGTCTGCCCGGTGGGCTCGGGCTGCGCACCGTTCTGGAATTTGAGGGAACGGTGGCGATCGACCTGATTCCGGCCGTCGACATCGCCCGCCCGGCCCGGATGACGGCACTCGACCAGGTGCTGGTGGCGCTGCAGGCCGCCGAGGTGCGCAGCGGTGCTGCTTTCGCCGACGGCACCGACCAGGGCTTCCTGTTGCGCGGCTTCCGCCTCGCCGAGGTGATCGTCGAGGGCGAGGCGGCGCCGCTGCGCGCGCTGTTCCGCTACGAAGGCGATTTCTGGCCGGTGCGCCCCGACGAGGATGGCCCGGCGATCGCCAGCATTCCCGCGCGTCTCGCGGTGTTGCCGGTGCAGGCGGGCGCAACTTTGGTAGCGCGCGCCGGCGGGCCCGACCTCACCATCCCGGTCGCGCTCGACCTGCGCAGCATGACCCTGCCCAGGCTCGGCGCGGGCGAGGTGCGCCTGGTCGCCCGGCTGCGCGGCGCAGCTCCTCCCGGCAGCCTGGTGGGCGATGCCGCGGCCGCGCCGGGCTTCACCGCCTATCCCGTGGAGCCCGACGGGGTCGCGCGGTTGGTGTTCCGCCCGCCAGCGGTGGCCGCCGCGGTGGCGATGGTCGGCATCGAGGTGGCGCTGGAGGGGGCCGGGCGTGCGCGCGTGGCGCTGGCCGAGATTGGCGTGCGGGTGCTGCCATGACCGCCATGACCGTGATCGGAAGCATCGATTTCGCTGCCCGTTCGGTGCAGGCGATGACGGTGCCGGTGAAGCAGTTCATGCTGGCCGAGGCGCCCGACCCCGGCACCTTGCTCGACTTTCCTTCCGGCGGCGAGACGCGCGAGGTGCCGGTGCCGGTGCCGTTCCTGCCGGGGATGGACGAGGTGGAGGTCGGCGCGGCAACTGCGGCGATCGGCACCCGCGCAGTGGAGCGCACCACCGATCACCCCGGCCCGGCCGGCACCAGTGCCACCCTGACCTTCACCCCGCCGGTCGCGGGCGCGCCGGTGGGACTGCTGCGCATCGAGATCGAGGGTTTCTCGGCGGGCAATGAGGCGATGGCACGCTCCCTGGCCGCGCCGGGGCTGGCGCTGTTCTGGCCACCCGGGAGTGCCATGGCGCAAACCGATCCGCTGGTCGCCGCCCAGGCGCTTCACCTGCTGGTCAGCGCGGCCAGTGGCCCGCCCTTCCTCGGCGTGCCGCATTTCCCGATGCCGGGCGCCGGCGGCGCACTGTACGGCAATGCGCTCGGCGGTTGTTCCCTGTCTGCGACACGCGCTTCGAATGGCGCTGTTCGGCTGGTGCTGACGCCGCAGGGCGCCGCTCCGCCGCTGGCCGCGGTCAAGCTGACGGTTGTGCGCCTGGCGCCGGATGCCCCGCGCCTGCCGAACGAGGGCGCGCCGGTGCCGTGGCGCGCAACCGCAATCCGCGCCGTGTGGCAGTTGCATCCGGCCGCGCTGAAGGTGGAGGCCGCTCTGGCCGGCGGCGGCCGGGCGGTGATGGTCGCCGAAATGCCGGGCGATCCCGTACGCCGCGTCAACGGCTTCGATTTCGCCGCCGCCCTGCGCGGGCTGGCGCGCCCGGCCTATGATGCCGCCACCGGGGCGATGGATCTCGGACTGGCGCTGCGCGTGACCGCGACCGGACCGGGGGCAGCCCGGCTGCGGCTGGATTCCGCCGGGCTGCGCTACCTGCGCCGACCCCTGGTGCGCCCGGAGCGGCTGGCGCTGCGCGGCGCGGCGGTGGCATTCGCATTGGCCGGCGCGGCCCCGGGGTTGGTGCCCGACGCGCTGGATCTGGCCGTGGACGGCACCTTCCTGCCCGAGCGCCTGACCGATGCGTCGGACGACACGCCGCATGCCAGCCGCCAAGGGCTGATGGCGGAGGGGACGATCCGGCTTGCCCGCCGCACCTCGCTGACGCCGACCGAACAGGCATTGCCGATCGCCCGCGTGGCGGTATTTGGCCGCGCGGCGGCGGATGCCGAGGTATTGCTGACCTTGCATGCCGGCGATGTGCTGCGGGTGGGCGCCCCGCTGGGCCCGTCGGTGGCGCTGACGCTGCTGGCCGGCGAGACGGCTTCCTGGCATCTCGCCCCGCTCGCCACGCCGCTTGCGGGCCCCTTGCCGCCGGTGGTGTGGCTCGTGCTGGCCGCGCCGCGCGGGCGGTTCCTGTGGCACGGCGCGGCGACCAACGACGACACCGCGCTGCTGTCCGGCGACGGTGGCGGCTCATGGACCGACGGCGCCATCCGCCCGGCGATGCAGATCGCGGTGCGCGAGCCCGAAGCGATCCCGCTGCCGTTGCCGCTGCGCTGGGACGCGGCCGGCCAGGGGCAAGCCAGCGGTTCCGGCGGCACCATCAGCCCCGACGCGGCCAGTGGCGAGGGACCGACATTCCGCCGCCGCGTGCTGCTGGCCGGGCCCAGTGCGGCGGCGGCGCTGGAAGCCGTGGCCCAGGCGCCGCTGAACCTAGCCTTCGCCTGCCGCCGCGATGTGGACCTTGCGGTCTCCGAAGCGACCTTCGCCTATAATCCATGGGCCGCCGCCGCGGGAGGAACCCAGCCATGAGCGGGTTGCTCTCCCAGATCGGCACGTTGCGCGGCGGGATCGACATCTCGGCCGATATCAGCGTGCAGGCCGACGCGCTGGGCGCCATCATCACGCTGGTACAGAATCTCGCCGACGGGCCGCCCGAGTTGGCCGACCTGTCCGGTTTGGTTGCCAACCTGCCGGTGCCACCGGCGCTGGGGGGGCTGGTGCAACTCGGCACGCAGCTTCCGGCCGCCATCGCCCAGGCGCCGAACAACCCGGTCGGCCTGTTGGCGCCGCTGCTGGCGCCACTCACCGAACTCGCCAGCGGAAGCTTTTCGGTCTCGACGGGCATCGATATCGGCGCCGTGCTGGAAGTGGTCCAGGAAGTGTTCCGCCTGACCACCGGCCGGGTCTTCGCTGGCCCGCTGGGTATGCCCGGCGGACCCGGCGCCGGGCCGCAGGCCTTCCCTCTGGCCGATCTGCCGACCATCGACGCGCTTCGCGCCGCGATCGACGAGGCCCGCACCACCGTCGCCGCGCTCGGCCCGCAGTTGGACGCGCCGAAACTTCTGGCGATGCTGCAGCGTGCCGGCGCAGGCAGCGGCGCGCTGCATCCGCGCTTCCCGCCGATCCCGATCCTGCGCGACCTGTTGGAGGCACTCGGCACGGTCGCCGCCTGGCAAGGCATGGCGCCGACCACGCTGAGCCGCAGCCTCGCCGCCACCTTGCAGAACGCCGCGACCGTGATCGCCGCGCCGCGGCGGCTGGTGTTCGACCCGCTGCTCGCCGCCGCCGCCACGGCGCAGACCGCGCCCGTGGTCTTCAACCAGGCCGCCGACGACCTCGGCGTGCTGCTGCCGCGCATGGCGGCCCGCCTCGCCGGTGGCCTGTCGCTACCGACCGCGACGGAAGCCACGACGCTGGAACGCGCGGCCGGCGCGCTGGAGGCGGTGGTGGGCGCCCTGCACCCAACGAATTCGCCGCTGGCGAAGGTGGAGGACGTTCCGCACCACGCCACCGGGCACCTGCTGCGCGCGCAGCGGGCGCTGTCGGGCGGCGGCGATGGCGGGGCGCTGCTGACGCGCATCGAATCCTGGATCGCCGCCCTGCCGGCGGTCGATCCGGCGCCGCTGGCGCCCGCAATCGAACAGGTCGCCACTCTCGACGTCGCCGCCCTGGCCGGACCGATGGCAGGACTTCGCCAAGCGGTGGAGGACGCGCTGGCGGCTGTGGACGCCGCCCAGGGCGCGGTGCGCGACGCCCTGACCGCGGCAATCCAGCCGCTGGCCGACGCGCTCGACAGCGCGCTCGGTGCCGCCCAGCTCGACCAGGTGGTGCCGGCGCTGGCCGGCTTCGCCACGCAGCTTGCTGCTTCCATCGACGACACCGTCCGCCCGGCGGTGGCAACGGTGACGGGTGCCATCGACACCGCGGTCTCCGCCGTCGCCGGCGCGATCGACGGCTTCGACCCGGCGCAGCTGGTGGCGCCCTTGCGCGACGCGCTCGACCAGCTCGCCGCCCTGCTGTCCGACCCCGCGATCCAGGATGCCTGCGCCGCTGTCGCCGAGGCGCTGCAATCGGCGGCCGATGCGCTGGAGGGGCTGGACCTGTCGGTCGCCGCCGATGCCGCCATCGCCAACATCGCCACCATCGAGGGCAAGATCAACGAGATCGACCCGACCACCATCCCCGACGCAGCCAAGCCACTGATCGCCCAGGCAGCGGAGGTGGTGGTGTCGATCGACTTCTCGGTATCGGTCGGCGATCCGCTGGTCAGCGGGCTGGAGGAGGCGGTGGCGGCCGGGCCCCAGGCATTGCTGGGTGCGGTGGAAGCGGGCGTGGACACGCTGCGCGCGGAGCTGGACGCGTTCAGGCCCTCAGCCGCGATAGGTGCTGCGATCGGCGGTCCGTTCGACGACATGCTGGCGACCATGCGCGGCTTCTCGCCCTCCGCGCTGCTGCAACAGGTGCAGGCGGCGCTGGATGGCATCGCGGCCAAGGCCGGCGTGCTGGATGTCGGCGCCGTGCTCGACCCGCTGCGCGACGCCCACGCGGCCCTGGCCGGGCTGCTGGCGCGGCTGGCGCCCGCGACCCTGCTGACGCCGGTGCGCGCCGAGGCGGACCGCGCGTTGCAACGCCTGCAACAGGAAACCGGATTGGACCGTGCCTTCGCCGGGCTTGGCGAACTGGCCGACGCGCTCGCCGGGCCGATCCAACTGCTGGAGGACGTGCGCGACCTGCTGCGCGAAGCCGCTGCCCTGGTGAGCGACCCCGGCGACGTCGCCGCCAGTGTTGGGGCGATGCTGGACGACGCGGTGGCGCGGCTGGACACGGTGGACATGGGGCTGCTGTCGGCAGGCTTCGGCGCGACCGCCGCGGCCCATGCGTCGATCCAGCGTGACACCGTGGTCGCGCCGCTGGCGCCCGCACTGCGCGCCGCCGCCACCGCCGTGCCGGCCGCCCTGGCCGGACCGGGGGCGCGGCTGTCGCGGGCGCTGGCGCTGTTGCCGCTCGACCCGCTTGACCGGGTGCGCGACACGCCAGCCACCCGCCGCGCCCGTGTCGCGGCGCGCCGGCTGGTTGCGATGCGCGATGCGCTGCCGCACCTGTCCGCGGCCTGGCCGGCGCTCGGCCAGAGGCTGTCGGTGCAGGCGGGGGAGCTGGAGGGCAAGCTGTCCGACTACCAGCGGTTGTTGGTGGTTGAAGGCGGTGGTGCCTTCGCCGGCATGACCGAGCCGGTGCCGTCCACCCGCGCCGCCATGCAGGCGGCCGTGCGCGCGGCGCTGGAGGAAGAAGTGGCGGCGCCGCTGCGCGTGCTGCAAGCCGGGTTCGCCGCCCTGGCGCCGTGGCTGGCCAGCCTGGCTACCGGCATTTCCGATCTGCTCGACGCGATAGCCAGCAAGATCGACAGCGTGATCGGCGATGCCGGTTTGGGCGGAGCGGCGGCGGGGCTGGCCGAATTGGGCGACCGGCTGAGCCATATCGACCTGTCGCCGATCGAGGCACCGCTGGGCCTGCTGCACGGGCGCCTGGCAGCAGCACTGGCCTCGCTCGACCCCGCACCGCTGGCCGACGCGCTGCAACAGGCGGCCGACGGGCTGGCCGGTCTGCTGCGGGTGGAATCGCTGGTGCCCCCCGCCACGATGCAGGCGGCCGATGCGGCGTGGGCGGGGCTGGTCGCACGTATCGCGGCGTTGTCGCCGGAACAGCTGGTGGCAGCCACGCTGGACCCGGCCTGGCAATCGGCACTGGGGGCGATATCCCCGGTGCTGGAGATCCCGCTGCAATTGCGCGCCATCCTCGACGGGCTGCTTGGCACCATCACCGGTGATGCCCGACTCCAGTTGTTGCGGGTGGAGGAGGCATTCGATCGCATGCTGCTGGCGATCCCGGCGCGCACCGGCGTTGCGGTCGGCTCGCTGTCGGTATCAGGCAGCGTTTCGGTGGCGGCCTGACATGGCCCTCGGTCACGCCCTGCTGCATCCCGATCGTGTCCGCCGCGCCGCCGCGGCGGACAGCAGCAACGACATCTACGGCGCCTCGGTGGATGTCGGCCTCGGGTTGTTCGGCTTCGGCGATCCTGGTCCCGCGGCCACCGCATGGGCCGAGGGCCTCGGCCGCCGTGCGGCGCCGCTGGTGGATGCCGTCGGCCGCATCGGCAGCGAGGGTCCGTTCGCGGCCTTCCTCCAGCCGCCGGCCGCCGATATCGCCGGGCTCCAGGCGCAACTCGGCAGCCTGCTCGACGCCGCCGCCAGCCTGGATGTGGACTCGTTGCGCCGCCGCCTGAACGAGGCGACCGAGGCGGTGCTGGGGCTGCTCCCCGACCTGCGGCTGCCGGACATCGCCGGCATGATCAATGGCGAAGTCGATGCCGCCCTCGGCATTCTGGAAGCGCCGCTGGTCGGCGGGCGACGTGATCCGGCGGCCCACCGCGCCTTCCGTACCGCGGCCGAAATCCGCCGCCGGCTGCGCGACCTGACCATGCCGCTGCCCCCGGCGGTGGCAGCGCTGGACTTCAAGGCGTTGATCCGCGCCCAGCTGTCGGCGGTGTTCGGCCGGCTGGAGGCCCCGGCCCTGGCCGCCATCGCCGCCCAGATCGGCGCGCTCAAGACCGAGTTCGGTCCACTGTTCAGCGCCATGGGCCGGCTGTCGGTGAGCGTGAGCGTCGATGTGCCGGTCGACGGGCCGCAGCCGATGAGCGCCGCGGTGCCGGACGTGGACGACGAGACCAACGCGGCCCCGTTCCCACGTGGCCACGCCCTGTGGTGGCTCGACCTGGTCACCGGGGTGGTCGGCGTGCTGAACCTGATCTGGGAGATGGTGCGAACCAGCAACTTCTCCGGCCGCGGCTTCGACGGCTTCGTCAGTGTCCTGATCACGGTTTGGCAAATAACCCGCGTGGTCATGCGCGCCGCCATCCCGGGCGAGATGTCCACCTGGGCGTCGGGCAGCCAGTGGCTGTTCACCGACCAGGGTGACTTCGTAATGGCGTATTTCCTGCGCTTCCTGGCGTGCTTCTACGAAGCGGGGTCGGACACCAACTGGGTCGGCGCGATGCTGATCCGCGGCCTGAAGCACGTCACCTCGGTCAGCCAGCCGCGCGCGATCTACCAGTTCGCGCGCAGCATCTGGTACATGCAGGAGTGGCAGAAACGCAATACCGACGAGACATCCCGCCATGTCGCCGAGGATGCGCTGACCCGGCCGTCATTCCTGCGCGCCATCTGGGCCGCCTGGGGCCCGATGTGGGCAGCGGGGTTCATCGGCGGGCTGATCCCGAGCTGGGACGATTTCCGGCTGGAAGGGCTGGAGGGGTCGGTGATCGCGCCGATGGTGATCTTCGGCGTCATCGGCCTGGCGACGTGCATCGGCCTGCTGGCCGGCATGTTCCGCGGCGTGCCGACCGCCGACGACCATGCGACGCGCGGCTTCATCATCGGCGCCTTCGTGCTGGTGATGATTCTGGTGATCATCCTGCTCGCCGGGCTGGAATCCGACAGCCAGACCGGCGCCGCGGTGGCGCTGGGCGTCATCGGCGCGCTGGTGCTGGCCACTATCATCCTGGCCTGGGTGCCGCAGACGGCAAGTTGGGCGTCGCACCTGCTGATTGTCCTGGTCGGGCTGGTCGTGGCCTTCGCCATACCGTTCGTGCTGTGGTGGGACTACATCGACGACGGTCGGGACAAGCCCGGCGAATTCGACCACCTCAATGCCGACACCTCACCCTATCGCCTGCCGTATTCCGAAGGCGAGAATTGGATGTGCAGCCAGGGCACGCACGGCATCTTCAGTCATCACACGCGCAATGGCACGACCAATCACTACGCTTACGATTTCAACGAGGTCGAAGGCTCGGTGGTGCGCGCCGCCCGCGATGGGGTAATCACCGAGCTGGAGGAGTCATACGAAAACCGCAAGCAGGACGCCAACTTCCTGCACATCCTGCACACCTCGTGGGTACAGGGCCACGACCCCGGCACCGACGATGAGCGGGTGCTGACCTTCGGTAATTATTTCCACCTGATGCAGACCGGCGTGCTTCCGGTGCTCGGCCAGGCGGTGCGTCGCGGCGAAGATATCGCCCGGCTGGACAGCACCGGACGCAGCGCCCAACAGCATATCCACATCGCCGCCGAGGAGCGCCAGCGCGGCGACGAACAAGGTGTGCCTTTCGTGTTCGGCGACGACAATACCAAGGGATTCCGCCACTACCCGCTGCTGGCCTGGATACCCGGGAAGGGCAAGGTCGCCGGCAAACCCGTTTCTTATGCGTTCTATATCTCTGAGAATGCCGCCCCTGCCGGGGCGGCGACGCCGGCCGATATGGAACTGGCATTGCAAATCGGCGGCACCGACGATCACCAGCACGTCGTATTCCTGCCCGCTGCCCTGCTCGGCGGCACCGACGATCCCGTGGTGGTGTTCGCCGAACCGCAGCATGGCCACACCCATCGCGTCAGCATCAGCCGCATCGCCATCACCGCCCTGCGCAGCCCTGCGCCCGGCGACGGCGACATCACCGTGGAGGCGGCGCCGGACGGGCACGTGCATGTGCTGCGGCGCGGGCCGCTGATCAGCGTCTCGTTCAGGTTCGACAACAACACCGGCACGGTCGCAGCAGAGCACTCACATAACGTAACCGTAAACCAGCGCGACTACCTTGCCGGCGCGCCCACCGCGACCGTCACGGTGAACAGCGATGCCGCCGGCACTGCGCACACCCACGCGGTGGATTTCCAGCCCGCCGCCATCCGCGCGATCCTGCTGGGCGAGATGCCGACGGAGGCCGACGTGACGGTGCAGTCCGCCGACGGGCATGTTCATACCGGCCTCACGCGCAACAACGCCGCCAGTTTCTCGCTTGGCGGGGTCAGCGCGGCGCTGGTCGCGCCGCCCAACGCGCGCATGGTGGTGGAGGCGCCGGGACCTTACAAGCTGTTCGGCGACCAGGCGGTGCTGCGCGTCAACGACCGGGTGAACGAGGCTTGGCTGTTCGGCGCCCATCGCCCGCAGCTCGGACCCGATGTGCCGGCCGAGCGCGGACTGGCCGCAGCGGAGGCGGTGACGGTGGCCGGCGTCGCGGTGGCACCGGCAGGTGATACCCGCGGCTCGCCACAAGCCGCCGCGGCGCACCTGACGGTGGCACTGCGTGCGGCGGGCGGGGCACGGCGCCATGCCGCCTTGGTGCCAGTGCCGGTGATCGTGGTGGAGACGCGCACCCGCGGCAGCGCCGCCCGCCTGCGGCGCGCGGCCGGCGGCGCGGCAATCTTTGGCACCGGCGCCGGGCCGGAAAGCCGCGGTGCGGGCGACCTGCCGAATATCGATGCGGTGACGCCAACCGCACTCGCCGCGCACATTCAGACCATCCTGCAATCGGGATGGCCGGCGCCGCCGGTGCCGGTCGGCGCGGCCTTCCTGCCCGGTGGCCCGCCGCCCGCCTTCGCCCTCTCGGTGCCGCGCACTGCAGCGGTGCTGGCACTGGCGGCCGCGCCGATCGACGGCGCCATTGCCACCACCCGCGCGCTGCCGTTGCAATCTGGCTGGGTCGGCGTCACCGGCGGATGGGCCGTGCCATTGCTGGCGGCACCCGCCCACCTGCCGCTGGACCTCGCCCACCCGGCCATGGCAGGCGCCCAGCGCAGCGCGTCGCCGCTTGTTGTGCAAGTCTGCGGCACCGCGCAGAACGTGGTGTTCGACGTGGCTGACAACGACGCGGCGGCGGTCGCGCGGCGCATCATGCTGCGGGCCGACGGCGTGCGCGCCTGGGCCGAGGACGCAAGCACGGTGCGGGTGGCCACGCTGGCCGGCGGCGCCGACGTGACCCTGTCGCTGTCCAAGGACCCCGGCTTCGGGCTTCCGCCGGCGACCGGGACATCGGCCGCGCTCACTGCCGGGGGGCCGGTGCGCGACAGCTTCGCGGTCACCCCGGCCACGCTGCGCGCTGTGGTCGCCGATGCCGCAACGCGGGCCACGCTGCCGTACGATCCCGCTGTGATCCAGCCGCAGGCGAGCGTGCAGGGCGGCCAGCTGCGGCTGGTGGTGGCGACCGGAAACACCATTCGCATCCTGGCCCAGCCGCTGCCCGTGGCGCCAGGTTCCGGCGCGGCAGCCGAGCAATGGGACTCCGACCCGCTGCCGGCACAGATCCGCGTCGCCGGCTCATCCTGGCTCGATGTCGAGCTGGCTGGTGCGGTGGTGCGCGTGCCGCTGACCGGCGAGCCGGCACGGCTGGAGTTGGGCCCGCTGCCGTCCTTGCCCGCGCCGGGCGACCATTTGGAGTTGGAGGTCGACGGCGCGGCCGTAGAGGTCGTCTTCGACGGTACCGAAGGCTCGGTGGCCGGCGTTGCCGTCCGCATCGCCGAGGCTTCGAGCGCGCTGACCGTGCGTTTCGCATGGCGGATGGTGCTTGCCGGCACCCTGCATGGCGCCGGCGACGGACCGAACCCGCTGAGCCTGGCGGACTCGGCGGGCCTGGCGCTGCTGGGCTACCTGCGCAATCCCGCCGGGCTGACGGATGCGCCGCTTGGCATTGTCGGCGACGCGATGGCCGCCGGGCCGGGCGGGCCGGTCGACAACGGCGCACCGGTGATCGGCTGGCGCATGCGCGGCGCGCGCACCGAACGGCTGGCCGTGGCACCCGGTGCCACCCCGGCGCTGACCGCCGGCGCAGGGGACACTCTGGCCGTGACCGCAACGCCTGGCGATCCGCTGGGCTTCGTCGTGGCGGGCAACACGGCCACGATCGGCACCGCATTGCCGCTGGTGCTGGGCCAGGGGGCAGCGACGTGGACCTTTGCGGCGACACAAGGCGGTGTCGCGCAGGCCGCGGCCATCGGCCAGCTTGCCGCCATGCCGGCCGCGCTGCGGGGGTTGGTGACGCCCGAGGCGCAGGGCAGCGTGGCATTGCCGCTGGTGGTCACCGTCACAGGCCCAGGCGGCGCGCTGCGCCCGGCGACCCTGGACCTCGGCGGGTTCGGATCGCCGGAGGCCGCCGCCGCACTGCTGGCCGCGGTGCCCGGCGTTATCGCCTTTCCGGTCACCGCCGGGGCGCAAAGCCTGGTCCATGTCGAAACGCTCGGCCGCGGCACCGGCTGGACGCTACGGCTGTCGGGCGGACTGGCGCTGGCGGCACTCGGTTTCACCCGGCCCACCCTGCTCCCGGGCACCGAGGCGCTGGAGGCGGCCGGCGGCGGCACCGTGGCCGACGGCGCGGCGGTCACCGAGGCCGAGGTGCGTGCCATGCTCGCGCGCGTCGTCGCCAGTGCGGTGCTGCCCGAACCTGATCCGCCGCCGCTCTATACGATTTCCACCCTGGCCGGCCTGCAACTGGCGCCAGGTGCGGCGGGTGGCGCGGTGCCGGTGCTCAGCTCCGATCCCACCGACTACGCCTCCAGCCTGGCCGCAACGTCGTCCGCCGCCGCACTCACCATCCCGGCCGGCACCACCCGCCCGTTGGGCGCCATCCTGCGCGCGGCTGCCGGCGCGCGGCGCACCACCGTGGCACTGATCGGCAGCCCCGCGACCCTGCGATCGCCGGATCCGGTGCCGGCCGACGGGTCGGCGGAGGCGGTGGCGCAGCTTGCCTACCTTTCAACCAACGGGGTGGCCGTGCGGGTTGATGGATCGCTGCGCCTGATGCCTGCTCCGGCGGCGGCATTCACCAGCATCGACGAGGCGGTGGAAGCGATCGCCGCCGCCATCCTGCCGGGTTGGGCCGGACTCGTGCCCGATCCGACCTCGCCCACTGATCGGCATTTCGTGCTGCGCGGTAACGCGCGGGGCACCGGATCAGGGATCGGGCTGGAACCCACCGCAGCGGCCCTGCCGGCCTCTGGGCTGCTCGGGTTTTCCGCACCTGCCGCCGCAGTGGGCGTCGGCACAATGCCGGACACCGACAACACGCCGATCATCGGCGGCGCAGGATCTTTGCAGCAAATGCTGACGGACCAGGCCGACCAGCCAGATAGCGACCAGACGCAATACCAGGCGATGGCGGACGCCGCCGCGGGAACGGTGCAGCTGGCACCGACCGTGGCCGCCGGCGTTCTGGGCACGCCCACTGGCCTGCCCGCAAGCATCATCGTCGCAACAACTGGCGGCACGGTGCTGCTCACCACCGGGCCGGCACAGGTACTGGAAGCGCGGATCGTTACTATCGGGGTGACTGTCCCGGGCGCCGATCCGGCTACGCTACGTGCCGCGCTCTGGGGCACCCCGGCGCGGCTGCCGCCGCTAACCCTGCCGACCAGCCTGGCGGTGCTGGACGGACTTACCTTGGAATTCTCCATGGACGGCGCGCCGCTGATCGTGCCGCTGACCGCTCCCCTGGCCACCCCACTCACCGCCGCCGCCCTCGCGGCCCAAATCATGCGCACCTCCGGCTGGCGGCTGCGTGCCTTCCTGCGGAACGGGCAGTTGGTGATCGAAACAGTGCGCGAGGGCAGCACGGTTCGGCTCGATCTCATCGGCGGTTCCGCCCTCACCGATGCACCGGCCACCGGGATGTCCGCCCCCGCTCGCCCGGTGCAGGCCCGTGGTGCCGGCAGCATCGGCGACATGGCGGCCGCGACCCCGACGATGATCGCGGCAGCGCTCAACGCCGGATGGCTGGAGGCCGGAGCCGTACTCGACGATGTGACCGTCGGTACCCAGATGATCGATCGGCGCGCCTACGCGCTCGATGCCGCGTCCGGCAACGCATGGGTGCTCGACAGCCGGCGGCAAGGCGTGCCCGGGCGGCTGGAATGGCTCGCAGAGGCGCCCGTGCCGGGTCAGCTGGCTTGGAACACCAGTCTCGCGCGTGGTGCGGCGGTGCGGGCCGCGGTGGCGCTGCCGGCGATTGCCGGCACAGTGGCGCCGAACGGCATGCTGGCCATCAGCCTGGACGACAATGTCGGCCCGGGTTTGCCCGCGGCGCACACGGTCGAGGTGGTCTTCGATGGCACCGCGCTCACCGCGGCAGAGGTGGCAGCCCGCATCGATGGGGCGCTGCGCTTGGCCGGGGCTGGTGCCGCCGCGGCTTGGCCCGGCGGCATCGTGGTGGTTGAAACCGCCTATCCCGGATTGGCCGGCACCATCGCTATCCCCGGGTCTAACGACCGTGCCGTGGCCGATATGCTGGTGGGAGCGGGCGTCACACTGCGCGCCCGAGGCTGGCCCGGCGGCGGCCGGTCCCGCCCGATGGCCGCGATGCCGACCGCTTGGCGCGCGGTGCGCACGACTGCCGCGGCCGCGGTGACCTACGAATTCCGAGCCGATGGTCGCACCACCGGACCCATCACAATCAGCGCCGGTATGGATGCCGTGGCAGCGGCGCTGGCGCTGAACACGGGCTTCGACAGCACTGCAACCGGCGGCGCCCTGCGCATCGGCCTGGCCGGTGTGGTCGACGGCGCGCTGTGTGTCGAGGCGGTGCTGACGCCGATGGTGTTGTTGGTCAACGGCGACCCGTCGGTGGCCACCACCCCGCGCCACGCCGGCGATACGCCGGAGCCGCCGGATGACGCCGCCTTCGACCTGCGCCGCACCGACCTGGTGCGCACGGTTCGCCTGGTGCGCGCCGCCACCGATGATGCCGGCTTTGCCGGTGCGCAGGATTTCGGCTGGCTGCGCCATCCCATGTTTCACGAAGTGCCCGCCGCCCCTGTGCCGCCGGCGACCGGCTCGACGCCCGATCCTTTCCTGCGGACGACGAACTTCCCCGCCTTCCCGCGCGGGCGCTGGCTGGCCGCGGTGCGGTCCGACGCGGCGCGGGCGGGCAATGCCGCCGACGCGGCGCAACTGCGTGCCGCCACCGCGATGGTCGCTGCGCACGCGCCGGCGCTGATGCCGGGAGGACCACCATTGCCGCTGATGCTACGCCACTGGGTGACCTTTAACGGCACGGACGGCCAAATCGGCAGTTCGCCGGCCGGGCCGGAGGATTTCATGGTCGACCTGCTGACGTGGCGCTGATCGGCGAGACCCCCTACGGGGTGCTGCCGGTGGGCGGGGGCGACAAGGCACCGCCGGACGCCGATGCGATCCGCGCCGACGCTGAGGCGGCCGAAGCATGGTGGCGTTCGGCGAGTTTCGGACACTGGTGGCCGCGCGCGACGGTCCTACCACCGGTGCGCTTGGCGACGGACCCGGCTGCCTGGTGTGCCGGTGGTGGCATGGGGGTCGGCCCGCGCAACGCCCCGGGCCTTGTCCGCGCCGCCCTGCTGGCGTTGCCCGGGGGCACTCCCTGTCCGGAGCATGTCGTGCTGGTGGTGGCCGGGCCCGTGGCGCCCCACGCTTGGCGTGTTTCCGAGGGTGGGGTAGCGGTAGCGCCAGGGCGCTGGGTGCGTCGCTACGCCGCGCTGCCCAGCGGGGCAGGTCTCGGCGCTTGGGTGCACGAACACGCCCACCTGCTGCTCGATTGGCCCGACCTGCCGACGAGCCCGTGCCTGATGGGACAGGGCGCGTGGCGCCGTGGCGGTCCGGCGCCACCATGCCCCACGCTGCGCCTTGCGGCTGGCTGGCTGACGCTGATCCCGGCCGCGGCGGCGCTGCCGGCCACGGCACTGGCGGCGAACGTCGCAATGTCATTGGACTGGTTCGGGCGGCAGGTTCTGATCACCAGAAATGGTGCGGAATTTGCCATTCATGACCGGCAGCGCCCCGGTCCACCGTTGGCATGCGGCACGTTTGCCGACATCGCAAAGCCCCTGCTTGCCGGAGTCGCCTCGGCACTTGCGGGCATAGATGCGCCCGGTGCCCGATCCGGCGCCTAGGCACGCAGGCATGGTGTTCAACTGCTCTGAAGGGCGGTTTCGGAACGAGTTTGGCATGAAGGCGTGCCGGGCTGGGCAGCCAGCGCAAATCGTGATTCGTCTAGGTTGCAACACACTGGACGAGACCTCGGTGTGGACCCCGACGACCCGGCGGCAGCATGGCCCTGTCGGGCTGCGCTATGGAAGCGGCCTGATCGATGCCGAGTGGATGATGCTTCAGCCTCTCCTGCGTACGCGTAATATACTGTGTGGACGGCCCATAGGGTTCAAGAGGCTTGCGCGACATTGGCGCAACCCCCTTCCAAACCGCTTCGCCAGCAGTACACGTCAAAAACCTCGCCAGCCAAATAGCAAAGCTCGGATTCACCTACAGCGTCACACCACACCAATACGGAATCGTTTCAATGTAATCAAATTTATAATGGACCTGTTGCAGAAGTCGTTGCTCCCTGGTGGGGGGACGGCTTGAACCGGGGGGATTCCCCGGTCACGGCGCGATAGGATTCATAGGACTCCTTCCATGGGAAGGAGTCGCCACCGTGCCAAGCCGCTTGTCCTCGGTGCAGCTTCGGCGCTGCGCCAGCTTTCGTCGCCTGACCGGGGTCAGCGCCTCGACGTTCGACCGCATGGTGGCGCAACTTTGCGCGCCTTGGGAGGCGGCCGAGCGGCGCAAGGCGAAGTCGGGCCGGCCGTGGGAGGTCGGCGGGCTGGAGGACCATCTGCTGATTATGCTGCTGTATTACCGCTGCTACGTCCCCCAGGAGTTCATCGGCGTGTTCTGACAGGTGGATCGCAGCGTGATCTGCCGGGCGATCCGCAGGGTCGAGGCGCATGCCCAGCCGCTCTTCGGTGTGAAGCGCGCCCCGAAGGTCGCCCGGTGCGAGGCCGAGGCGCTGATCGTGGACTGCACCGAGCAGCCGATCCAGCGCCCCGGCGAGGATGCGGTGCAGCGGGCGCACTACTCGGGCAAGAGGAAGCGCCACACGTTGAAGACCGAATACGTGGTCACCGCCGAGGGACGCATCGCCAGCGTCTCGGGATCCCATCCCGGCAGCCACCACGATCTGACCATCCGCCGCGAAGGGGCGAAGCTGCCGCGCTCGGCCCACCTCTACGCCGACAGCGCCGATCAGGGTTACGAGCGGCAGCACGCGGCCATGGAGCTTTCCGACAACAAGCGCAAAGGCGGCGAACTGAGCGCCGATGAGAACGACTACAACCGCGGCCTGGGCAGCTTCCGCGTCGCCATCGAGCACCGCATCGGCCGCACCAAGCGATTCCGCATCGTCGCCGAGCGCTACCGCAACCCCCGCCACACCCACTCCACCAAGACGTCCATCATCGCCGGCCTGGTCAACATCGAAGCGGGGTTCGGAACCGTCTGAGAACAGGAAGGACGTCAGATCAAGCCAGACACTCGTCTCATGACAGATCCACAGGAGACTTTCGCAACATGTCTAATATGGCCGCAAAAAATTATCCCAATAGTGCTGCGACCGTGCGCGATAGCAGGGCTAGGTCTTGCGGACGGGATAGACGGTGGTCGCCATCCTTGATCAGCACCAGCTCAACATCCATACTGGCGACTCGTTCGACGATCCGCAGGGCGGTTTGCCAGGGTACGTCGCAGTCTCGCTGCCCCTGCAACAGCCGTACCGGGCATTGTA
>JADLHF010000084.1 GCA_020848935.1 Acetobacteraceae bacterium
CGGATCACCGGGCCGGACATGGCGCTGCGCAGCGATGCCGCCTTGGCGCCCGCCGCCCGTGCCCCGCCGCTGTGGCCCCAGGTGGTGGCCAGCAGCCCCAGCGCCGCCAGCAAGGCGATCGCCGCCACGCTCACGTTCACCCCGCGCCAGCCGATATAGGAGCCGATCCAGGCGGCCATCGGCACACCGATCAGCAGGGTCAGCGACTGCCCCGCCATCACCCAGCCCAGCGCCCGGCCGCGCTGGCGGTCCACCGTGCGCGCCGAGGCCTCGGCCATGAGCACCCCGGTGAAGGCGCCGGAGCAGCCCCCCGCCGCGGTCGCCCAGGCGGCGACGGACAGATAGGTCTCCGACTGCGCCACCCCCAGCATGCACAGCGCCAGGCCCAAGGGCCCGCCGATCAGGAACGGCTTGCGCCCCCAGCGGTCCGACGCCGCGCCGGCGGCCATCGAGGCGACGCCCCAGCCGATCGAGGTCATCGCCATCAGGTTGGCCACCAGCGCCAGGCTGGACGACAGGTCGCGCGCCATGTCGATCAGAAAGGGTGCTCGCGTGGTGCCGCTGCACGATGCGGCGAACATGCCCAGGCTGGCGGCGGCCAGCAGCGCCCAGGGCATCGGCGGCGTGCCGGGCAGCACCAGCGTTTCGGCGGAGGAACGGGAGGACATGCGCCGACCCTATCCGGCGCCGCGCTGCCCGTCGATGAGCGCCAGCACCGAAGCCGCCGCCGCCGCGGATGGCGCCATGCCGGCGGGCGCCAGGTCGGCGGCGATGGCGCGGAATGCCATGCGCTGCGCGGCGGCCTCTGCCGGGTCGGTCAGCAGCCGCGCCAGGGCGGCGGTCAGCCGGGGCGGGGTGCAGTCGCGCTGGATCAGCTCCGGCACCACCTCCCGCCCCGCCAGCAGGTTCACCAGCGCGGCGAAGCGCACCTTGACCAGCATCCGCGCGATCACCGCCGTCACCGGGTTCACCCGATACGCCACCACCATCGGCACCCCCGCCAGCGCCAGTTCCAACGTGGAGGTGCCGGATTTCACCAACGCCACGGCGGCGGCGGCAAAGGCGTCATGCTTGTCGGCGGTGTCGCTGACCAGGATCGGCCGCACCGGCCAGGACGCCGTGGCGGCGCGCACCGCCGCGGCCACCGAATGCGCGACGGGGACCACCGGCACCAGCCCCGGCACGGTGGCGGACAGGCGCTGCAGCGTCGCGCCGAAGACCGGCAACAGGCGGGACACCTCGCTGCGCCGGCTGCCCGGCATCACGATCACCGCGCGCTCGGCATCGGTCAGCCCGTGCGTCGAACGGAACCGCGCGGCATCGCCCCGGTCCAGCCCCACCTCCAGCACGGGATGGCCGACGAAATCCGCCGCCAGCCCGTGCCGCGCGAAGAACGCCGGCTCGAACGGCAGCAGGCACAGCAGCGTCTCCCACAGCCCGGGAAAATGCTTCACCCGCCCCTCCCGCCACGCCCAGACCTGCGGCGCCACGTAATGGGCGCGCGGAATGCCGTGCCCGGCCACACCGCGCAGCACGCGCAGGGTGAAGCCGGGGCTGTCGATGGTCACCAGCACCGCCGGGCGGCGGGCGAGGATGTCGGCGATGGCCTGGCGCAGCCGGGCGCGCAGCTGGACGATGCGCGGCAGTACTTCCAGAAGCCCCATCACCGCCAGGTCGCTCTGCGGGAACAGCGGCGCCAGGCCTTCCGCCGCCATGCGCGGCCCGCCGATGCCGGCGAATGCCAACCCCGGCCGGGCCGCCTTCAGCGCGGCCATCAGCCGCGCCCCCAGCACGTCGCCGCTCTCCTCGCCGGCGATCAGGTAGATCAGCGTCGCACCGTGTTCCGCCGCACCGATTTCGCTGCGGCGCATGTCGGCGGGGAGGGGGCGGGGGGCAGGCATGGCCGTGCATAGGCTGCCCGGCGGCGGCGGCGCAATGGCGGCGCGCGGTCAGCCGGGCGCGGCGCCCTCGGCGAAGCGGGCGGCGCTTGCCAGTTCCAGCACCGCGATCAGCTCGGTCTCGCTCACCCCATCGCTGTCCATCACCGCACGGGTCAGCGGGTCAGCCAACAGGGCTTCGAAGTCCAGCTGGCAGCAATAATCCGTGCACATCATGGCCTCCTCGCCCATCGCGTGGCGATGCCGGTCCGTCGCCGCGGAACCGTTCCATCAAGATGGTCGCAGACTGGCTGCAAAGAAAGGTCACAATGTGGCGTGGCCGACGAAATCGGATGACAATCCGGTCATTCCGAAAGCCCCCCGGCCGGTTCCGGTCCGGCGCGAGGGCCTGTCGCGCTGCCGCCGGGCGCTATTTCATCGCCGAATAGCCGGTCGGCAGCAGCAGCAGCGAGGTCATCTGGGCGTTCCAGCCATCCATCGGCTTCAGGCACTCCAGCCATTCGGGATCGCGGAACAGCGCGGCGCGCTCGGCCTTGCGCGCCTCGAAGCTCTCGTAGTTCCACATGTGGAGCAGCTCGTTGGGCTGCGGCGCCTCGCCGGCCCACAGGCCGATGTTGCGCGAATACTTCTCCCGCACCGGCATGATCTTCTGGTACGCCTCGCCCATCGGGCCGGTCTTGCCGGTGTTCTGGCGATAGATCCGCAGCTCGTAGATGCCGCCCTCCTTGGCCGGCGCTCCCAGCGGCTTCAGCGGCTTGAGGAAGCGGATGTCCTGGCGCTCGATCAGCGGGCGGATCACCGGCACGTATTCGCCGGTCCAGCGCGGGTTCTTCGCCAATTCGCCGCGCAGCCGCTCGCGCTCGGCCATGCTGTCGTAGCTCCACAGATGCCAGACCTGGTTCAGCGGGCCGAACTCGGTGGTCCAGTAGCCGTGGTTGGTGCCGTAGGTGTTGCCCCGCACCGGGCGGCCGATCTCCGCGGCGGCCTTCAGATAGGCGGCGAGCTTGCCGGGATAGAAGGTGTAGGTGCGCAGTTCGTGGATCATGGCGTCCCCCGTTTCGGTCGCGTCAGTCTCGGCGGGCGCGGCGCCGGTGGCAAGCGCTTCAGCCCGCCAGGTAGTCGGCGAAGTATTCTTCCACCGCCACGCGCCGTTGCGTCAGGCCCAGGCGGTGCGCCTCGGCGCAGAAGGCGTCGATCTGCGCCCGGTTGGCCTCCAGCCCCTGGGGATGGAAATCCTCGCCCATCAGCGCGGTGGTCATCTCCAGCTCCGCCTCCTCCCACGGCGTGGAATACGGGAAGCCGCGCTGGGCGGCGGTGAACGCGGCATTGGCGGCGGCGAAGGCATCGGTGATGGCGCCGGCGATCCAGGGGTTCGCCTCCCACGCCGCGCGGTGCAGCACGATCAGGTGCTGCGGCGGGAAGATGCCGGTCTGGCGGAAATACTCCTGTTCGATGATGCGGAAATCCGGGAACAGCCGGGCGATCGGGCCTGTCGTGGGGTGGTAGTGCCGCGGGCGCGGCGGCGAGTACATGGCGTCGATCTCGCCGGCCAGCAGCAGGTCGGACAGCGAGCGCCCGTCCGGCGCGGCCTGGACATGCGCCGGCAGCGCGGCGGCGGTGCCGGTGGACCAGGCGGTGTCCGGGTTGCCGATCACCCATTGCACCCCGGCGGGATCCACGCCGATGAAGCGCAGGAAGTGGCGGTACCAGATCGAGCCGCTGGCGCCCCAGGCATACATCCCGATGCGCGCGCCGTTCAGGTCCGATCCCTGGCGGATGCGCCCGGTCGGGTTGATGTACAGGTCGCGGGCCACGAAGTTGCGCAGCGGGAAGGCCGGCAGCCCCACCAGGCCGCGATCGCCGCGGTCGATGCGGTACAGGTATTGCGCCATCGAGAACTCGCCGCCCTGCACGGCGGGGTCCTGCACCGCGCGGCGCAGCATCTCGGCGCGGTCGGTCCAGCTGCCGTTGCGGCCCAGCACCATCTCCAGCGCGATCCCCGCCGGCCTCACCGCGCCGGTGGCCAGCAGCTGCACGCGCGGGTAGTCGGCGCAGGTCAGCGTGATCTTCAGCTCGTTCATCCCAGCCCCCGTTCGCTTGATGCGCCAGCCTGCCACGCTGGCGCGCACGTGTCGCGTTGGCGCCGCGGCGTTTCCGTTCTAGTCTGGCGCCAGGAACCGGAGTGAACGCCATGCCCGATGATCTCGCCCCGCAATCGCTCGACCTCGCCAAGCTGTCCGACGACCTCACCCGGCTGTTGCGCCTGCGCAATGCGCCGTTCGGCATGAAGCTGTTCGCCGAGGCCGCCGAGATGGAGGCGATCCCGCGCATCCGCCGGCCCGCCAACGTGCATACGCTGGACCAGGTGGTGGCGCAGGCCGCCCGCCTCGGCTGGACCGTGGGCATCACCTCGGAAAACCTGGTTGGTGCCCAGTGCCGCGCGGTGGTGGGCCTGGGCATGGCCAAGGACGACACGTGGAAATCCGGCAAGTCGATGGTCGGCGTGTGGTACTCCACCCCCGAGGACGCCGCCGCCCACCAGGCCAGCATGCATGCGGTGCCGGATGGCCAGTACCAGGCGCTCGCCGTCTCGCCGCTCGGCGCGGGGCGGCTGAACCCGCCGGATATCGCGCTGTTCTACGCAACGCCGGGGGCGATGATGTATTTCATCAACGGGCTGCAATGGGCCGGCTACAAGAATTTCGAATGGGGCGTGGTGGGCGAAAGCTCGTGCGCCGACAGCTGGGGCCGCGCGCTGACCACCCGCACGCCGTCGCTCTCGATCCCGTGCTTTGCCGAGCGGCGCTACGGCGGGGTGCTGGACGACGAGATGCTGATGGCGCTGCCGCCGAGCTACATCGCCAAGGCGATCGCCGGCATGGAGGCGCTGTCGAAGAACGGGCTGCGCTACCCGTTCCCGCAATACGGCATCCAGATGGATGTGCGCGAGGGCATGGGCCGCAGCTACCCGGACCGCAACAAGAAATAGGCCCGCGGCGATGAAGATCGGCGCCGCGATGTTCTTCACCGACTACTCGATGGCGCCCGCCGAGCTGGGGCGGGCGCTGGAGGAACGCGGCTTCGAGTCCGTCTGGGCGCCGGAACATTCGCATATCCCGGCCGCGCGCGCCTCGGCATTTCCCTCGGGCGGCGCCTTGCCGAAGAAATACTACGACGCGATGGACCCCTTCGTTTCGCTCACCGCTGCCGCGGCGGCCACCACCACGCTGAAGATCGGCACCGGGGTGTGCCTGGTGGTGCAGCGCGACCCGATCCAGACCGCCAAGCTGGTGGCCTCGATCGACCAGGTGTCGCGCGGGCGGTTCCTGTTCGGCATCGGCAATGGCTGGAATGCCGACGAGATGGAAAACCACGGCACGGTCTTCAAGACACGGCACAAGCTGGCGCGCGAGCGGATCGAGGCGATGAAGGCGATCTGGACGCAGCAGACCGCGGCGTATCACGGCGAGTTCGTCGATTTCGGCCCGATGATCGCCCGGCCGAAGCCGGTGCAGGCGCCGCATCCGCCGATCCTGGTGGGCGGGGCGTTTCCCTATGGCGCGCGCCGCGCCCTGCGCTACGGCGATGGCTGGATGCCGCACCGGGTGCGGCCGGCCTATGCCGATGTCGCCGCGCTGATCCCGCAGTATCGTGCCCTGGTCGAGGAATCCGGCCGCGATCCGGCCAGCGTGCCGGTATCGATCTGGGGGGCGAAGGAGGACATCGCCATGCTGGAGCGTGATCGCAGCCTGGGCGTGGTGCGGGTGGTGGTGAGCCTGGATAGCGCCAAGGCCGATGCGATCCTGCCGGAGCTGGATCGCTGGGCGGAGATCATCCGGCGGCTGGGGTAGACGCAGGCGACAGCGGGCAGGGGGCTGGCAGTTGGATCTGGTGATCGGCTTGGTTCGCGACTATGGCGTGCTCACCTATTTGTTGCTGTTTGCCTATACGGCATTGAAGAGCGGAGTGTTGCCGTTGCTGGCCGGGTATGCCGCCCAGGCCGGGGCGCTGGATGTGGGTGTGGTGGCCGGAGTCACCTTCCTGGGCGGGTATGGCGGGGACGAGGCGCGGTTCTGGCTGACCCGGCGCTTCGGCGCGCGGATGTTCGAGGGGCGGCCGCGCATGCTGGCCATGGTGGCGGCGTCGCGCGCGGTGCTGGCGCGGTATGGGGCAGCCTATATCTTCCTGTATCGCTACCCCAAGGGCATGCGCACTGTGGGGGCTCTGCCGGTGGGGCTGACCGACATGGCGTGGCGGCGGTTCACTGTTCTCAACGCGGCGTCGGCTGGTCTGTGGACGGTCTTGCTGGTCGGCGCGGGGTTTGTGTTCGGAGCCTCCATCGATCGGGCGGTGGCGCAGGGGTGGGGCGCGTGGAGCGCGCTGTTGCTGATCCCGTTTCTTGGCGTGGGCTATCTGGCCTGGCGCCGTGTCAGGGCGCTGGCGGTTGGGGTGGCGCCGGGGAGCTAGGCAATGGGAGGGTGCCTTGCCACCCCGGCCTCGCTGACATCGGTGCCCCACCCCGGGGCGTCGGAGACGACATAGGCGCCGTTCTCGAAGCTGGGAGCGACGGTGACGAGTTCGTCGCGCCAGGGGGCGCTGTCGATGTCGATTTCCATCACGGCGAAATTTGGGATCGTCGCGCTGAAATGGGCGCCGATGGCCGAGGAGAGGTGGCCGTAATAGTTATGCGGCGCGCAGTTGACCTCGTAGGCGTCGGCCATGGCTGCGATTTTCAGGGATTCGAAATAGCCGTTCCAGATCACGTCCACGATGGCGACGTCCACCGAGTAGGCGTCGAGGAAGGGGCGGAAGCCGCGGCGGTGGATGACGGATTCCAGCGAGGCGATCGGGCAGGGGGCGGCACCGCGGATCACGGCGAGGCCCTGGGGGTCCCAGGTGTCGAGTTCCAGCCAGGTCAGGTCGAAGGGCTCGACCGCCTGCGCGATCCTGAGGTAGCCGGCGGTCTTGAAGTTGTAGTTGGTGTCCAGGTGCAGGCCCATCTCGGGGCCGGCGCCGTCGCGGAACGCCTGCAGCGTGCGGCGCGTGGCGTCCAGCACCTCGCGCGGGGCGTTCAGTTCGGGATGGCCGTCGGTCCGGCCGAAGCCGGCGCCATAGACGCTGGGGGTGTCGCAGTCCAGGCGCAGGATGTTGGTCTTCAGCGCCTTGAAGCCCCGGCTGCGGACCTCCTCGCCAAGGCGGGCGACCTGGTCATAGGTGCGAAGCTGCGGGACGCCCATGACCTCGTGGCTGCGCACGCGGTAGGTGCCGCAATGGGAGAAATAGACCGGCAGGCGGTCGCGCACCTTGCCGCCGAGCAGGTTGTAGACCGGAACGCCGAGGGACTTGCCCTTGATGTCCAGCAGCGCATTCTCGATGGCGGCCATGGCGCGCTGGTTGACGCCGCCGGGGGCCTGGATGGTGCGGCTGGTCAGGTGGGACATGATGTACTGGATGCGGTGCGGGTCCTGGCCGATGACCAGGTCCGACAGGCCCTTGATGATGGCGGTGAGGCCGCGGGAGCCGTCGGCCTCGGTGTATTCCGACCAGCCGACGATCCCGTCCGTGGTTTCCATGCGCAGGAAGGAGAAGTTGCGCCAGCCGGCGCTGGCGTGAAGATCGTCGATGCGCTTGATTTTCATCGTGGGTTCCCTCCGGGTCTCTGCCCGGCGGGAGTTTGGCATGGATGGCGGCGGCTGCCGAGGGTGTCGCCCTCATGGCCGCTTGCGTGGGGGCCGAGGGGCAGTCGGCGCAAAGAAGAAAACAAGCAAGCAAACAAGTTCTTCTTTTTGTGAACAAAAAGAAGCAAAAAAACTTCATTCACTTGACGATGCGTCTGTTTTTCTTGGCGGAGAGGGGTGCCGCGGGGGCGCCCGGCACGCGAAGCCTTGGCGCGGCCCAGCCCAAGGGATGGGCGAAGCGCCACCCCTCATCGCAACCCGCCGCCCAGACTCTGCGGAAAAAATTCCCTTGCCGCGCCGTTGGGCGTCAGGCATAATAGCGCAAATGTCAGTTCATCCACCCTCCCTGGCCGACCATCTCGCCAGCCTGCGCTGCGCCGCGGAAGCGGAGCAGCAGCGGGCCTGGGCGATCGCGGCCATTCACACCCTCATCGCGTCCCTCCTCGCCCGCATCTTCGGCCGCCTGGAAGCCCTCGCCCAGCTCTGGCAATCCGGCCAGCTCCCGCTTCCCCAACCGCGCCGCACCCGCTCCCCCCCCGCCGCCGACACCCCCCGCCCGCCCGCGCCGCGCGCCTCCCGCCACCCCCGCGCCCGCCGCCGGCACCCCCGCGCGAACCATGCCCGTCCCGGCCCGCACACCTGCGAGCCCCCGGCGCGCGCGCCCGGCCGCCGAACCGCCCCGCGCATCGCCGCCACACCCAACCCGCCGTCCCGCGCCACCACCCCGGCCGCACGCAGCCACCCGGCCCGCGCCCCGCCGCCCGACCCCCGGCCCATCAGTTGCGAAAAACCCGGCACGCACGGCCGCTTCGTTGCGCCGTTATTATTGCGATAACGAAACAATAACCGGCAAGCTTGCCGTCCCCATCCCAACCGGCAATGCTTCCCCTCTCCCAGGGAACCGCGCCATGACCGCCAGCACGATCCTCTTCCTCCCCGGCGCCGCCGGCGCCGCCGGCTTCTGGCAGCCCGTCGCCGACCTGCTGCCGGAGGAATGGCCCAAGGTCATGCTGTCCTGGCCCGGCCTGGGCAACGAGCCCCCGGACCCCACGATCCAGGGCATCGACGACCTCGTCGACATGGTCAGCGCCTGCATCGCCATGTCCGCCACCCGGGTGGACCTCGTCGCCCAATCCATGGGCGGCCTCGTCGCCATCCGCGCCGCCCTGCGCCACACCTACCGCATCCGCCGCCTGGTCCTCACCGGCACCTCCGGCGGCCTCGACCTCCCAGCCCTCGGCGGCTCCGACTGGCGCGCCGCCTACCGCGCCAGCTTCCCCAACGCCGCCCCCTGGATCACCGAAACCCACGCCGACCACACCGCCGACCTGCCCCGCATCACCACCCGCACCCTGCTGCTATGGGGCGACTACGACGACATCAGCCCCCCGGCCGTCGGCAAGCACCTCGCCACCCTGCTGCCCAACGCCACAATGCAGATCATCCCCGGCGGCGACCACGACTTCCCG
>JADLHF010000085.1 GCA_020848935.1 Acetobacteraceae bacterium
ACCACCACCGGCTCACCCGTGGCGCCGCCCTGCAACGTGGCGATGTTCACGCCCGAGGCGACCAGAAGCGGCCCCGTCAGCGTGCCGCCGGCCACATCCAGCTTGAGCGGGTCCGAGATCACATTGCCCCGGGCGGCGGTGCGCGACACCATGACGGCGGTAACGACAAGGCTCGTCGTGCCGTCGCCGCCCGTCACCACCGGCCGCACATACCGCGTCCCCTCCCGGGCCGCGCCACCACCCGCCGCGGTGTAGGACAGGGCCGCCCCGGTGCTGTTGGTCAGCCCGAACCAGGTCGTGTTGTCGTTGCTGCCCTGCAAGGCGATGGTCGCGCCACCGAAGGTGCCCGTCACCTGGAAGGTGCGGTCCTGGAACTCGGGCCGCTCATAGGCCGCGCCGTTATCGTTCAACAGCAGGCCCGACCACACGACTTGCAGCGAGAACTCGGTCAGCCGGTCAGCGACCGGGGTGCGCGTTGCCATGGCTCAGGCTCCAATGATGGGCAGGCCGAGCCGGCCCGCGATGTAGAGGAACACGGCCCTTTGGCCGTTGCGGAAGCTGGTATCGGCCGGGGTCGCGCCCTCGGTGCTGCGGCCCGCGTGGCACGCCTCGGCCAGATCGGCCAGCACCAGCCGCGCCTCCGGGTCGTGCGGGTCCAGGCGCCGCGCATAGGCCGCCTGCACTTGCTCAGGGGTAACGCTCATACGCCCATCCCCTCGGCCACCCGGCTCGCCTCGGCCAGATCACGCACGCCGCGCGACGCCTGCGCCATGGGCTGCGCCGAGGCCGCAAGCGCCTGCATCTGCGCCGCCTGTTCCGCCTGTTGCTGTTGCGCCTCGCGCTGGCGCTTCACCGCCTCGGGATCGCGCAGCATCCGCGCCGGCATGGCGAACCCGTCGGCGATGCCCCGCGCCACCTCGTCCAGATCGAAGTTGCCGATGATGGACGGGTCCACCTGCATCAGCGGCCCAACCGCCTCCATGGTCCGCATGATCGACGCGGCCTCGCTCGACTTCTGCGCCTTGGCCAGCGGCGAGACATACTCAACCGCGATCTGCGGCGCCTGGCGCAGCACGTCCGGCGGCTGCCCGAATGCCTGGCCGCGCCACATCAGCCCGAACACGCGCGAGATCAGCGGGTCATGAAACTCGGCCTGCAACCGCCCCAGGTGCGGCCCCATCAGGCGCAGTTGCTCCTCCTGCCGCGCCAGCACCGCCGTTGCCGTCTCATTCGGCACCGCCTGCATGTTGAGCAGCGTGGCATAGAACGCCACCCGGATCGCCTGGCGCTTCTGTTCCGCCATTTCCAGCGTGAGCGAGAAGTTGCCGCCGGACTGCAACGGCACCACCAGCGGCCGGCCGTTGGCATCGACGGCGCCATAGGTGATGCCGCCCGGCGTCACCCGCACCGACCGCAGGGCATTCTCATCCGGCGCCAGCAGCGGCGGGTCAGCCGCCTTCTGCGCCGCTACCAGCGTGGTCTTTTCCTGCGCCTGAAGGGTCTTGATATCGGGCAGCGCCAGCATGGCCGGGCTATCGCCATACAGGCCGCCCGTGCTGGTTGACCAGCGCGGCACCATGTAGGGGAACTCGTCATAGCCCCCGGCCTGCAACACCTCCATGTCGCTTTCGGCCACATGCACCGACCGGAACGCCTTGCCCCGCGCATCGCGGCGCCGCGGGTCCACCCGCTCATTCGGCTCCACCGCATGCAGGAACCAGAAGCAGGCGTCCGGCTGGTCGTCGCGCAGGGCCTTCAACACGCTCTTGCCCGCCCCTTCGCCCCAACGCGAATAGGCCTGATGCGCCGTCCACTCGAACCGCCGGTAGACGGTATCGACCCGTTCCTCGTCATCCTGCGCGATGCAGCATTCCCGCAGCGGCCGGTTGGAGAAAAACAGCCGCCCCGGCTGCCGCCCCTCGTCCACGTAGAAGATACCGGTGCCGAACGCGACGAGATCGGCGTAGAGCTCGAGCGCCGCCGCATAGAACCGCTGCCCGCCGGCGCTGAACGCCTCGCGCATCGCCGCGCCGGTCGCGTCGGTCCACTGCTTGACCTCGCCCTGCCGGTTCAACGCCTCGTCAGGATGCTTGAGGCTGAACCATTCGTTCGCCGAGTTGGTCACCATGCCCCACAGCCCGGCCGCAAGGTTCTCGGCCGCATAGCCCGGCGTGCCGTCGAACACCCGCAACCCTCGGCGCTGGCCCGGCGTGCGGGTGACGGTGAAGTCCGCCCGCATCGGTTTCACCAACTCGGCTATTTCCTGCCAGAGCGGTTCCATCAGCGAACGGTCGCCGCGCATCCGGTCGTGCCGGCGGATCACGTCGCGCGCCAGGTCATCGCTCATGCGCTCAGTTTCCCAACAGGGTCTTGGCCCCCGTGGCGACCGGCGCCTTGATGCTCACCGCGCTGGTGTCGCCCATGCCGCCCGTGAGGATGGTGGAGGCCCGGCCGCGCCGGTTGAGCAGGTCCTGCCGCTCCTTGTCGCCCGCCGCGTCCGCCGCGCCGCCCGCGCCCATCGCGGCCGGCGCATCCACCACCGGCTGCACCGGCGGCGTCTCAGGGATGGTTGGCGCCGCCGGCATCTTGGGCGCGAGGCCGAACATGCGGCCGATGAACTTGCACATTAGCGCACCGCCCCGAACATGATGAAATCCTCGCCCGCCCGCCCCATGCGTCGCGCCGTGCCCTCGGCCTGGAACCCCAGGCGCCGCAACAGCCGGTGCGCGTCATCGTGCCCCGCCGCGGCGAAGCACTGCGCCCGGTGCCCACCCGCCGCGATCATCTGCGGCGCCAGCACATCGCGCGCGAACCGCACCGCACCGCGCCACACCGCCGGCCACAAATCCGTGGCGAACATCCAGACCGAGAAAACCCCAGGCCAACAAGGGAGGGCGCCTAGAACCGCCTGAGGGTTTCCCCCGGCATCCAGCACCACACCGCCGAACCGTGACCGCATGACCGCCTCCCGAGCCAACGCCTCAGGCTCATCAGCCCCCGGCCAGCACATGGCCCCGACCTCTGCCCGGTCGCTGGCCCGCATCCGCCGAGCCACGTCCGCCACCAGGGCGGTATCGAGAGCAACAACGGTCATGCGGCTTGCGTGGCGCTATCCGAGGCGTTGGCGCAAGCCGGTAGGTGTTCGCGAACACCGACAGCCGCGATTGCCTTCCACAGCGCAGTGCGCCCGGCCGGCAGACCACGGCGCCGCAGGTCGGCGCAGATCACCTTCCATTCCTCGCGCGCAGCCCGGCGACGGGCGACCTCGGCGACGATCGCGGGGGTGATGGTGGCAGGTGCAGGCATGCTGGCCTCCTAGAATGCGTGCGGGTCGTAGTCGCCATCAGCCTGCGACCTGGGCGGTGGCGCCATCGGATCGCGCGGCTCAGCGCCATTCACGGCGCCCTCGCGGAAGGCATCGGCGGCATGGCTGGCGCCGTCATGCACCGGCTTCGCGCCCCACACCTCGCGTTCCTCGTTCCACTCGCGCCGGTATTGCCGCAGGTGCTTCCGCCCTTTCGCCGTCCGCTCAGCATCGAACCAGCACCGCGGCAACAGCGCCTTGGCCGCATTGATGCCGTCCGCCACGGGGAGCGCCCGGCCTGGCCGGATCGGTGCGACGCCCAGGCTCTGCAACATCTCCATGCGGCTCTTGCCGGTGCCCATCTCGCGCACCCGCACATCGTGCGGCAGCCGGTGCGCGCTGTAGCTGTAGCCCTTGCCCACCAGCAGCGTCGCATAGAAGCCCAGGCTCTCGCCGCTGGCCTCGGCATAGTCGATCACCCGTACCTCGCCGGATCCCGGTAGCCGCTGCACGAACCAGATCGCCGTGCTGTCATCCATGCCCAAATCCCACCACGTTTCGACGGGCAGGCGCGGCTCATGGGGAACGCGGGTGATGCGGTTCTCAGCCTCGGCCTTGTCCAGCAACGCGGCATAGTAGCTGCCAGCGTTGGGCGCGCTGAAGCTGCACTCCATTTCCTGCGCGAACTCCTCCGCGCTCAGACGGGTCCGCAGCCGTTCAATGGCCTCAGCCGAGAGCGCGCCCGTGTCCTGCCAGCGCAGCAGGTAGCGCGATTGGCCTGGGGTGTGCCCTGCCTCGTCATAGCGCGATTGCAGGCGCCCGTTGCCCTTGGGGGTGCCGACATACAGCCGCGTGCCCAGGTAGTCCGCCAGCATCGGCTCAACCACCATGTCCAGCCCGCCGGCCGTCACGTCGTCAGCCTCGTCCTCGATCACCTCGTCAGCATAGCCGCCGCGCCAGCTCTCCGGGTTGTCCATCCCGCCGGCCTGGAACACGCGCCCGCCTGGCAGGTTGATGCGCAACTCAGACTTCAGCGCCTCGGCCCCAGGGATGGCAGCCGCCGCCCGCTCCAGCCGGTCCCACAGCCCCGTGCGCGCCCACTGCACCCGCTCAGGCAGCACATGCACCACCCGGGGCGGATCGGCCGCGAGGTTGCGCTTGTCCGCGTCCA
>JADLHF010000086.1 GCA_020848935.1 Acetobacteraceae bacterium
AACATCGGGCCGGTGTAGAACACCTTCTGCGGCAGCGACTGGGTGAGGCCGTTGGTCACCAGGGCGCGGCAGATGCCGGCGGTGGCCTCCGGGCGCAGGGTGAGCGATTCGCCGCCGCGGTCGGTGAAGGAATACATCTCCTTCATGACGACATCGGAGGTGTCGCCCAGGCCGCGGGCGAAGACGGCGGTTTCCTCGAAGATCGGGGTGGACCATTCGTCGAAGCCATAGGTGGCGGCCACGCGACGGGCGGTATCGACCACATGGAAATGCCGCCGCGCGTCCTCGCCGATCAGGTCGTGGGTGCCGCGGACGGGCTGGACCTTGGTGGGGGCGGGCTTGCGGGGCTGGGTGTCGGTCACGCTCGGCGGTTTCCTTGGGTTGGGTAAGGAAGGGTGTTCTTTTTTGAAAAAAAGAACCAAAAAACTTTTATCCATTAGGCAAGGCGCTAATGAATAAAAAGTCTTTTTGCTTCTTTTTCTTCAGAAAAAGAAGATTCTGCTTTTACTCTGCTGCCTGCTTCGCCAAGACCTTCTGGGCGTCGATCTCCGCCTGGATGATTTTCGCCTTCGCCTCGACCAGCGCGATGATATGTTCGACCATCGACTGGCCGTCCACGGTATGGTCGGTCTTGCCGGCGTTGTAGACCATGTGGCGGGCATTGCCGCCGCCGGTCAGGCCGATATCGGTCATCAGCGCCTCGCCGGGTCCGTTCACCACGCAGCCGATGATCGACAGCGAGAGCGGGGTTTCGATGTGGGCCAGGCGCTCCTCCAGCATGGAGACGGTCTCGATCACGTTGAAGCCCTGGCGCGCGCAGGAGGGGCAGGAGATGATCTTGACGCCGCGGTGGCGGATGCCGAGGGATTTCAGCATTTCCCAGCCGACATGCACCTCCTCCTCGGGCTCGGCGGAGAGCGAGACGCGCAGGGTGTCGCCGATGCCGGCCCAGAGCAGGTTGCCCAGGCCGATGGCGGATTTCACCGTGCCGGTGCGCTTGCCGCCGGCCTCGGTGATGCCGATGTGCAGCGGGTGGTCGCAGACTTCGGCGAGCTGCTGGTAGGCGGCGACGGCGAGGAACACGTCGGACGCCTTCACGCTGATCTTGAATTCGTGGAAATCGTTGTCCTGCAGGATCTTGGCGTGTTCGAGGGCGGATTCCACCAGCGCCTCGGGGTTCGGTTCGCCGTATTTCTCCAGCAGGTGGCGTTCCAGCGAGCCGGCGTTGACGCCGATGCGCATGGACACGTTGTGGTCGCGCGCCGCCTTGATGACCTCGCGCACGCGCTCCTGGCTGCCGATATTGCCGGGGTTGATGCGCAGGCAGGCGGCGCCGGACTGGGCGGCCTCGATGGCGCGCTTGTAGTGGAAGTGGATGTCCGCGACCACGGGCACCTCGACCTGGCGGACGATGTCCTTCAGGGCGAGCGCGCTTTCCCGGTCGGGGCAGGAGACGCGGACGATATCGACGCCGGCGCGTTCGGCGCGCTGGATTTGCGCCACGGTGGCGGCGACGTCGGTGGTCGGCGTGTTGGTCATGGTCTGCACCGTGATCGGCGCGTCGCCGCCGACCGGCACGCGGCCGACGAAGATCTGGCGGGACTTGCGGCGCTGGATCTGCTGGTACGGGCGATAGCTCATGGCGGCCTTCTCCGAACGCGAGACGGGGTGGGGCCGCACCATGCCGTGCGGCGCGGCGTCGCGCAAACGCGGCGGGGTGGCGCCGCTAGGGGCGGGCGGGGGCGGCGGCCGGGCGAGGCGGCGCGGCGGCGGCCAGGGGCATGGCCAGCTTGCCGTCGCGGATGGCATCGGCGTCCAGCGCCAGGTCGCGGCGCACCGCGCCGTCGCTGCCCAGCGAGGGGGTGAGCACGCCATCGACCAGCAGTTCGGTGCCGCCGGCATTGCCGGTGGTCAGCAGCAGCGCCAGCTTTGACGGCACCGGCCAGGTCTCGCCGGGGCGCAGCACGCGGTTCAGCAGCACCTGGCCCTGGCGGTCGCGCACCTGGATCCAGGCATCGGCGCGGGCGCGCAGCACGATGCGCGTGCCCTCCGGCAGGGCGGCGTCGGAGGCGGCGGCGGGGGCGGGCTGCACGGTCAGGGCGGGCGGAATGGCGTTCGGCACCACCGCGGCGGCGGCGGAACTCGGCGGCACCGTGGGGAACGGGACGATCGGCGCCGGCAGCGCGGCGATCCCGGGCAGCAGCGCCGTGTCGGCCGGCGGCAGGGCTGCCGGGGTTGCGGCCGTCACCGTGGCTTGTGGTGGCGAAACGGCGGCGGGTGCTGCGGGCGCCGGCGGTGCGGGAGTGGCCAGTTCGGCCAGCCGTTCCGGGACCGGGCGCACCGGCTCCATCCCCGGCTTCTCGCCGGTGGCCTTGTACCAGCCGATATAGGCGCCGATCGCCAGAACCGCACCCAGCATCACCACCGCGCCGGCCGGCACGCCGCGGTCCGGCACCGGGGCGGGGAAGGCGAGATCGGGTTTGCGGGACACCTCGGCGACCTCGCTGCGGAAGCGGCGGGCGATCTCGTCCGGCTCCAGCCCCAGCGCCTTGGCATAGGTGCGCACGAAGCCGATGGCATAGGCGGTGCCCGGCAGCTGCTCCAGCCGCCCCTGTTCGATGGCGGCCAGAAACGACAGGCGAATGCGCAAATGGGCGGCGATGTCCGGCAGGGTCCAGCCGAGACGCTCGCGCGCCGCGGTCAGTTCGGCGCCCACCATGCGCGCATCCCCCTCGGCCGCATCGCCCAGCGATGGACCGACCTGTTGTTCGCCCCGTCTGGTCCCTCGATTGAACAGCACGACCTCACGCCAACCATTGCGACACCGGAGGTCTCATCCGGGCATCCTGCCCGGTCCGATGCCGACCCAAGAGCGATGGTTTCTAGACCGATGGTGCCCTCTTGCCAACCGCCTTGCGCGGCCGGCGGCGTCAGGCGGTCGTGAAAAAACCGAAACTGGAGCTTGCAACTTTCAGGATGCTGCGCTGGATATTTTGCGAGTCGAATCGCAGGAAACATCCCGAAACCATTGAATCATCGGGCTTGCCACGGCGGCTGCCATCAGATGGGCAACCCGTGCTCGCGCGCCCAGGCGGCAATCGGCTCGCGCACGCTGGCGGCTCCGGCGCCGGTGCGGCGGATGGCGGCCAGCAACTGGCGGAAGCCCGGCAGGTCCAGCCCGGCCAGCAACGCCTTGACCGGCAGCACGCCGGCCGCCGGCATCGACAGGCTGGTGATGCCCAGCCCGACCATCGTGATCGCCTCCAGCGGCCGGGCGGCGTGTTCGCCGCAGACCGACAGCGCCACCCCGGCGGCGGCACAGGCGGCGACAAGCTGGGCCAGCAGTTCCAGCATCGGCGGCGACAGCAGGTCGTAGCGCGCCGCCAGGCCGGGCGTGCCGCGGTCGGCGGCGAACAGGAACTGCAACAGGTCGTTGGTGCCGACGGAGACGAAATCCACTTCGCCCAGCAGCGCGTCCAGCTGCCACATCAGCGCCGGCACCTCCAGCATGGTGCCGACCGACAGGCGGGAGGGCGCCGGCCGGACCTTGGCCGCCTCGGCGCGCAACAGGGCGCGCGCGGCGCGGAACTCGGCCACGGTCGCCACCATCGGGAACATCACCGACAGGTCGCGCCCGCCGGCCGCCAGCAGCAGCGCGCGCAGCTGGCGGCGCAGCAGGGCGGGCCGGTCCAGCCCGATGCGCAGGCTGCGCCAGCCCATCGCCGGATTCTCCTCGGCCACCGCGGTGCCGGGCAGCAGCTTGTCGCTGCCCAGGTCCAGCGTGCGGAACAGCACCGGCCGGCCGGCGGCGGCGTCAAGCACCCGGGCATAGACGGCGGCCTGCTCGGTGGTGTCCATCAGCGCGCCGCGGGCCAGCATGGCGATCTCGGTGCGGAACAGGCCAATCCCCGCCGCCCCGGTGATGTCGAGCTGACCCAGCTCCATGGCCAGGCCGATATTGAGCATCAGGTTCACCGGCGTGCCGTCGGCGGTCACGGCGGGGCGGTCGCGCAGCGCGGCCCAGCCGGCGGCGCGCGCGCTGTGGGCCTGCTGCGCGCGGCGATAGGCGGAGACCACCTCGACCTCCGGGCGCAGGATCAACTGGCCTTCATCGGCATCCAGCACCGCCGAGTCGCCATTCTCGGCGGCGTCCAGCGCGCCGCGCGCGCCGGCCAGCGCCGGCAGGCCGAGGGCGCGGGCCAGGATGGCGGCATGCCCGGCGGCACTCGCCTCCTCGATCACCACGCCGGCGATGCCGCGGCTGTGCCAGTCCAGCAGCTCGGCCGGGCCCAGCCGGCGCACCAGCAGCAGCGCGCCGGGCGGCACCGCGGCGGGGCTGGCGTCGCCATCCAGCGTGGCCAGCAGCCGGCCGACCATGTCCTCGATATCGGCCAGGCGTTCGCGCAGATAGGGGTCGGCGATCCGGCGCATGCGGTCGCGCAGGTCGGCGGCCACGCGGTGCACCGCCGCCTCGGCCGACAGCCCGCCGCGCACCGCGTCGGCGACCCGCTTCAGCCAGCCGGTATCGGCGGCCACCAGGCGGTAGGCGTCCAGGATCTCGCGCGAGGCGGCGGCATCCGGGCGGGCGGCGACGTCCGGCGGCAGGCCGGCGGCGATCAGCGCGTCCAGCCCCTGGTGCATGCGCACCACGGCGTCGTCCAGCCGGGCCAGTTCGCGGCCGGGGTCGTCGGCCAGCAGGCGGCGCGGGGCGGCGGCGGGGCCGCTGACCAGCACCGGGCCGATCGCCAGCCCCGGCGCCAGCGGGATGGCGGCGAAGCGCCGCGGCAAGGTATCGACCAGCGCCGCCTCGCCGGTATCGGCGCCGCTGGTGGCCAACAGCTCGGCCAGCAGCATCGCTACCGTCTCCACCACCTCCACCTCGTCGGCGTCGTAGCGGCGCGGGGTGCGGTTCTGCACCGCCAGCACCCCCAGCGTGCGCCCGGCCCGGCGCACCGGCACCGCCAGCATCGAGGCATAGGCGTCCTCGCCGGTCTCCGGCCGCCAGGCGAACGCCGGATGGTTCTGCGCGTCGGCCAGGTTCTGCAACTGCTGGGTGGCCGCGGCCAGGCCGACGATGCCCTCGCCCACGCGCAGGCGGGTGGTGCCCACCGCCTCGGGCCGCAACCCCTCGGTGGCGGCCAGCTCCAGCACCTCGCCGGGGCGCATGACGTAGAGCGAGCACACCTCGCTGACCAGCTCGCCCGCCACCAGGCGGACAAGCTCCGGCATCGGGGCGGTGCCGCGCGCCATCAGGTCGCGCAGCTTCGCCAGCAGGCGGCGCGGCGTGGACATGCAACGGGATTAGAGCAATCGCGGCGGCGGGGGAATTGCCGCGTGGCGGCAAATCGGCGTTTTGCTGGGCGGTTGAAGCGGTCGTCATCGCGGGGCGGGACGAAAAGGACGGAAGCAAGGTCTTCTTTTTGTGAACAAAAAGAAGCAAAAAAACTTCATCCATTAAAATGGCGCGGCGCCACGCGTGCCGTCACGCTCCAGGGAATGAAAGTTTTTTGGTTCTTTTTTTCAAAAAAGAACGCGCTTCCTGCCTACGCCGCCCGCAGGGCCAGTGCGGTGACCGCCTGGTCCACCAGTTCGGCGATGATCTCCGGGATGGTTTGCACCGCGGTGACCATGCCGACCGACTGGCCGGCCATCACCGAGCCGTTCTCGACATCGCCGTCGATCACCGCGCGGCGGAGCGCGCCGGCCCAGAAATGCTCGATGGCAAGCTGGGCGGATTCCCTGGTCAGTTCGCCGGACTGGAAGCGCCGCAGGGTTTCGGCCTGGTGTTCCAGGAATTTCCGGGTGCCGGCATTGACCAGGCCGCGCACGGGGATGACCGGGAAACGCTCGTCAAGCTGGATCGACGGCAGGGCGTCGCGGGCATTGGCGCGGACGAAGGCGCGCTTGAAATTGTCGTGGGCGATGCTTTCGGCCGAGGCGGCGAAGCGGGTGCCGAGCTGGGCGCCGGCGGCCCCCATTTCCAGATAGGACAGGATCGCCTCGCCGCGGCCCAGCCCGCCGGCGACGAAGATCGGCACGTCGCGCAGATGGGGCAGGATTTCCTGCGCCAGCACGGTCAGCGACACCGGGCCGATATGGCCGCCGGCCTCGCTGCCCTCGATGATGATGGCATCGGCACCCGAGCGGACCAGGCGCTTGGCCAACACCAGGGCGGGGGCGAAGGCGACCAGACGGGCGCCGCTGTCCTTCACCGCGCGCACCGCGGCACCGGGCGGGATGCCGCCGGCCAGCACCACATGGCTGACCCCGGCTTCCAGCGTGACGCGCACGAGGTCGTCGAGCTGCGGGTGCATGGTGATCAGGTTGACGCCGAAGGGTTTCTGGGTGAGCGCCTGGGTGGCGGCGATCTCGCGCGCCAGCAGGTCGGGGCCCATCGCGCCGCAGGCGATCACGCCGAAGCCGCCGGCGTTGGAGATGGCGGCGACCAGGTTGCGTTCGGACACCCAGCTCATCGCGCCGGCCAGGATGGCGAATTCGGTGCCCAGGAAGGCGCGGCCGCGCGCCCACAGGCGGTCCAGCGCGGCGCGCGCGGCGGCGTGGGACCCGGTTCCGGCTTGTACGGTCACGTCGGTCATCCGCGCATTTCCCTTTACCCAACCCTTCCCGACGCGCGGGAAGGGCGTCGTGTCAGGCCGCGTCGAGCCCATAGGCGGTGTGCAGCGCGCGCACGGCAAGCTCGGTGTACTCGGCGCCGATCAGTACGGATACCTTGATCTCGCTGGTGGAGATTACCATTATGTTGATGCCGCGCTCGGCAAGGGCGGAGAACATGGTGCGCGCCACCCCGGCATGGCTGCGCATGCCCACGCCGACGACGCTGATCTTGGCCACGTCGGCGTCGCTCAGCAGCTCGGCATAGCGGATTTCGCCGCGATTCTCGGCCAGCACCGCCTGGGCGCGCGGCAGGTCGGTGCGCCCGATGGTGAAGGTGAGGTCGGTGGTGCCGTCCGCCGAGACGTTCTGCACGATCATGTCCACGTTGACGTTGGCATCCGACAGCGGGCCGAAGATCGCCGCGGCGATGCCGGGCCGGTCGGGCACGCTGCGCACCGTGATCTTGGCCTCGTCGCGCGAATAGGCGATGCCGGCCACCATAGCCTTTTCCATGATCTCTTCCTCGTCCACCACCAATGTGCCCGGCAGGTCGCCGCCGGCCGACTCGGCGAAGCTGGACAGCACCTGCACCCGCACGCGCTGCTTCATCGCCAGTTCCACCGAGCGGGTTTGCAGCACCTTCGCCCCCACCGAGGCCAGTTCCAGCATTTCCTCATAGGCGATCTTGGCCAGCTTGCGCGCCTTCGGCACCATGCGCGGGTCGGTGGTATAGACGCCATCGACATCGGTGTAGATGTCGCAACGCTCCGCCTTCAGCGCCGCGGCCAGCGCCACCGCCGAGGTGTCCGACCCGCCGCGGCCCAGCGTGGTGACGCGGTTGTCCGGGCCGATGCCCTGGAATCCCGCCACCACCGGCACCTGGCCAGCCTGCATGCGCGCGATCAGGTCGGCGCCGTCGATATGGTCGATCCGGGCCTTGCCGTGCCCGGCGTCGGTGGCCAGCGGGATCTGCCAGCCGGCGAAGCTGCGCGCTTCCACCCCGATGGTCTGAAGCGCGATGGCGGTCAGCCCGGCGGTGACGTTCTCGCCGGTGGCGACCACCGCGTCGTACTCCCGCGCGTCATGCAGCGGGGCGAGGTCCTGGCAGTATTTCACCAGCGCGTTGGTGACGCCGGACATGGCGGAGACCACCACGGCGACCTCATGGCCCAGCTCGACCTCGCGCTTCACGCGCAGGGCCACGTTGCGGATGCGGTCGAGATCGGCGACGGAGGTGCCGCCGAACTTCATGACAATGCGGGCCATGGGGGTGGTTCAGGTGCCGTTGGTTGCAAAGGGGCGGCACACATACCGGCGCGCGCGCCATGCGGCAACCATGCCGGGAGAATGCGAGCGGGGCGGGTCAGGCGGTGTTGCCACCCTCGGCGCCGGCGTGGTGCGGGTCGGGCAGCATCCAGGCCACCGGTGTTTCGGGCGCCGGGGCGGAGAAGGCGATGCCGACGGGTGCGACAGGCTCGATCGTGGCGGGCGCGGCCGGCAGTGCCGCAAGCATGTCGGTGGCAAACCCGCTCGATGACACGCTCGCATCCGGCGGGATCACGGCGCTGCGCGCCAGGGCCATCCAGCCGGGCGGGTCGGGATCGGGGGAATAGGGATCGGAGGGATACATATCAGGCGGCAGAAGCTTCATCCCCCAACCGCCCGAATTCTGGTTTATCGGCTGCGCGTCGATCGGCATGAGCGGGGCAACCCAGGGCTCGCCGGCCGGTTGCACCGCCAGGCCCGCGGGCATCTCCTCGGGTGCCGCGACGGTAGGAGGCAGGGCCAGTTGACGCTCGATATCCTTCAGCGCCGCGGCCAGGGCCTGGACCTGGGCCAGGGCCTGCTGGGTCAGGGCGGCCATCTGGGCCTGGAATCCTGGCGAGGCCAGAAGGGCGGCCAGGGCATCGTCGGGTACCGGCGGCGGCACAACGGGGGCCGGGGGGGCAAGCTGGGCGTCGGCCTGGCGGAGCGACGCCGCCAGGGCCTGGACCTGCGCCGTCGCCTGTAGGGTCAGCGCCGCCATCTGGGCGGCCTGCGACTCGTCCGGCCAGAA
>JADLHF010000087.1 GCA_020848935.1 Acetobacteraceae bacterium
GTTTGCCAAAGAAGGCCTCCACCTGGCCGCGCCTGAGCTCGCGCCGCAGCACCGGGCGTTCCTGCTCATCGACGCCATGAAGGGTGAACACGTGCTTGGACGTATCAATCGCGATGCGCTTATACTTGATTTGGACGGTCCTTGGTTGGTGTGTGACAACTCAACTTTGGCACGAGATGCCGTTGGGCCGTCCACACCAACAACCGCCGAATAAGCCGACTCTTTCGGCGGTTGGTGTCGCGCGCCGGTCCGCGACGAAGCCGCCGCCGGGGGCTGGCGGGTGGCGGCGCGCCAAACAAGATGCATCCCGACCGCCACCGGCCGATCCTTCATCAGTCCGTTCTTGAGGTGTTTGGCACGATCCCGGAATCGCTGGCGCCTCGGAGCTTGCCCGTTGCAGGCGACCCGCGCGGCATCGCCTGCCTCGCCGTGGCGGCCGACTTGTTCAGCCGACGGGTGTTGGCGTGGCGGGTGTTGATCCCGCTGGGTCTTGATTTCCGCCGCAAGACCATGACCGAGGCGCTGGCCCGGACACCGATCGCCCAGCTGCAAGAGCTATCACTGACGGCGTCACCGGGCAGTGGCGAAAGCGCGCACCAGATCACGACGGGAGACGATGCCCAGCAAGACGCCGTCGCGCAACACCAGGACGCGGCGCACACCCTGCTGCGCCATCAGGGCGGCGATCGCCGGCAGCTTGGCATCCGGCGGCACCCAGACGGGATTGGGCTGCATCACCTGGCCGACGCTGCGGCTGGCGTCGCGCAGGGCCGCCAGATACTCCGGCGCCAGCTCCACCTCGCCCGCCAACTGGTGCAGCCACCAATCTGGCTGCGGTGTGGCCGTGGTATCGGGTTGGAGCAGGTCGGCCTCGCTGAGTACGGCAACCACCACGCCCCCCTTGACCACCGGCAGCGCGGAAATGCCGTGGCTGGTCATCAGCCGCGCCGCCTGGCGCAAAGTGGCCGTGGGGGGAATGGTGATGACATCGGAGGTCATCACATCGGCGGCAGTCAGTTGCGCGGAATCGGACATCGGTGGGTACCTCCAAAGGGATCATAAGGGTAGAAGGGGGCGGGGTATTGCGGTGGATCAAGCGACGGCAGGGCGCAGTTCTTTTTTTGGAGAAATTTTCCTGTCTCCGGGAGGATCCGTACAATCGGTCATGCGGCGGCGCGCGTTGATGGATTCAACTCCTCGCCGATGCGCAAGAGAGGTTTCCTTTCGTCGGAGGAGCGGCAAGCGCCGATTGATCTGAGCCGGGTTGGCTTGGCGCAGCATCGTGTGGCGCGTCGTGCGGATGCGTTGGTTCTGGTGGTCGACAGTGCCGATGCCGCAAGCACGATGGCCCTTCTGGCTGCCATCGAGCGGCAATTCCGCGACCAACGCCGCATCCACACCTTCGTCGACAATGCGCGGATAATGCGCGCTGATATCTCGCAAAGCTGATTCGACAATGGCTCAGCCGCACGGGCTGCCGGACCAAGCGGCCCTTCATCCCGCCCTATTTCCTGCACCCCAACCAGATCGAACGGCTGAGGGGTGCGATGCACAAGGCCATCACCCGCAGCCGATGTTCTGCCATATTCCGCGCAATCCACACCGAGGTCCTGATATTCCTGCGAAGCCAAACCTGGGCCGTGCTCTGCGATTCCGGCACAGACAATTTCCACATCCGGATCCCAGCGGAATTGCGAATCCTCAGGTGAATAGAGCGTTGGTTCTTTTTCCTCAGATAAAGAACTGCACTTTGCTTTCTTCCCGGGCTACGCCGCCGGCTTCTCCCCCACCGGGTCCAGCCGATACCCGCCGCCCTCGGTGATCAGCAGGCGCGAATTGCTGGGGTCCGGCTCGATCTTCTGGCGCAGGCGGTAGATGTGGGTTTCCAGCGTATGGGTCGTCACCGCCGCGTTGTAGCCCCAGACCTCGTTCAGCAGGACCTGGCGCGCCACCGGCCGGCTGCCGGCGCGGTAGAGGAACTTCAGGATCGCAGCTTCTTTTTCGGTGAGTCGGATTTTGCGGTTGCGCGCCATGTCCTGCAGCAGCTTGGCCGCCGGGCGGAAGGTGTAAGGCCCAATGGTGAAGACCGCGTCCTCGCTGTTCTCGAAAGTGCGCAGCTGGGCACGCAACCGAGCCAGCAGCTCGGCGAGACGGAACGGCTTGGCGATGTAGTCGTTGGCCCCGGCATCCAGACCGCGCACGATATCGGCTTCGTCGTCGGACCCGGTGAGCATGATGATCGGCACCTTCACCCCGGCGCGCCGCAGCCGGGCGCACAGGTCGCGGCCATCGCCGTCGGGCAGGCCGACATCCAGGATCAGCGCGTCGTAGCGCTCGTTGCCGGACACCACGCGCGCTTCCGCCTCGCCGGCGGAGGCAGCCTCATGGGCCGAGAACTCGCCGTCAAACGCCAGCTGCTCCATCAAGATCGCCCGCAGCGCCTGGTCGTCATCGACGATCAAGATGGGCCGCTCGCCCGCCATGCATCATCTCCTTCTCATGGTGGGAGTTCCCCCAACCCGTGTTTACGGTGGGCTTTCCCCACCCTGGCCGCTCTGGAGACCTTGCGCAACAATTAACCGGAACGATTGCCACGATCGAGTCCTGGTCGCAGCAGTACTACCCTGCCGACGCACACGAGGATATGCAAGGGCGTCACAATCGCGTGCCCGACCCGGGAGTCGCCGGCTTCTGGCACCTGTATAGGGGCTATGCGCGATCCCGGACTAGGCAAGCGCGGTTTTGGCCACAAATGCATGGCATGATAATCAAATGCGAAGCTCCGGGGCCCTGATGAACCCAGCCGACAGCCTCTTGTCCAACCCGGCCGCCGCCGTGGTCGATCCCGACGCCGTGCCGGGCGCGCCTGCGCTGCTGCGGCTGCGCGCGGTGAACCGAGCCGCCGGCGAGTTGCGTCGCGGCACCCCGGTGTTGCTGCTGGACGATGGGCCGAGTGGCGATGGGTCGTTGGTGCTGTTGCCGGCCGAAACCGCCGGCGCCCGTGGCTTGGCGGAATTCGCCGCCGTGGCCGCTGGCGCGCCGCTGCTGCTTCTTGCGCCAGCCCGTGCCGCCGCCCTGCTGCGCCGCCCGGCGGTGGCCGGCGAGGTGCTGGCCCTGCGCACTGCCCCCGCCCTTCTGTCGCCCGAGGTGCTGCTCGGCCTGGCCGACCCGACGGCGCGGCAAATGTTGCTGGACACGCCGCAACTCGCCGGCGAGCCCCCGGCCTTGGCGCCCGCCGCCCTGGCGCTGGCCAAGCTGGCCCGGCTGCTGCCGGCCGTGCTGGCGGCCCCGCCGCGAGGCGATGCCATGGCGCAGGCGGCGGCACTGGGCTTGGCCAGCGTGGATGCCGCCGCCGTGCTGGCGCACCCCAATGACTCCGCTCTCGGCCTGCGCCGCGTCGCCGAAGTCGCGGTGCCGTTGGATGGCGCGCCGGACGCGCGCATCGTCGCCTTCCGCGCGCCGGATGCCGGAATCGAACACATGGCGATCCTGGTCGGACGGCCCGAGGATGCGGCCGCCCGTGGGGAGGCCGTGCTGGTGCGCGTTCACTCGGAATGCTTCACCGGCGACCTGCTGGGCAGTCTGCGCTGCGACTGTGGCCCGCAACTGCGCGGCGCCATCGCCCGCATGGCCGCCGAGGGTGCCGGCGTGTTGCTGTACCTGGCGCAGGAGGGGCGCGGCATCGGCCTGATGAACAAGCTGCGCGCCTACACCCTGCAGGATCGCGGCCTGGACACGGTCGATGCCAACCGCGCCCTGGGCTGGGACGCCGATGAGCGCAATTTCCTGGTCGCCACCACCATGCTGCGTGAGCTCGGCATCGATGCGGTGCGGCTGCTTACCAACAACCCCGAGAAGGTGGCCGCTCTGCAGCAATGCGGCCTGCGCGCGGTGGTGCGCGAGGCGCATGAATTCGCGCCGAACGGGGTGAACGACCACTACCTGGCCACCAAGGCGCGGCGCTTCGGCCACCTGTTGGGTCCGAAGCCGGGCTGATGGGCACAGGGATCGTCCACCCGGACGGGCGCCTGGAGTTCCAGGGCCGAACCTTTCGCTGTGCGCTCGGCCGCGCCGGCGTGGTGGCCGCTGCCCGCAAGCGCGAAGGCGATGGCGCCACCCCGGACGGCCTGCTGGCGCTGCGCCGCGTGTTCTATCGCGCCGACCGCGGCCGCATCCCCGCCACCGCGCTGGCACGCATTCCGATCGCGCCCGACGACGGTTGGTGCGACGCCCCTGCCGATCCGCATTACAACCGCCTTATCCGCCGGCCGTTCGCCGCCAGCCACGAGGCGATGTGGCGCGATGATGCGCTGTACGACATCGTCGCCGAACTCGGCTGGAACGACACCCCGATCGTGCCCGGTCGTGGTTCGGCGATCTTTCTGCACATCGCGCGGCCGGACTACAGCCCGACCGCGGGCTGCGTCGCCCTGGCCCGGGCCGATCTGCTCGCCGTGCTGGACGCGGGGATGGCGGCGCTGGACGTGCAGCCCGGCTGACCAGCCGCCCGAACTACTGCGGATCGCGGCTGAGCTTGGCGGCCCGTAACGCGGCCAGATAGGCTTCCCACTTGCCGCCGCGGTCGCGACCCAGGGCGTACAGATACCCCCAGGAGAAGATGCCGGTATCGTGCCCGTCATCGAACAGCAGCCGCACGGCGTAATTGCCCACCGGCTCCACGCCCACCAGCGCCACCTGGCGCTTGCCGGCGATGGTGCGGCGCTCGTTGGGGCCGTGGCCCTGCACCTCCGCGCTGGGGCTTTCCACCCGCAGGTATTCCGCCGGCAGGGTGAAGCGTGCGCCGTCGTCGAAATCCACCTCCAGCAGGCGCTCGGCACGGCGCAGCCGGATTTCGGTGGGAATCGGTGCCGTCATCAGGCGGTGCCGTCATCCAGTATCCGCGCCTCCTCAGGCAGCATGATCGGGATGCCGTCGCGGATGGGATAGGCCCGCTGCGCTCCGCGACTGATCAATTCGTTGCGAATACGATCGTATTCCAGCGGCCCCTTGGTCACCGGGCAGACCAGGATTTCCAGCAGCCTTGGGTCCACGGGAACCGGGCTTGGAGCGGTGTCGGGAACGGGCTTGTCGGACATTGCATTGCGCCTTCGGCTCAGCTGGCCCGCACCGGGCCGTCCTGGCCCGGCTCGGCTGGCTGGTGGGTGTCGATCTCCAGCAGGGTACGAAGCGTGCGCGCGCGCTCCGCCGCGTCGCGGGCCTCCAGCAGCGCCTGCTTCTCGGCGGGTTCGAACGGGCAGACCATCGCCAGCGTCACCACGAGGTCACTGTCAGGCATCTTGCCGATCGCATCCCAGTTGGCATCGAAGCCACGGTGCTGGAAATAGTTGCGCAGGGCAGCCAGCAACGCGCCGCGGTCGAAGCCGTCCAACTCGCCCGCAGCCGCCAGATCATCGGCAAACGCCGCCAACTCCGCGCGCACCCGCCGATAGCCGCGCCGCATCTCCAGCTCCTCCGTCACGGAAAACCTGATCATGCCCGACAGGGTGATCAGGTAGCGCCCGTCATCGGATTCGCTGAACGAGGACATCCGGCCCAGACAGCCAACACGGTACAGACCCGGCCCCTGCGCCCTCTGCGGTCGCTGCGGATCGGGCTGGATCATGCCGAACATCCGCCCCGCCCCCAGCGCATCCTCCACCATCGCCATATAGCGCGGTTCGAAGATGTTCAGCGGAAGCCTGCCGCGTGGCAGCAACAGCACGCCCTCCAGCGGGAAGACCGGGAATTCGGCCGGCAACTCGTCGAGGCGCGGCTGGAACGGGTTCGTCATCGCCGCACCCCGGCTCCTGGCTGTCAGCGGAATAGCAGCGCCGAAAGCTTACGCCGCGCGGCCATCGTTGCCTCGTCCTCGAAGCCCCAGGCCTCGAAGAACTTCAGCAGCTGCAGCCGCGCCGCCTCCTCGTTCCAGCCACGCTGGCGGCGGATGATCTCCAGCAGCGCGTCCGCCGCCTCCTCCCGCCGGTCCATCGCGTTCAGCGCGCTGGCCAGGTCGTAGCGGGCCTGGTGGTCCGCCGGGTCGGCGGCCAGCGCCGCCTCGAACACGCCCAGCTTCTCGCGCGCCGCACGGCCTTCCCGGGCCAGCGCCAGTGCGCTGCGTGCGCCCGAGACATCGGCATGCTCGGCAATCCTTGCAGGTACCTGCGCCAGCGTGTCGGCGGCCTGCTCCTCCTCGCCCATCGCCAGCAGGGCGCGCACCAGGCCGCCCCAGGCCTCCGGGTTCTCCTCCTCCTGCTCCAGCACTTCGCTGAACATCCCGGCGGCCTCCTGCGGCTGGCCGGCCTCCATCGCCATCTTCGCCTCGGCCACCAGGTCGGTGGTCGGCATGGCGCCGCCGGCCGCCTTCAGCAGCGTTTCCACGAAGCGCTTGATCTCGGATTCCGGCAGCGCGCCCTGGAACAGGTCGGCAATCTGGCCCTGCCAGAACGCCGCCACCGTCGGCACCGATTGCAGCGGCAGGCCCAGCTGCACCAGCTGCTGCACCAGGCCCTTGTTCTTGTCGATATCGATCTTGACCAGCTTCACCCGCCCGCCCGCCGCGCGCACCACCTTCTCCAGCACCGGGGTGAGCGTCTTACATGGCCCGCACCAGGTGGCCCAGAAATCCACCAGCACCGGCATGGTGCGCGATGCCTCGACGACATCCTTCATGAACGTGGCCTGGTCGCCGTCGATGATCATGCCGGCGGCGGCGGCCGCATCCGGGGTCTGTCCGATGATATGGTCCATGGTCTGGCGTCCTCGCCGCTTTTGTCCTGGACCCTAGATGTAGCGCGCGATGCGATGCGCAAGCCAGGGGGGAGTGCGAACAACCCTGCCATGGCCGCCGTGGCAGCGCGTTACAGCGTCGGGCAGAACAGCTCGTGCAGCACGGCCACCACCCGCTCGGCCCGCGCATCGGCGACGCGGTAGTGGATGGTCTGCGCGGCCCGGCGGGTCGCCACCAGCCCGTGGCCACGCAACAGCGCCAGGTGCTGCGACAGCGCCGGCTGCGTCAGGCCGACCGCCTCCGCCAACTGGCCCACCGACATCTCGCCGCGTGCCATCAGATGGCACATCACTAGCAGCCGGCGCTCGCTGGACAGCAGGCGCAGCAACGCCGCCGCTTCGTCCACGCCCCGAGCCAACAGCCGCGATTCCGGTTGCTCCAAGACGTCCACGCCATGCTCCTCAATGCATCGTTGTTTAACGGGTGCGAAGTAAAAATAGCAAGAGAGTATTATTTCAATAAATTCAAAAAAGCCACTGCCCCTATCACCTTATCCGGTTCAGCGGCAATCGGATAGAAGTCTTTTTGCTTCTTTTTCTTCAGAAAAAGAAGACCTTCCTTCCCTTTCAGTCAGCCATACCTGCCAGAGCCGCCCGCGTCACGTCACCCAGCGCGGCCTCGCCGGCCAGCGGGTCCTCGATCTCACAGAACAATGCCAGCACCAGTGGACCGCGCGAGGTCATGACGAAGCCGACATCGTTGACCACGCCCGGCAGGCTGCCGGTCTTGCTGCCCCAGCGCGGCCGGCCCTCACCGCGCGGCAGGTGGCGGGCGATGCGCCGGTCGTTGGTCTGCTTCTCCAACTGCCCCACCATCGCCGCACAGGACGACGCCGAGGCGGCCCGCCCGCCCAGGATGGCGGCGACGAGCGCCGCATACTCGTCAGGCACCGCCCAGTTCTCCTGTTCGCCGGCCGCCACCGCCCGGCCGCGCATCTTGCGCCCCAGGCAGGAGCCGGACATGCCAAGCGCCTGCATCGTCGTGTTCACCGCCGCCATCCCCACGCGATCGATCAGAATGTTGGTGGTGGTGTTGTCGCTGATCGCCATCATCAGGTAGCACAGGTCGGCGACCGTGAACGCCAGGCCGGCATGCAGCTCCTTCACCACCCCGCCGCCGGTCGCCTTGTCGGCCTCGCGCAGCACGTGCTCCTGCTCCAGCGCGTCGGTGCCGGCATCGATGCGGCGGAACAACTCCAGCATGATGGCAATCTTCACCGTGCTGGCGGCGACGAAGCGCCGGTCGCCGTTATGGGCAAAGCGGCTGCGATCGGGGGCGATCGCCGCCACCCCCAGCGTGCAGCCGGCCGCCTCCTGTTCGGCAATCGCGGCAGCCAGCCCGCTCCAGTTGGTCATCGTTGGCATCCCTTCAGCCATGCACACAATATCTGATCGGATCGAAGCGTCCGGA
>JADLHF010000088.1 GCA_020848935.1 Acetobacteraceae bacterium
CAACGGGGGCCGGGGGGGCAAGCTGGGCGTCGGCCTGGCGGAGCGACGCCGCCAGGGCCTGGACCTGCGCCGTCGCCTGTAGGGTCAGCGCCGCCATCTGGGCGGCCTGCGACTCGTCCGGCCAGAATGGGGCGGGCGGCAACGGGTCGGCAAACGGCGTGTCGGAGTTGACGGAATCAGTCGGCATATTCCTGGTCCAAGTCCTGAAACGGTGTGCAACCTACCCTCAGATGGCCGCGCCGCCCATAAAAAACCAGATCCGACGGGGCACGCGGGCGCCGCACGCCGGGCGGCGTCAGGCCTTTTCGGCCATCGCCAGGTAGTTCACCGCCAGCCCGCCGCCGGCACGCCAGCCGCCGTGGCGCAGGTCGGGCACCAGCCCGGTGATATCGGCCAGGCGCAGCCCGCTGCCGCGCATCAGCCGGCCCAGCTCGGCCGGGGTGACGAAGCGGCGCCAGTCATGCGTGCCCGTCGGCAGCAGGCGCAGCACGTATTCCGCGCCCAGGATGGCGCTCAGCCACGCCCGCCGGGTGCGGTTCAGGGTGGAGACGAACAACAGCCCGCCGGGGTCCAGCAGCCCGGCCAGGGTGCGCAGGAAGCCGGCCGGGTCGGCGACGTGCTCGATCACCTCCAGCGCGGTGATGGCGCCGAAGCGCTCGCCGGCCGCCAGCAGCGCCTCGGCCGTGCCGGCGCGATAGGTGAGCGGCAGGTCCGCGCCCTCGGCATGGTGGCGGGCGGCGGCCAGCGCATCGGCGGCGGCGTCGATGCCGGTGACGTGATGGCCGCGCCGGGCCAGCGCCTCGGCCGCCAGCCCGGCGCCGCAGCCGACATCCAGCAGGCGCACCGGGCCAGGGAGCTGGCCGGGGGGGAAATGCTGCCGCAGCCGCGCGTCGATCCAGCCGATCCGGGCCGGGTTCATGCGGTGCAGCGGGCGCATCGGGCCGTCGGGGTCCCACCATTCGCCGGCCAGCGCATTGAACCGCGCCACCTCCGCGGCATCCACCGAACCCGCCTGCATCGCCGACTCCTTCGCGCCGCCGCAGATGTGGCGCCGCAACCGCGGGGGCACAAGCGGTGAAGGGCCGGCTAACGCAGCCGCGCGGTTTCTGCAATGCGCGCCTGCCGGCCCGCGTGCCGAACATGGTGGCGGCGGCGTGCCAAGTTGCTTATGTGAGGGGACATGAAGATCATCAGCTGGAACCTGCTGCGCCTTGTCGGCGCGTCGCCCGACGAGGTCGCGGACCTTGTGGCGCGCGAAGCGCCGGACGTCCTGCTGATGCAGGAGGCAACCGCGCAGATCGACCGCCTGCCGCAGATCATCGGCGGGCATTACATGCGCCGGCTGCTGCCCGGGCGGGTGCACGGCCTGGCGGTGTGGAGCCGGCAGCGCCCGGTGGCCGCGCCAACCGTGGTGGTGCTGCCGCAGGGCTCGATGTTCCGCCGCATCGGGCTGGTGGTCGATCTCGGCGATTTCTCGGTGGCCAATGTGCACCTGTCGCACGGCCAGGTGCTGAACCGGCGCCAGCTCTGGCGCATCGCCAGCACCCTGCCGCCACGCGCCGCGGTGCTGGGCGATTTCAACCTGGTCGGGCCGTGCCTGCTGCCCGGCTTCCGCGATGTCGGCCCGCGCGCACCCACCCATCGCGCCGCCGACATGGTGCCGCTGCGCATCGACCGCTGCCTGGCCCGCGGGCTGGACTGCCTGGGCACCGCCGTGCTCGGCCGCGCCTCCTCCGACCACCACCCCATCGTCGTGCAACTGGCCGCCACCACCCCGCCGCTGGCCCTCGCGGCCTGAACGGGCGGCGGAGTAAGGAAGGCCAGGGGCTTTGCCCCTGGACCCCACCAGGAGGCCGAGCCCCCTGGACCCTCAACCATTTTCGCCAAAGGCGAACAAACCACTGGGGTCTGGGGGCCCCTGCCCCCAGCGGGTCCAGGGCAGAGCCCTGGCCTTCCTTACTCCGCCGCCAGCCAGTCCTCGATCAGCCGCCGCGCGATGGAGTCGGCGCGGGGCAGTTGGAAGCCGAGGTCGCGGTGGCGGCGCATTTCGTCGCGCGAGAACCAGCGGGCGTCGGCGATTTCCTCGGGGTCGATGATGATGTCCTCGGTCAGGCCCTCGGCGTAGAAGCCCAGCATGATCGAGGCGGGGAACGGCCAGGGCTGGCTGGAGTGGTATTGCACGTCGGCCACGCGCACCCCGGACTCCTCGAACACCTCGCGCGCGACGGCTTCCTCCAGCGTTTCGCCGGGTTCCACGAAGCCGGCCAGGGTGGAATACATGGTGGAGTTGGGGAAGCGGGTGGAGTGGCCCAGCAGGGCACGGTCGCCGCGGTGGACCAGCATGATCACGGCGGGGTCGGTGCGCGGGAAATGCTGCGCCTTGCAGCCGGGGCACAGCATGGCGTGGCCGGCGCTGCGCGGGGTGAGGGCGGTGCCGCAGACGCCGCAGAAGCGGTGCTTGGTGCGCCAGTGCATCAGGCCGCGGGCATGGGCGAGGATGGAGGCGTCGTTGTTGGGCAACAGCCCGGCGACCGCCCGCAGGTCGGTGAAGACGCCCATTTCCGGCGGCAGCAGGGGGATGGGGTCGTCCTCGGGGCTGATATCGACGGCGAATACCGGGCGCGGGCCCTGCAGGCCGAGAAAGGCCCAGATGCCGCCATCCGGCCAGCCGCGCAGGCGCAGCGCGGCGGCGGCGGGACCGGTCAGCAGCACCGCCTCGGGCTTTCCCTCGGCCACGCCGCGCATCAGGTTGCGGGCGCGCCAGACCGGGGCGAAGACGGTGTTCTCCGCCGCCAGCGCCGCCTCGATCCAGGCCGGATTGTCGCGATACTGCGTTGCGCGATCGAGCGGGCTGCCGGCATAGGCATTGGGGCGGCTGGCGAGGATCAGGGGCACGGGCGCGGTCCAGTGGGCTGGGAAGCGGCGACGGTGCCATGCGAGGGGCGGCGCGACAACCGCGCGCACCTTGCCAGCGTCACCGGGATGCACGATATGGGGGGCGGGAGGTCGGCGGCGGACGGGCGCCTCGCCAACCCGGTCAGGTCCGGAAGGAAGCAGCCGCAACGAGTTTCCGCTCGGGTCGTTTGTTCGGCCTCCCACCCCCGCAACCTGGCCGCCCCCTGCGATGCCACAGGCGGGGCCGTTGTATCGGCGCCGCGCATGTCCGGCTTGCTTCAGGACGAGGACGACAAGCTGCCGCCACCGGAACCCGCGGGTGCCGGGCTGTTCGGCGACGCCTTGCCGCAGGTCGCCGCCCCGGCGGCGCCGGCCTATCGCGTGCTCGCGCGCAAATACCGCCCCACCGGCTTCGCCGACATGATCGGCCAGGATGCGATGGTCCGCACCCTGCGCAACGCCTTCGCCGTCGGCCGGGTGGCGCATGCCTTCATGCTCACCGGCGTGCGCGGCGTGGGCAAGACCACCACGGCGCGCATCATCGCCCGCGCGCTGAACTGCATCGGGCCTGACGGCACCGGCGGGCCGACCGCCGATCCCTGCGGCGTCTGCGCCAACTGCACCGCGATCCTGGCCGACCGCCACCCCGACGTGGTGGAGATGGACGCCGCCTCGAACAACGGCGTGGCCAATATCCGCGAGATCATCGAGGCGGTGCGCTTCCGCCCGATGCAGGCGCGCTACAAGGTGTATGTGCTGGACGAGGTGCACATGCTCACCACCCCGGCCTTCAACGCGCTGTTGAAGACGCTGGAGGAGCCGCCGTCGCAGGTGAAGTTCGTCTTCGCCACCACCGAGATCCGCAAGGTGCCGGTCACCGTGCTGTCGCGCTGCCAGCGCTTCGACCTGCGCCGCATCGCGGTGGCCGAGCTGGCCGGCTATTTCGCCACGCTGTGCGAACGCGAGGGGGCGGCGATCGAGGCGGAGGCGCTGACCCTGATCGCGCGCGCCGCCGACGGTTCGGCGCGCGACGGTCTCTCGTTGCTGGACCAGGCGATCGCCCAGGTGGAGCCGGGGCAGACCATCACCGGGGCGATGGTGTCCGACATGCTGGGCCTGGCCGACCGGGCGGCGGTGTTCGACCTGTTCGAGGCGGCGATGGCCGGCCGCCCGGCCGCGGCGCTGGAGATCACCGATCGGGCGCATGAGCGCGGCGCCGACCTGGGCGTGATGCTGCACGACCTGCTGGACCTGGTGCACACGCTCACCCGCCTGCGCGCGGTGCCGGCGCTGCGCCAGTCCGCCGACCTGCCGGAGGCCGAGCGCACCCGCGGTGCCGCCATGGCCGAGCAGCTGAGCATCCCGGTGCTGGGCCGTGCCTGGCAGATGCTGCTGAAGGGCATCGCCGAGGTGGAGGCCGCACCCGACCGCCGGGCGGCGGCCGAGATGGTGCTGATCCGGCTGTGCCACGTCGCCGACCTGCCGCCGCCGGGTGACCTGGTGCGCCGGCTGACCGAGGCCGGCGAGGCCCGCCCGGCCGCGCCGCCGGCCGGGGGCAATGGCGGCGGCGGCACCCGCGCGGTGGCCAATGGCGCCCCCCGGGCGGTCGCTGTTGGGCTGCCCTTGCCGGCCAGTTTCCGCGCCGTCGCCGCCCTGGTGGCCGAGCAGCGCCACCCGATGCTGCATGCCCAGCTGGTGCATTCCGTCCACCTGGTGCGCTTCGCCCCGCCGGTGATCGAGCTGCGCACCGAGCCCGACGCCCCGCGCGACCTCGCCGGCAAGCTGGCCGCGGTGTTGCAGGAGGCCACCGGCCAGCGCTGGACCATCGCCCTGTCCGCCGCCCCCGGCGAGCCCACCCTGGCCGAACAGGGCGTTGCCGCCGACACCGCGCGGCGCAGCACCGCCGCCGAGCACCCGATGGTCCAGGCGATCCTGGCCGCCTTCCCCGGCGCGCGGATCGAGGCGGTGCATGACGGCCGCGCCGACGCCTATGGCCTGTCCGACGAACCGCCGAGCCTGCTCGCCGGCCCGCCGCCCGACGCCGCCGAGGCCGGCATCGGCTGGGACCAGGACGACCCCGGCCCCGGCTTCGACGACGACCCTCCTGACAACTGGGATCCCTCCGCATGAAAAACCTCGCCGGCATGCTCAAGCAGGCCTCGCAGATGCAACAGAAGATGGAGGAACTGCAGGCCACGCTGGCCGCCACGTCGGTGGAAGGTGCCGCCGGCGCTGGCATGGTGCGGGTGACGCTGAACGGCAAGGGCGAGATGCGCGCCATCGCGATCGACCCGAAGCTGTTCGCCGCCGGCGATGCCGAGATGCTGCAGGACCTGATCGTGGCCGCCCACAACGACGCCAAGCGCAAGGCCGAGGCCGCCAACGCCGAGGAAATGCAGAAGCTCACCGCTGGCCTGTCGCTGCCGCCCGGCCTCAAGCTGCCGTTCTGATCGCCGCATGGGCGGGCCGGAGATCGAGCGGCTGATCGGCCTGCTGGCCAAGCTTCCCGGCCTCGGCCCGCGCAGCGCCCGGCGCACCGCGCTGCGGCTGTTGCAGGAACCGCAGACCCGGCTGCTGCCGTTGGCCCAGGCATTGCAGGACGCCGCGCGCACCGTGCGGGCCTGCGCCACCTGCGGCAACCTGGACAGCACCGATCCCTGCCAAGTCTGCGCCGACCCGCATCGCGACCGTGCCATCATCTGCGTGGTCGAGGGCGTCGGCGACCTGTGGGCGCTGGAGCGCGCGCATGTCCATCGCGGCACCTACCACGTGCTCGGCGGCACGCTGTCGCCGCTGGCCGGGGTGGGGCCGGACGACCTCAACGTGCCGTCGCTGCTGGCCCGCGTGGCGGCCGGCGGGATCGGCGAGGTGATCCTGGCCCTGGGCGCCACGGTGGATGGCGCCACCACCACCCACTGGCTGACCGAGCGGCTGCGGCCCAGCGGGGTGGCGGTCACCCGCGTTGCCCAGGGGGTGCCGATCGGGGGCGCGCTGGATGTGCTGGACGACGGCACCCTGGCGGCGGCGTTGCGGGCGCGGCGGGCGTTCTGAGGAAGGAAGGCGTTCTTTTTTGCAAAAAAGAACCAAAAAATCTCCTATTCATGAAAAGTCTTTTTGCTTCTTTTTCTCCAGAAAAAGAAGATCTTACTTTGGCAACGCCGCCGCGAGCCGGGCAGCCTCGTCCCCGGTATACATCCCGTGCCGCAGCATCAGCGCCGCCAGCACCACCGCGACGTTGAACTTGAACTCCCAGGGATCGCGCAGTGCCGCGGCGATTTCGGCCAGGGGGTGGAGGGCGAAGGATTCCACCTCGCCGTCGGCGGCATGCGGGGTGAAGTCTTCCGGCAGTTCGACTTCGTAGCAATGCAGGTAATCCCGGCGCAGGCCTTCCGGGCGGTTCATGGCGTAGCGGATGATGCCGGTGGGCACGGCCCGGCGGGCGAGGTGTTCGGGGAGCGCTGCTTCCTCGGCGGCTTCCTTGACCAGGGTTTCCAGCGGGCCGAGCCCGGCCGGCATGCCGCCGGCGACGATGTGGTCGAGCTTGGAGGGGTCCAGCGACTTGGTGGCGGCGCGGCGGGCGATCCAGATGTAGAGGCCGTCGCGGCGACGGACCAGGCCGTCGAGATGGATGCCCTGGGCCTCGATGCCGAAGGCGGGCAGGGCGCCGCGGTCGATGGTGGACAGGACGGGGCCGTCCGGGGTGGCGCGCACGTCGAACGCCTCGTTCCGCCAGCGCATGTGCCCGGCGCGGGCCAGGGTGCGGGCGATGCTCGGCAGTGCCGCGGCGTCGTCCAGCACCACGCCGGCGGGGCCGGCCTGGATGGCGTCGAACCCGGCCAGGGCCTCGGCCAGGGCGGGGGACAGCCAGCCGACCTGCTCGGCGCCGAGCCGGAACGGAATGCGCCCGGCGGGGGGGATGGCGTCGTTCACCGTGGCGATGTGGCGCAGAAGGGCTTCCATGGCCCTGCGTTAGCCGGGAATGCCCCTCGCGGCCAGCCTGCGGCTTTGCATTGCCCGCGCGGCGTGCCACATGCGGAGCATGAGACGCATTGCCGGACCCCAACTCACCATCGCCGGCGGCCAGCGGCGTTCGGGGCTGCAGACCGTGGGCTCCCTGTTGCCCTATCTGTGGCCGCGCGACGATTTCGGCGCGCGGGTGCGCGTGGTGGTCGCCGCGGTGTTCCTGGTCTGCGCCAAGCTGGCGGTGGTGTGGGTGCCGCTGGTCTACAGCCGGGCGGTGGATGCGCTGATCCCCAAGGCGGGCGCGGATGGGGCCACGCTGGTGGCGGTGCCGGTGGCGCTGATCATCGGCTACGGGCTGCTGCGGGTCTCGGCGTCCGGCTTCGGCGAGATGCGCGATGCGATCTTCGCCGCGGTGCAGCAGCGCACGGTGCGCCGGGTGGCGTTGCAGACCTTCCGCCACCTGCACCGGCTGTCGCTGCGCTTCCACCTGGACCGCCAGACCGGCGGGCTGTCGCGCGCGATCGAGCGCGGCACGGTGGGGATCGAGCAGGTGCTGCGCCTGGCGGTGTTCAACGTGATCCCGACCCTGCTGGAAGTGGGGATGGTGGTCGGCATCCTGTGGTACATGTTCGACTGGCGCTTCGCCCTGGTCACCATCCTGGCGGTGGGGCTGTACCTGTCCTTCACCCTGCTGTTCACCAACTGGCGGGTGCTGATCCGCCGGCGGATGAACGCCACGGACAGCGAGGCGCAGTCGCGCGCGGTGGACAGCCTGTTGAACTACGAGACGGTGAAGTATTTCGGCAACGAGGCGCACGAGGCGCGGCGCTTCGACGAATCCTGGGAGCATTACGAGCGCGCCGCGGTGAAGAACCAGGTGACGCTGAACATGCTGAACCTGGGCCAGGCGGCGATCATCGCGCTGGGGCTGTCGGTGGTGATGCTGATGGCGGCCCAAGGGGTGGCGCAGGGCACGATGAGCGTGGGGCGCTTCGTGCTGGTCAACACCTACCTGATGCAACTGTACCAGCCGCTGAACATGCTGGGTTTCGTCTATCGCGAGATCAAGCAGGGGCTGACCGACATGGAGCAGCTGTTCCGCCTGCTGTCGCTGAACCAGGAAGTGGCGGACAAGCCGGGCGCGCTGCCGCTGGCGCCGCCGGCCTCCGGGCGGGCGGGCGAGGTGGTGTTCGAGGATGTCCATTTCGGCTACCAGCCGGAGCGGGAGATCCTGAAGGGCCTGTCGTTCCACCTGCCGGCCGGCGGGTCGCTGGCCATCGTCGGGCCGACCGGGGCGGGCAAGTCCACCATCAACCGGCTGCTGTTCCGCTTCTACGACGCCACCGGCGGGCGCATCCTGATCGACGGGCAGGACATCCGCGATATCACCCAGGACAGCCTGCGCGCGGCGATCGGCGTGGTGCCGCAGGACACCGTGCTGTTCAACGACACCATCCGCTACAACATCGCCTATGGCCGGCCGGGGGCGACGCAGGAGCAGATCGAGCATGCCGCCCGCCTGGCCCAGGTGCACGACTTCGTGCTGCGGATGCCGGAGGGCTATGACACCCGCGTGGGCGAGCGCGGGCTGAAGCTGTCCGGCGGCGAGAAGCAGCGGGTGGCGATCGCGCGCACCATCCTGAAGGACCCGCCGATCCTGGTGCTGGACGAGGCGACCAGCGCGCTGGACACCAGTACCGAACAGGATATCCAGGCGGCGTTGCGGGCGGTGGCCAGCCATCGCACCACGATCACCATCGCCCACCGCCTGTCCACCGTGGTGGAGGCCGACGAGATCATCGTGCTGGACCATGGCCGGGTGGTGGAGCGCGGCCGGCACGCCGAGCTGGTGGCGCATGGCGGCAGCTATGCCCGGATGTGGGCGATGCAGGCGGAACAGCAGGACACCGCGCCGGCCGAATAGCCGCGCCTCAGCAGGAGTGCCAGCCATGGCCCAGGACAATGACGCCTTCGACGGCGCACCCGCCGACCTCAGCCATGCCGGCGCCGTGGTGGACAAGGCGGTGGAATACATGACCGGGCAGAACATCAGCGGGCTGGCGATCGCCTCGGCGCTGCTGGGCGGTGCGATGGGCATGCTGGCGCGGACGATGTCCGACGATGCGGTGATCCAGGTGCTGCAGAACGCCATCGCCTCGGTGCGGTCCGGCGAGTTGCGGCACGGCGAGCACTGATGCCAGCCCGCGAAATGGCCGACTCTTCCGGCCGTTTCGCGGGTTGGTATCGCGCGCGGGGCTGGCCGGTGGCCGCGTGCAAAGCAAAGACTCATACCAGCCCGCGTTGACCCATACTTCATGGGTCAACCTTCATGCGGGCTGGTATGAGCGTCGCCTGTCACGGCGCCACCAGGATGTAGCTGCGGTCATCGGCCCAGCGCTGGGGGGTGGAGCCCTTGGTGGAGCGCCACCGGCCGACCTTGGCGGGGTCCTCGGCCTCGACCTCGGCGTGGGCCTGTTCCCAGGCGGCGAGGCCGGGGGTGGCGCCGGGGCGGAAATAGCCGTCGGTGAAGAGTTCCAGCGTCTCGACCGTGCGCGTGTCCAGGGTGGCGATGCGCAGCAGGGTGCGCGGCACCGCGAAGCCGTCCAGGCAGCCGTAGCCGAGGATGGAGTGCGGGTTGTTCTGGTAGTCCCCCTGGGCGCCGACGATGCCGCGCGAAAGCAGATGGGCGATGTCGGCGCGAGGGACATGGGGCAGGGCGGCGATGCACTCGGCCTCGGCGGCGGCGGCGATGGCGGCGAGGTCGAGGCCGTGCGGGGCGGGGTGCTGGGCGGTGCCGTGCCAGGCGACCTGGCGGGCGATCCGGTCGCGCAGCATCGGGTCCGGGTCGGCGACGGCGTGCCAGGCGTGGCTGCGCAGGGTGGCGGTGATGCGGTCCAGGTCCTTGGTGGCCTGCAGGACCTCGCGTCCGTTGAGGCGGATGCCGCTGTCGCCGACCAGGACCAGGTGCAGGCGGGGGCCGTCATGCAGGGCGAGGGCGAGGGTGCAGCACAGGCGGGCGCCCCAGTCGGCCTGGGCGGCGGCGAGGGTGGCGTGGCGGAGATAGGCCTCGTGCAGCGTGGCGGTCAGGGTGGGGACGATGGATTCGGCCGGCGGCGGCGGGCCGGGGAGGAGGCGTTCGAGGGTGCCGGCCACCAGCCGCGCGGCGTGGCGGCCGGAGAGCTCGCCATCATAGCGGGCGCCGGTGCGGTCGGAGACGCCGTCGATCACCGCATAGGCGCGGCCGGGGAGGATGACGATGGCGTCCTCGTTGGCCTCGGCATGGGCGGGGTCGCGGGAGGTGGTGGCGGCTTCTAGGCGCATGGGCAGGGAAGGAAGGTCTTCTTTTTGTGAACAAAAAGAAGCAAAAAAACTTCTTTCGGGAAGAAAGTTTTTTGGTTCTTTTTTTCAAAAAAGAACATGCTTGCTTGCTCTCTGCTTCGTCAGGCGAAGCGGGTGGAGGGATTGGACAAGCCGAGCAGATGCTGGCCGGCGGTTTCGAAGTGGATCATGCGGCCCTGGACCTGCTGGGTGACGGAGATCATGTCGCGGTAGCGGCGTTCGAAGCCGTTGGCGGCGAAGATGGCGGTCGAGCCTGCCTCCCGCCAGCAGAAATCGGCGACTTCGCGGGCTTCGCGGATGGCGTAGGCGGCGGACATGCGGATGCCCATGCGCTGGTCCAGCGGCATCGGGCCGGCGGCGACGGCGTTCCAGGCTTCGTCGAGTGCGGCGAGCAGGCCGGCGCGGGCGGCGCGCCATTGCGCCTCGGCGATGGCGAGGTCGCGCTGCACGGCCTGGGAGTCGCGGAGCGCGCGGCCGGTCAGGGTGGGGATCTTGTCGCGGGCGAGGTCGATGAAACGATCCAGCAGGCCGCGGGCCGTGCCGAGGGCGACGGCGGCGAAGCCGGCGGCGTAGAGGTGGTTGGTGAGGAAACGGTAGAGCGGGCCGGGCTCGCGGCGTTCGGCGTCGGTGTCGCGCGCGAGGGCGTAGGCTTCGGGGACGAAGTGGTCAGCGATGGCGAAGGTGTCGCTGCCGGTGCCGCGCAGGCCGATGACGTCCCAGGCATCGGTGGTGGCCATGGCGGCGCGCGGGATCAGCATGGTGCGCTCGACCGGCTTGCCGTCGGGGCCGAGGCGCATTGTGCCGTCGGCTTCCGCGATATGGGCGTGGCCGCCGATCCAGGTGGCGTGGTGGCCGCCGGAGACGAAGGTCCAGCGGCCGGAGACGATGTAGCCGCCATCGGTGACGCGGGCGCGCGCACCCTGGTTCTGGCCCCAGGCGAGCACGGCGGCGGGGTCGGCGCCCCAGACGGCCTGGGCGGTGGCGAGCGGCAGGTAGGCGGCGGCCATGGCGCAGCCGGCGGCCTGGCTGAGGCACCAGGCGGTGGAGGCGTCGGCGCTGGCGATGGCGATGAGCATGCGGATGTGCTCGGCGGGGTGGCATTCGTCGCCGCCGGCGGAGCGGGGCAGCATGGTGCGGAACAGGCGCTGGGCGTGCAGGGCCGCCAGGGCGGCCGGGGTGATGCGGCGCGTGGCCTCGATGGCGTCGGCCTCTTCCAGCAGCAGCGGGAGGATGCGCCGGGCGCGGGCTTCGGGCGTGGGGGGCGGGGTTGGGTTCATGGCGCGTGCGGAGGACTGTCTCGCGGTGGGGCGGGGCGGTCAAATTGGGGGGGTTGGCTTTTTATTGCGATATCGGAATAATTAGCGCATGGCGAGGCAACAGGGCGCAGGGGTTCGAAAGCCGGATCGGCTGGAGGATGGGCGGAGGTCCGCGGGCGGATGCCGCGGGCGGGGGGGCGAAAGCGGATGGGCGTGGCGCGATGGCGGGCGCCGGCGCGGGGCGGATTCTGGGCGCGATGGGGGCGGATTGGCGCAGGGGCGCGGAGGGGAGGCCGATGGGTGCGAAACGGGGCGCGCGCGCCAGGGCCGCCGGGAGGCGGGCGCGCGCAGGCGCGGGCGCGCCGCGCGGGCCGCGCGGGCGCGGCGGGTTGCATTGCGGCGGCGCGGGAAGGCGGAGCGTGCCGGATTGCCAGGCAAGGACGAGTTGTTCCAGGCGGGCGAAGAGGCGGGCGAGGCAGGCCAGGATCAGGGCATGCAGCGCATCGGGCAGCCATGAGGGTGCCGTGTCCGCCGAGGCGGCGGTTCGCAGGCGGGAGATCCCCTGGGAGAATGTGGATGGTTGATCTGACATCGCTGGAGATAATATCTAACTGACGGTTTCGCTGCAAGGGGAATTGCGGGGGCGATGGCGAAAATTCGGGCGGCTTGGCGGGTGAACCGGGATGCGCGATTCCGCGCGGATTGCGGGCCGAAATCCTGGGCTTCCGGCCAAGGACGGTGTCGCAGGCCGGATTGGGTATCGGTTTGTTTCCAGCAAGGCAGCAAGCGCTTCTTTTTGGAAAAAGAAGCAAAAACTTCTATTCAATTCAGGAAGATCTTTCCAGGGTTCAAGATTCCCTTTGGGTCCAGGCTGGACTTTAGGCTGCGCATCACCTCCAGGGCGTCGGCGCCCACTTCGGCTTCCAGGAATTCGCGTTTGCCGATGCCCACGCCGTGCTCGCCGCTGCATGAGCCGCCGAGGGACAGGGCGCGGGCGACGATCTTCTTGTCCAGCTCCCAGGCGCGATCGAGCCCGCCGGGCTCCGGCGGCACCAGGATCACGGTGTGGAAATTGCCGTCGCCGACATGGCCGACGATCGGCGCGGTCAGGCCCGACGCCCGGATATCCTCCTGCGCGCCGAGAATGGCCTCGGCGAGGCGGGAGATCGGCACGATGGCGTCCGTGGCGATGCCCTGATGCCCCGGCTTGGCCGCCAGCGCCGCCCAGTAGGCATCGTGGCGGGCGCGCCAGAGCCGGGTGCGCTCGGCGGGCTCGGTGGCCCATTGGAAGCCGTCGGCGCCGAAGCCTTCGGCGATCTCCTCGGCTTGTCTGGCCTGTTCGGCGACCGCGGCGGCGGTGCCGTGGAACTCGAAGAACAGGGTGGGCGCGGGCTTGAGGCCCTCCAGCCTGGAATAGGCGATGCAGGCGGCCATCTGCACCTCGTCGAGCAGTTCGATGCGGGCGACCGGGATGCCGAGCTGCATCACCGCGATCACCGTCTCCACCGCCGAGCCCAGCGAGGGGAACTGGCAGATCGCGGCACTGGAGGCCTCGGGGATGCCGTGCAGGCGAAGCTGGATCTCGGTGATCACGCCCAGCGTGCCCTCGCTGCCGATGAACAGCCGGGTCAGGTCGTAGCCGGCGGCGGATTTGCGCACCCGCCCGCCGGTGCGGATGACGCGGCCATCGGCCAGCACCACGGTCAGGCCCAGGGTGTTTTCGCGGATCGTGCCGTAGCGCACCGCGGCGGTGCCGCTGGCGCGGGTGGCGCACATGCCGCCGAGCGAGGCGTCGGCGCCGGGATCGACCGGGAAGAACAGGCCCTGGTCGCGCAGATGGGTGTTCAGGCTGCGATGGGTCAGCCCGGCCTGGACGCGGCAATCCATGTCGGCGGCGTTGACTTCCAGCACCGCGGTCATGCGGCCGAGGTCCAGGCTGATGCCGCCGCGCACCGGAGTCACGTGGCCTTCCAGCGAAGTGCCGGTGCCGAAGGGGACCACGGGCACGCCATGGGCGTGGCAGAGGGCGAGCAGCCGCGATGCCTCCTCGGTGGTTTCGATGAAGGCGACGGCGTCGGGCTGGACCGGGGGCTGGGTGTCCTGGCCGTGGGAATGGTGGTCGCGCAGGCCGGCATTGGTGGTGATGCGCTCGGCCATGAAGGCGCGGGCGGCGTCGATGACGGTATCGACGGGACGGGGCATCGCGGTCTCCAGCTTCAGCGTGGCTTGCAGGTTTGAACCGGCCGCCGCAGCCTTGCAAGGTCAACGAGGGAGACGGAGATGCTGGATCCGAAGGGGCGGGTGGCCATGGTCAGCGGCGCCTCGCGCGGCATCGGCCGCAAGATCGCCGAACGGCTGCTGGCGGCCGGGTACATGGTTTCGGCCGGGGTGCGCAATCCGGGCAGCCTGGCGGCGGGCGACAACCTGCTGGTGCATCGCTATGAGGCGACCGGCGAGGCCCGCGCCTGGGCGGACGCCACGGTGGCGCGGTTCGGGCGGATCGATGTGCTGGTCAATGCCGCCGGCATCTCCAGGCCGGTGCCCCTGGACTCCGACGACGAGGCGGGGCTGGACGACATGTGGGCGGTGAATGTGAAGGGGCCGCTGCGGGCGATCCGCGCAGCACTGCCGCATCTGCGGGCGGGCGGGACGGGGCGGGTGCTGAACATCGCCTCGCTGTCCGCCAAGCGGGTGGCCAACGCCAATTTCGGCTATGCGATGAGCAAGTTCGCGCTGATCGCGCTGACCCAGGCGGTGCGGCGCGAGGGCTGGGAGCACGGCATCCGCGCAACCGCGCTGTGCCCGGGCTTCGTTGCCACCGACATGACCGCGCATGTGGCCGATGTGCCGGCGGCGGCGATGACCGACCCCGCCGACATCGCGGCGCTGGCGGAAATGCTGCTGGCGCTGCCCAACAACGCCACCATCGGCGAACTGTTGGTGAACTGGAGGCTGGAACCGATGCTGTGATGGCTTTCCCGGCGCTGCGGGACGCCGCGGGTGGGCGGGAGTCAACACTTCCTTAACCGCGCCCGGCCAGGATGGCGGCATGTTCGGATGGACCCGGCGTGTGACGGAGCAGAGCGGCCAGGGCGGCGGCGGCGAAGCGGCCGCGCCGGCGACGCTGGTGCACGACATCGTGCATGTGCAGGTGCTGGGCCTGCTGGTGACCGACACGTTCCGCTGGAAGCGCGACTGGGCGACCTGGCGCATCCGCTTCGCCTACAGCAACGAGAATGCCGGGCAGAGCGCCCGTGATGTGGCGTTCTTCGTGCGCGAGGCCGCCGCCCAGCTGTGCCAGCATCGCTGCGACTGCGCCGATAACGTGCTGTACCTGTCGCATATGGATGATGTGCGCGCGGTGTTCGCCGCCTATGGCATGGTGCCGCACGGCCCGGGACAGATCTCGGCGATCCAGAGCCGCGACACCTATCGCCAGGCCGCGACCCTGGCCGCCGAGCTGGCCGCCCTGGCGCGCGTGCCCGACCGGGCGGTGGAGGACGAGGCAACGGCGCTGCCCGACCTGACCTGGTCGGTGGAGGGCCATGGCATGGGGCGGGTTGCCAGCACCGAACTGCGCGGCCGGCGCGTGGTGGTGCGGCTGGGCGTGGTGTCGGGCCAGGAGATGTGGCTGGTGGACGTCAACGACCGGCCGGGCTGCGCGCGGTTCCGCTCGCGGGTGGATGCCATGTCGAAGATGGGCGTGGCCGCGGCGATCAAGGGCTACGAGTCGCGGCACCGCTGAGTGCGACAGGCCGGACCCCTGGACCTCAACCAATAGAAAGGAGTGGGATTCCAAAGGCCGAGGGCCTTTGGAATCACATTATTTTCTAAATAGATGAGGTCCAGGGGCTCGGCCCGTCGCGCGAAGGCGCGCGCCGGACCAAGCGGGTCTGGGCGGAGCCCAGGCTTTCCTGACCCTATCATACCAGCCCGCGTTGACCCATGAAGTATGGGTCAACGCGGGCTGGCATGAGTCTTTGCTTTGCGCGCGGCCACCGGCCAGCCCCGCGCGCGATATCAACCCGCGAAACGGCCGGAAGAGTCGGCCATTTCGCGGGCTGTTGGGGTGGACGGTCCAACGGCATCTCGTGCCAAAGTTGAGTTGTCACACACCAACCAAGGACCGTCCAAATGAAGTATAAGCGCATCGCGATTGATACGTCCAAGCACGTGTTCACCCTTCATGGCGTCGATGAGCAGGAACGCCCGGTGCTGCGGCGCGAGCTCAGGCGCGGCCAGGTGGAGGCCTTCTTTGGCAAAC
>JADLHF010000089.1 GCA_020848935.1 Acetobacteraceae bacterium
GAATCCTTCGGCGACTTCACCGCCAACATCATCCGCGACACCTTCCGCGTGTTGCTCCAGATGGCTGTCGTCCTGACCTTCGGCGCCGGCGTCCCGGTGGTGAAGATGGGCCGCATGGCCGGCCAGTTCGCCAAGCCGCGCAGCTCCGACAACGAAACCCAGGGCGGCATGACCCTGCCCAGCTACCGCGGCGACATCATCAACGGCCCCGACTTCACCGCCGCCGACCGCGTGCCCGACCCCGCCCGCATGGAAACCGGCTACTTCCAGTCCGCCGGCGCCCTGAACCTGCTCCGCGCCTTCGCCACCGGCGGCTACTCCGACCTGCACGAAGTCCACCGCTGGAACCTCGACTTCGCCGCCAACTCCCCGCTCGCCGAACGCTACCAACTCCTCGCCAACCGCATCGACGAAACCCTCGCCTTCATGTCCGCCTGCGGCATGACCTCGGCCGCCATCCCGCAAATCCGCGAAACCGACTTCTACACCAGCCACGAAGCCCTCCTCCTGCCCTACGAACAGGCGCTGACCCGCATCGACTCCACCTCCGGCGACCACTACGCCTGCTCCGCCCACTTCCTCTGGATCGGCGACCGCACCCGCCAGCCCGACGGCGCCCACGTCGAATTCCTCCGCGGCGTCAAGAACCCCCTCGGCCTCAAGGTCGGACCCACCACCACCACCGACGACCTGATGCGCCTGATCGACGCGCTGAACCCCGCCAACGAACCCGGCCGCCTCACCCTCATCAGCCGCATGGGCGCCGAAAAGGTCGAAACCCTCCTTCCCCCCCTGGTCCGCGCCGTCCAGCGCGCCGGCCGCAAGATCGTCTGGCTCTGCGACCCCATGCACGGCAACACCATCTCCACCGAATCAAAGGTCAAGACCCGCAACTTCGACTCCATCCTCTCCGAAGTCCGCGGCTTCTTCGATGTCCACGCCGCCGAAGGAGGCTGGGCCGGCGGCGTCCACGTCGAAATGACCGGCCGCGAAGTCACCGAATGCATCGGCGGCGCCCACCAGCTCACCGCCGCCGACCTCGGCGGCCGCTACGAAACCTTCTGCGACCCCCGCCTCAACGCCAGCCAGTCCCTCGAACTCGCCTTCCTCGTCGCCGAGGAGCTGAAGGAACGCCGCATCGCGCCGGCCTCGCAGCCCTTGGCGGCACAGTGAAGACTAGGAAAGGCCAGGGCTCTGCCCTGGACCCGCTGGGGGCAGTGGCCCCCAGACCCCATGGGTTGAGCGCCTCTGATCTGGCCGCCGAGATCTCCGGCCGCACGGACGTTTATTTCAACCGCACCCGTGCCATCGTCACCCGCTTCGGCGACAAGCGCGTCACCTACGCCATGTTCCTCCGCCGCCCCGTCATCTCCGCCCCCCGCCTGATGCTGGAATGGCTCGCCGACGTCGCCGCCGCCCGCGGCACCGAATTCGATATCGAGGTCACCCACCCCGAAGGCACCTGGACCGGCGCCGGCGAACCCCTGGTCTATATCAGCGGCAGCCTCGCCCACCTCGCCGACCTGGAAACCATCCTGCTGCAGAAACTCGGCCCCGCCTGCGTCGCCGCCCATAACGCCTACCAGATGGCCCAGTCCCTGCCCAAGGTCGGCTTCCTGGCCATGGAAGCCCGCCACTGCGCCGGCGCCGAAATGCAACAGATGATGGCCTACGCCGCCGCCGTCGGCAGCCGCGCCGCCCAGGCCGAGGGCGCCAAGGGCTTCATCGGCAACGCCAACGACTTCACCGCCCACTGGTTCGGCAACCCCGCCGGCCGCGGCACCATGCCCCACGCCCTGATCGGCTACGCCGGCACCACCGTCCGCGCCGCCGAGATGTTCCACGAAACCTTCCCCCAGGAAACGCTCACCGTCCTGGTCGACTACTTCGGCCGCGAGATCACCGACGGCCTCGCCGTCTGCGAACGCTTCCCGGCCCTCGCCGCCGAAGGCAAACTCAACCTCCGGCTGGACACCCACGGCGGCCGCTTCCTCGAAGGCCTCGACCCCGCCGAAAGCTACGCCGTCCTCGAACGCCACGCCCCCGGCGCCATCCGCCGCTACCGCAGCGATATCGAACTGCGCTACCTCGTCGGCACCGGCGTCTCCGCCGCCGCCATCTGGCGCATGCGCGAGGCCCTCAACCAGGCCGGCTTCCCCGCCGTGCGCATCGTCGCCTCCTCCGGCTTCGGCGTGGACAAATGCCGCGTCATGGCCGATTGCCGCGCCCCCATCGACATCGTCGGCACCGGCAGCTTCATCCCCGATACCTGGAGCGAGACCTACGCCACCGCCGATATCGTCGAATACGATGGCCAGCCAATGGTCAAGGTCGGCCGCGAATTCCTCCTCCGCCGCAACGGCGCCCGCCGCAAACCCGCCTGACCGTCCCCCCCGCCGCTCACGCGATCTCGGCCATCAGCTTGCGCCGGATCGCGTCCAGCAGCCCGGCCTCGTCGTGCACCGCCAGCACGAAGCTGCCCGGCCCGCCCACCACCTCCGCGGCGAAGTAGCGGTCCAGTGTCGGCTCCACCTCCAGCACCGGCATGCCGTTGATCACGATCCCTGCCGCCACCGCGGCATCGCGCGCCGCGGTCATCGGGCGGCCGTCGTTGTTCTTGCCGTCGGCCACGATGTCGATCACCCGCCGCGCCGCCGGCGGCGCCACGCGCAGCAGGTGGTCATGGCAGAAGTCGATCGCGCCGGAGATCGAGGTGAACCCCGCGTTCGGCCGAACCGCGGTGCGCAGGGCATTCGCCCACTCCGCCGCGCTGTCCGGCCCGTCCACCACCTGCCACGGCACCAGGTATTGCTGCCGGTCATGGTTCGACCAGGCGACGAAGGCCAGCGCCGCCCGCCCGGTGGGAAGATTGGCCACCCCGGCCAGGAAGCCGGGCGAGGTCACCGCACCGGCATGGCCCTCGATATACATCGCCATCCGCTCGTTGCTGACGCTGCCGGAACTGTCCACCGCGAATACCAGCGCCAGATCAACCTCGGAGCCATGCCGCCCGCTCATCCATCCTCCCGCCCCCGCCAGGTGGCGAGCCTACACGAAACCCGCGATGCCGCACCGCAACTCTTGACGCGCGCGCCGCCCCGCCCGACCGTAGCGGCATGACCCAGCACGCCCCCTCCGCCGCCGCCCCCCTTGCCGACGCCCCGCCCGCCGCGGCCTTGGCGCTGCACCGCAGCCTTCTGACCATCGACACCCATATCGACATCCCCTTTCCCGACGGACCCGGTTTCTTCGACGAAACCCGGCGCAACGTCGACCTGCCGAAGATGAAGCGCGGCCACATGGTCGCCGGCTGCTTCGCCGCCTATGTCGGCCAGGGTGCGCGCACGCCCGAGGCCAATGCCGCCGCCTTCGCACGCGCCACGGCGATGCTCAACGCCATCCGCGCCATGGGCGCCACCAACCAGGGCGCCCGCGTCGCCACCACCGCCGACGAGATCGAACAGGCCCACCGCGACGGCGTCACCGTCATCGTGCCCTGCGTCGAGAACGGCCATGCGCTCGGCGGCCAGGTGGAAAACCTCAAGGCGTTCAAGGACCTTGGCGCGATCTACCTTACCCTCACGCATTTCGGCCACAACGCGCTGGGCGACAGTTCCAATCCGCGCCCCGAACTCGGCGACGTGAAGGAGGAGCATGGCGGCCTGTCCGCCCTCGGCCGCGACGTGGTGGCGGAGCTGAACCGCCTGGGCATGCTGGTCGATATCGCCCACACCTCGAAGAACACCATGATGCAGGCGGCACGCCTCTCGCGCACACCGGTTCTGTCCACCCATTCCTGCATCAAGGCGCTGTGCGACAACCCGCGCAACCTCGATGACGAGCAGCTTGATCTGCTGGCCCAGGTCGGCGGCGTGGTGCAGGTCACCGCCGTGCCCGGCTTCCTGAAGACCGGCGGCAAGATCGAGACGGTGACGGTGGCCGATTACTGCGACCATATCGACTATGCCGTGAAGCGCATCGGGCTGGAGCATGTCGGCATCAGCTCCGACTTCGACGGCGGCGGCGGATTCACCGGATGGCGCGATGCCTCCGAGAGCGCCAACCTCACCGCCGAGCTGCTGCGCCGCGGCTATGGGCCGAGCCAGATCGCCGCACTATGGGGCGGCAACTTCCTGCGCCTGCTGCGCCTCGCCGAGCAGCGCGCCGGCTGAGCACATGCGAAAGGTCGCCCTGCCTGACGGCACGCGCGTTTCCGCCATCGGCCAGGGCACCTGGAGGATCGGCGAGGGCGGGCGCGGCGCGGCGCAGGAGGCCGACGCCCTGCGCCTGGGCATCGATCTCGGCATGACCCTGATCGACACCGCCGAGATGTACGGCGATGGCGCGTCCGAGGAAATCGTCGGCCGGGCGATCGCCGGCCAGCGCGACCGGGTGTTCCTGGTGACCAAGGTTTATCCCCACAACGCCTCGCGCACCGGCATCCCGGCGGCCTGCGCGCGCAGCCTCAAGCGGCTGGGGACCGAGGCGATCGATCTCTACCTGCTGCACTGGCGCGGCGGCGTGCCCCTGGCCGAGACCGTCGCCGCCTTCGCGAAGCTGAAGGAAGAGGGGAATATCCGCGCCTGGGGCGTCTCCAACCTCGACCCCGCCGACATGCGCGAACTGCTCGGCGTGGCGGGCGGCTGCGCCGTGAACCAGGTGCTCTACAACCCGGAACACCGCGGCATCGAGTTCGACCTGCTGCCCTGGCAGGCGCAGCAGGGCATCCCGGTGATGGCCTATTCCCCGGTCGGCCAGGGCGGGCGCCTGCTGCGCAATCCGGCGCTGGCCGCGGTGGCCAGGCGCCACGGCGCCACCCCGGCCCAGATCGCCATCGCCTGGGGCCTGCGCCACCCCCACGTCATCAGCATCCCCAAGGCCAGCGACCCCGCCCATGTCCGCGCCAACGCGGCCGCGGTGGACCTGGCGCTGACCCCCGCCGATCTCGCCGAAATCGACGCCGCCTTCCCCCCGCCAAGGCGCGCCACC
>JADLHF010000090.1 GCA_020848935.1 Acetobacteraceae bacterium
CATGCCCGCAATTCGGCATCACCGCCAGCGCCGCGGCCGGAATATTGTGCTTCATCAGCACCCCCGGCAGCAGGCACGGCCAATCCTCATCCCCCGTCAGAACCAGCGTCGGCACCGCCAGCGCCTTCATCTCCTCCCCCAGATCCCACAATGACGGCCGCTCCCGCTGCACCCCCAACTGCGTCAACGCCGCCCCGACCGGATCATGCCCGGCCAACTGCCGCACGAACTCCGCAAACCCCCGCGGGTCCCGATTCTCGAACTGCACCCGCGTCGGCCCATAGGCATACCGCTCGGCAAACTTCGCCATCCCATGCTCCCGGATGAACGCCACCGTATTCGCCCCCTCCGCCCGAAACGCCTCCCGCTCCGACGGCTCCGCCCCATACCCGCACCCCGCCACCACCAGCGACCGCGCCCGCCCGGCATGCCGGAAGCCGAAATGCAGGGTCGCAAACCCCCCCATCGACAACCCGACCACATGCGCCTGCGACAGATTCAACGCATCCAGCACCGCGGCAATGTCATCCGCCGCCCGCGCCTGCGAGTATTTCCCGGGATCATCCGGCACGTCCGACGGCGGATACCCGCGCGCATTGAACGCGATCGCCCGATACCGCCGCCCGAAATGCCGCAACTGCGGCTCCCAGGACCGGAAATCCCCCGCGAACTCATGCACGAACACCACCGGCACCCCGCGCCCGGTCTCCTCGTAATACAGCCGCACCCCGTCATCCGTCGTGATATGCGCCATCATCCCCTCCCCACCGCCCGAACGTCAGCCGCCACGTGCCGCACCCGCAAAGGTCCTTGGCGCGCGGCGGCAGGAAGGCCAGACTGCCACGATGCTGCTGACCAATGCACGAATTGCCGGCACCGCCGGACTGCTCGATCTCGCCATCACCGATGGCCGCATCGCCGCGATCACGCCGGCGGCCGGCCGGCCGGGCCGTGACCTGGGCGGCGCGCTGCTGCTGCCCGGCCTTGTCGATGGCCATGTCCACCTGGACAAGACCCTGTGGGGCCTGCCCTGGCGGCCCAACAGCGGCGCGGCCACGGTGCGCGAGCGGGTGGAGAACGAGCGCATCCACCGCGCCGCCCTGCCGCCGGTGTCCGTGCGCGGCGCCAACCTGCTGCGCCAGATGATCGCCTGCGGCACGACGGCATTGCGCACCCATACCGACATCGACGACGCGCACGGCCTGGCCAACTTCCACGCCACCATGGAACTTGTCGCCCGCTTCCGCGGCCAGGCCGATATCCAGGTGGTCGCCTTCCCACAATCCGGCATCGTCACCCGCCCCGGCGTCGCCGACCTGCTGGCCCAGGCGCTGCGCGAGGGCGCCGACCTGGTCGGCGGGTTGGACCCCACCAGCTTCGACGGCGACGCCCGCGCCCATCTGGACATCGTCTTCGGCCTCGCCCAGCGCTTCGACCGCGGCATCGACATCCACCTTCACGACCGCGACCCCGGCGGCAACGCACAGCTTCGCGACATCGCCGCGCGCACCATCGCCATCGGCATGCAGCACCGCGTCACCGTCAGCCACGCCTTCAGCCTGGGCACCACCGACGCCGACGACTTCGCCGCCACCGCCGATGCCCTGGCCGCCGCCGGAGTCCACATCCTGACCTCCTCGCCCTCCGCCGGGCCGGTGCCGCCGGTGCATGCCCTGCGCGCCCGCGGCGTGGTGATCCATGCCGGCAGCGACAACGTCCGCGATCTCTGGTCGCCCTTCGGCAATGGCGACATGCTGGAACGCGCGCTGCTGATTGCCCTGCGCCAGGGCTTTCGCAGCGACGCCGATATCGCTGTCGCACTGGCGCTGTGCAGCGATGCCACGGCACTCGGGCTTCCCGCGCATCGCCTGGCGGTGGGGGCGGCCGCCGACATCGTGGCCGTCGATGCCGAGACCCAATCCGAAGCCGTGGCCACTCGGCCGGCGCGCAAGCTGGTGATGAAGGCCGGGGTGGTGCTGGCGGAGGAGGGACGGTACTGTGGATCGGCATAGAAGGCTGTTCTTTTTTGAAAAAAAGAACCAAAAAACTTCTATTCATTAAGGCGCTAAATTCTTGCTTATGGAATAAAGTCTTTTTGCTTCTTTTTCTTCAGAAAAAGAAGATCTTCCTTGCTAAAATCCACGTCCACCGACAATGAGGAAACACACGATGCACATCTCGATGGCCGGTCGCACGGCGGTGATCACTGGCGGTTCCAAGGGTCTGGGCCTGGCCATGGCCCATCGTTTCCTGGCGTCGGGCGCCGATGGCGTGGCGTTGATGGCGCGCAGCCAGGGGCCGCTGGATGCGGCGAAGGCGAGCCTGGCCGGGGTTGGCACCGGCAAGGTGGCCGCGATTGCCTGCGACGTGGCGGACGCTGCCTCGATCAAGGCGGGCTACGACGCGGCGATGGCGCAGCTCGGCCGGATCGACATCGTGGTGAACAATGCCGGCCAGTCGCGCACCGGCGCGTTCGAGACCATCACCGACGAGATCTGGCAGGACGACATCGACCTGAAGCTGTTCGCCGCCATCCGCCTGGTGCGCCTGGCCTGGCCGCAGATGAAGGAGCGCCGCTGGGGCCGGGTGATCAACGTGCTGAACACCGGCGCCAAGGCCCCGAAGGCGAACGGCGCCCCCACCCATGTCACCCGCGCGGCCGGCATGGCGCTGACCAAGGTGCTGGCCGGCGAGGGCGCGCCGCACGGCATCCTGGTGAATGCCATGCTGGTGGGGCTGATCGTCACCGACCAGGTGGCCCGCGGTCATGCCGCCCTGGTGGCCAAGGGACAGAACATCACGCTGGAGGAGCACATCGCCAAGACCGGCGCGCCGATCCCGCTGGGGCGGATGGGCCGGGCGGAGGAGTTCGCCAACCTGGCCTGCTTCCTGGCCTCGGACGCCGGCAGCTATATCACCGGCACCGCCACCAACGTGGATGGTGGCGCTTCGCCGGTGGTGTGAGGAAGGACGTTCTTTTTTGAAAAAAAGAACCAAAAAACTTTCATTCATTGGAGTATGGGGGCATGGCGGTGCCCCACAATGAACAATGAATAAAAGTCTTTTTGCTTCTTTTTCTTCAGAAAAAGAAGAGTCTTCCTTCCTTCTCCTACGCCGCCTTTGCCAAACTGAACCCCGAAGCATCAAATGCTGAGAACAGCTTCCCCTCCTGCTCGGCGGTCAGCTTCTGGTGCGGCGGGCGGATGATGGTCCAGGCGGGGTTGGCGGTATTGCGCGCGACGAGGGATTTCAGCGCGGGGATCAGCGGCACCGAGGTGACGGCCTTTCGGATGGCGGTCAGCGTGGTTTGCGCGGCCTCGCCTTGGGCGTTGTCCCAGTTGGTGTAGACCGCCTGGCTGACCGCGCAGCCGACATTGGCGGCCGCGGTGATGCAGCCGGCGCCGTTGTTGCCGAGGTTGGCGCGCAGCAGGCTGTCGTCGCCGCAATAGACCTCGAAGCCGTCCTTGGCGAAGGCGTCGGCGTAGCTTTTGGTGTTGGCCCAGTCGCCGGTGGAGTCCTTGATGCCCTGGAACTTGCCGGGCAGGGCGCGCAGCAGGCGCTCGATCAGCGGCAGGGTGATCGGCACGGCGGACTGGGCGGGGAAGTGGTAGAAATACAGCTTGATGTCGCCGCCGACGCGCTGGGCGACTTCGGAATAATAGGCGAACAGCCCGTCTTCGGAGGGACCCTTGTAGAAGAACGGCGGCAGCAGCAGCACGCCGCGGATGCCCAGCTCGGCGGCGCGGCGGGTCAGATTCACGGTGTCGGGGATGGCCGTGGTGCCGGTGCCGGGCAGCAGGGTGGCGGCGGGGATGCCGCGCTCGACCATGCCCTCCATCACCGCGATGCGCTCGGAAATGCCCAGCGAGTTGGCCTCCCCGGTGGTGCCCAGGATGCCCAGGCCGTTGCAGCCATTGGCCAGCAGCCAGCGCGAATGGGCGGCCATGCGGTCGAGGTCGAGCGAGAGGTCGGCGTGCATGGCGGTGAGCACCGCGGCATTCACGCCGCCGAAATGGGCATTGGCGAGCATCAGGGGGTCTCCTGGGGTTTGGGCTTGCGTGGCCGCGGCAGCTTGTTGGGCCACTCGACAAGGTGGTGTTCCAGCGGCCCGGCATCGCGTTCGCCCACCGTGCGGCCGCGCACCGAAATGCCGGCCTGGTGGACGGTCTCGGCGCTGCCGGAGACCAGCGGGTGCCACCAAGCCAGCGGCTTGCCGCGGGCCACCAGGCGATAGGCGCAGGACGGCGGCAGCCAGTCGATGGTGCGCACCTCGGCGGGGGTCAGGGTGACGCAGTCGGGCACGTAGCGATGGCGGGTTTCGTATTTCGTGCAGCGGCAGGTGTCGTGGTCCAGCAGGCGGCAGGCAACGTTGGTGAAGCCCAGTTCATCGGTCTCGTCGTAGCGCAGCTTGTGCAGGCAGCAGCGGCCGCAGCCGTCGCACAGCGATTCCCATTCCTCGCGGGACATCTCCTCGAGGGTCTTGGTCTGCCAGAACGGGGCGGGCGCGCTCATCGGGGCCGAACCTAGCGCCTGGCGCGCGGCGCGGCTACCGGGTTACTGGGCGGCGAGCTGGCCGAGCACCTCGCGCAACGGATCGGCGCCGGGGTTGTTGCCCTGGCGGTCGAGCACGATCTGCTGCGGCGAGAAGTTCTGGCCGTAATAGGCCAGATTCCACTCGCTGCGCTGGGAGATCAGCGAGCCGTCCAGCGCGATGCCGGCGAACAGGCCGCGCGCCTGGGCGAAGGCGACGATGTCGGCGCGCAGGGCCGCGGTGGTGGACCCGGACACCCCGGCGCCGAAGGTGGCCACCGCCACCGAGGCATCGGCGCCGATCTTGAACTGGCTGTCCATCAAGGCGGCCAGGCCTTTTTCAGTCAGGATGATGAAGGCGATCTGGGCGTCCTGCACCCCGATCTGGAAGCCGATGCTGCCGCTGCCGAAGCCGTAGAAGGCCGGGTTGGTCCAGGCGCCGTTGTTGTGGCCGACCAGCACGCAGGCGCCGAGCTGGGCACCGACGATGAAGCCGGCCTTGAACACGCGCGGGCAGATCATGATGCCCTTGGCATTCTTCAGCAGGCGGCGGCCTTCGGGGTTGATCTTGTCGGAGAACATCTCCTGCACCGTCAGGGTGGCACGATCGACCAGGGTCTGCTGTTCGGTCTGGGCACGGGCGGGGGCGGCGGCGAACAGCGGCAGCAGGGCGAGCAGGCCTGCGAGGACCAGGCGGATCATGGCGATCTCCCGAAGAGAATGGCGGCGTGGTGCCGGTACATAGCGAGCGCGGGCGCGTCGGTTCAACAAGGGTTTGTCGAGCACACTTGATGTGTGCCCGCAAATCATGGCACGGCGATGGCTGGCTTGGACCGAAGCTGGGGAGATTGATGCATGTCCGCGCTGCCGCTTGCCGATGCCGCCATTCGCGCGGAAATCCTGGACTGGCTGGAGGTGTTCGCCGGCTTCGTGCGCGAAGTGGACTACGCCGGCGCTCGGCCGATGTGGCATCCTGACCTGCTGGCCTTCGGCACCTATAGCGACGTGATCCAGGGGCTGGAGACGGCGATTGCCACGCAGTGGGACAATGTCTGGCCGAGGACGGCGGATTTCGCCTTCGACCTGGCCGGAACGCACGTGCTGGCCGACGGCGGCATGGCGGTGGCGGTGACGCCGTGGACCAGCAGCGGGTTTCATCAGGACGGCACGCGGTTCGACCGGCCGGGGCGGGCGAC
>JADLHF010000091.1 GCA_020848935.1 Acetobacteraceae bacterium
GGCGCTGGAAGCGCTGGGACATGCGGCCGATGCGCAGCCAGGCCAGGGTGAGCAGGGTTTCGTGCGTGCGATCGCGGCCGAGATGCGCGCCGATCTTGGCGCGCAGGTCGGCGAGGATGGCGCAGAACAGGGTGGCGAGGGTTGGCATTGCGGTCATTCTACCCAACCGGAGAATCGCGCCAAGGAAATTTTTCCCGGCCGGCGCACGCCGTCACGGCAAGTTGCGTCGTCGGGCCGGCGGGCGCCCGCTAACCTCGGGTCGCCACCGTGCGGAGGAGCAGCCATGTCCGGATTTCTCAGCCAGCACATCTCGGTGCGCGATTTCGGCGCCAAGGCCGATTTCGTCTCCGACGACACCGCGCCGATCCAGGCGGCGATCGACACCTGCCGCGCGCTTGGCCGCGCCCCCGGCGGCAAGCGGGCGGTGTATCTGCCGGGGGGCGACTACCTGGTGGGGCCGCTCGCCACCTATCACAACGTGACGCTGGTGGGCGACGGCACCGGCAACACCCGCGTCTTCTCCCGCGACGACGGTCAGACATTGCTGGAGATTGCCGACATCACGGAGAACGCCACCTCGGTCCATGTTCGCGGCATCAGCTTCTTCGCCAATGGCCATGCCGGCACCGGGCTGCGCTTCGCCGGCCGCGACGCGGATGCGCGGGTGATCGACGTGCGCATCGAGGATTGCCAGTTCTCGCTGTTCGAGCGGGGTGTTGTGCTGCGGCTGTGCAACAATGTCTGGCTGGAGCAGGTGCACGCGGCGGATTGCGGCACCGGGTTCGAGATCGACACCAGCAGCGATGTGAAGGCGAACCACTGCTTCTGCGACAGCGGCGGCGGCTGGGGGTTCCTGGTCAGCGATGACGGCCTTCACGGCGCGTCGGGCGAGGGGGTCTACCTGATGGGCTGCACGACCAACAACCAGACCGGCGGGCTGCGCGTGGTCAACCAGCACTGGGGCCATGCGGTGGGCTGTTCCTTCACGACCTGCCGCGGCAACGCGGTGGAGCTGGATGGCGCGGGCTCGTGGCGCATTGCCCAGGGCGAGGTGGCCGCGACCGTCGATACCGGCCGCGGCATCGTGCTGTCCGCCGCCAGCGTGAAATGCATCGTGGAAGGCAACTACATCGCGCTGAACAATGGCGGCCTGCTGGTTCACGGCACCGACCATATCGTCGCCAACAACCTGCTGGATGCCGGCATCGGGGACGCGGCCGACATCGAGCTGGCGGGACTGGCCTGCAAGATCAACGGCAACAAGTGCCTGTCGACCGTCAATGCGGATTCGATCCGGGAAGTGGACGCGGCGAACTTCAACTACATCGTGGCGAACATGGTGCAGGGCACGATCACCAAGATCGGCGGCGGGAGTGTGATATCGGCTGAGCAGTTTTATTATTGATGCCGGAGGCTGGGCACTGCCCGGTGCTGCCAAAGCCTGGGCTCCGCCCAGACCCGCCAGGGGCCGAGCCCCTGGACCTCGTTCGTTTAAGAAAATAATCGCTATGCGGGTTCTGCGCCGCCTATATCATACCAACTCTTGTTTCGGTTGGCCCGCGCGACATGGGCTGGTATCGCGCGCGGGGCTGGCCGGTGGCCGCGCGCAAAGCAAGGACTCATGCCAGCCCGCGTTGACCCATACTTCATGGGTCAACGCGGGCTGGCATGAATCGTCAGCTTCCGGGGACGAAAGCGTGGGTCCTTCGCTGCGCTCCGGATGGCCGCGGGTTGGCGGAAAGAGCCGGGGATACTATTTATCGATATAAATGAATAAAGTTTTTTTTGCTTCTTTTTGTTCACAAAAAGAAGAGTTTTTCTTATTTTGGCTGACTGACAACCAGCACATCATCGAGCGCCCCGGCCGGGAGTTCGGGGCTGGTTTCGTATTGGAAGCAGGCCGTGGCGCGGTGGGGTTCGGTGCGGTAGAGCGGCGGGACGTTGGTGGCGCATTGGGGCATGGCCACCGGGCAGCGTTCGACGAAGCGGCAGCCATTGGCCGAGCGCAGGGCGGCGATGGGCTGTTCGCCGTCTTCGGCCAGCCAGTCGCGCGTGGTGCTGACCTTGGGGATCGAGGAGATCAGCAGCTGGGTGTAGGGGTGCTGGGGGTGCTTGACGACGCGTTCGATTTCGCCGGCTTCGGCGACGCAGGCGCGGTACATGACCAGGATGTTGTCGCTGACCTGGTAGGCGGTGGCGAGGTCGTGGGTGATGTAGATGATCGAGATGCCCATCTCATCGGTCAGGGCGCGCAGGCTGCCCAGGATGGTGGCGCGCAGCGAGGCGTCGACCATGGAGACGGGTTCGTCGGCGACGATGAGCTTGGGTTTCATCAGCACGGCGCGGGCGACCATGATGCGCTGGCGCTGGCCGCCGGAGAGCTGGTGGGGGAAGCGGCCGAGGATTTCCTCCGGGCGCAGGCCGACGGCGCGCAGGGCGCCCTCGATCATGGTGCGGGCTTCGGCGCGGCTTTTGGCCAGGGCGAATTTCCTCACCGGCGTGGTGAGCACGTGGTCGACGCGATAGAACGGGTTGTAGACCTCGTAGGGGTCCTGGAAAACGGCCTGGACGTCGCGGCGGAAGGCGCGGCGCTGGGGGCCGGAGAGGGTTGCGAGGTTCTGGCCCTTGTACAGCACGTCGCCGGCGCTGGGCGGGGTGAGGCCGAGGATGATGCGGGCCAGGGTGGTCTTGCCGCTGCCGCTTTCGCCGAC
>JADLHF010000092.1 GCA_020848935.1 Acetobacteraceae bacterium
AATTTCTTTACCAAAATCAAACAATTCCGTGCCATTGCAACACGCTACGACAAAACAAGGCGGAACTTCCTTGCTGCCATACACCTCGTCGCAGCAACTATTTGGCTCAATTGACGACACGCCCTAGTGCACTGACGCATGTTGCACCATCCGAGTGAGTCAGTGCACTAGCGGTCCGGTGCTGACAGGCCCCTCAGCCTGTCGGCCAAATCAGCCCACCAACGGCGGGAAGCAGGGCGCCGACTGCCGTCCGCAAAGCAGCGAGCCTCCGGGACCCCCATGCGCCACGCATGGGGGTCCACGGGCTTGGCCGCGACGGCAGAACCCCGGCCCAGCAGTCGCATCCGGAATTCAATCCCTCCGCAATCCGGCATCACCCCCGCCGCACCGCCTCGATCGTGGCGACGTCGATCTTCCTCATCTCCATCATCGCCGCGAAGACCCGCTTCGCCGCGTCGCCACCCGCCGCCATCGCCTCGGTCAGCGCGCGCGGCGTGATCTGCCACGACACGCCCCACTTGTCCTTGCACCAGCCGCACGCGCTTTCCTGGCCGCCATTGCCCACGATGGCATTCCAGTAGCGGTCGGTCTCCGCCTGGTCCTCGGTGGCGATCTGGAACGAGAACGCCTCGCTGTGCCTGAAGGCCGGGCCGCCATTGAGCCCGAGGCAGGCAACCCCGGCCACCGTGAATTCCACCGTCAGCACATCGCCCGCCTTGCCGGACGGATAGTCCAGCGGCGCGCGGTGAACCGCCGTCACCGCGCTGTCCGGAAACGTCGCGGCATAGAAGCGCGCCGCCGCCTCGGCGTCCTTGTCGTACCAGATGCAGATCGTGTTCCTGGCCATCCCCAGCCCCCCCTTGCGCGGGCGCCTGTCCCGCGGTTTCGCCCGACGAATTGGGAAGCCCGGCGGCGATTTGCCAGCCCGCCCGCCGCGTTTCCGCCCGCCCGCCTAGGGGATCAGGTTCCACGGCGCCTGCCCGGCCAGCACCCCGGCGATCGCCTCCAGGCAAAGCTCGCCCATCGCCGAGCGCGTCTCGGTGGTCGAGCTCCCCATATGCGGCAGCAGCACCACGTTCTCCAGGCCCAGATAGCCCGGGTTCAGCTTCGGCTCGCCCTCGTACACATCCAGCCCCGCGAACCCCACCTGGCGCGAACGCAGGGCGGCGATCAGCGCCGCGTCGTCCACCAGCGAGCCGCGTGCCGCATTGGCCACGATCGCCCCGCGCGGCAACAGCGCCAGCCGCTCCGCATTCAGCCATTTCGCCGTCTCCGCGCCCCCCGGCGCCGTCAGCGCCAGCACGTCGCAGTTCGCCAGGAACGAGGCATCGCTGTCGTGATGAACCGCCCCCAGCTCCAGCTCCGGCGCCAGCCGCGACCGGTTGCGATAATGGATCTCCATCCCGAAGCCGCGCGCCATCTTCGCCAGCTCCCGCCCGATCCGCCCCATCCCCAGGATGCCCAGCCGCTTGCCCGAGATCTGCGTGCCCAGCAGCAGCATCGGCGCCCAGCCCTGCCACTGGCCCGACCGCACCAGCCGCTCGCCCTCCCCGGCCCGCCGCGCGGCCATCAGGATCAGCAGCATGGCGATCTCGGCGGTGGCCACCGACAGCACCTCGGGCGTGTTGGCCACCGGCAACCCCCGCGCCCGCGCCGCGGCCATGTCGATATGGTCGTAGCCCACCGAGCACGTCGCCAGCGCCTTCACCGAGGCGGGCAGGGCGGCAATGGTGGCGGCCGGGAAACGGTCGGTGGAAAAGCACAGGATCGCATCCGCCCCCTGCGCCAGCGCCACGATCTCCTCCGGCGCCCATTGCCCGTCCGGCTGGTTCAGCCGCGCCTCGAACATCGCCGCCGCCCGTTCGGCCACGGCATCGGGCAATTGGCGGGTGACGAGCAGAACCGGCTTTGCCATCGGGCATCTCCCAGGAAACCGGCCTTATGCCGCCCGCGTGCCGGTTGCGAAAGGCCCCGCACCCCGGCACGCTGGCAACCCCGCCGATGGAGAGCCACGATGCGCCCCAACCTCACCCCCGACATCGACCTGGCAACGCGCCTGTTCGACACCCTGCGCGCGCGCACCTTCGACGGCATCGGCATCACCCGCGAAGCCTACGGCCCCGGCGAACGCATCGCCCACGAGATCGTCCGCAGCGAGGCCGAGCGCCTCGGCCTGGAAACCCGCACCGATCCCGCCGGCAACCTGCTGATGACCCTGCCGGGCCGCGACCGCGCGGCCAAGCGCATCATCCTCGGCAGCCACCTGGATTCGGTGCCGCAGGGCGGCAATTTCGACGGCGCCGCCGGCGTGCTCGCGGGCCTGGCCGCCGTCGCCGGCATGAAGCACGCCGGCTTCCAGCCCGCCCGCGACATCACCGTCCTGGCCATCCGCGCCGAGGAGGGCGGCGCCTGGTTCCCCTCCGGCCTGCCCGGCAGCCGCGCCGCCCTCGGCCGCCTCCCCCCCGAACACCTCCAGGTCGCCCGCCTGGACAGCGGCCGCGCGCTGGCCGAGCACATGCGCGAGGAAGGCTTCGACCCCGACGCCGTCGCCCGCGGCGAATGCCTCCTGCCGCCCGACAGCATCGAAGCCTATGTCGAACTCCACATCGAACAGGGCCCGGTGCTGGAGGCCCAGAAGATCCCCGTCGCCCTGGTCACCGGCCTGCCCGGCTCGCGCCGCATCCGCACCGGGCGCGTGCTCGGCGAATACAACCACTCCGGCGCCACCCCCCGCCGCTACCGCCGCGACGCCGCCATCGCACTCGCCGAATTCGCCACAAGGCTGGACGACGAATGGGCGCACCTGGAAACCCTCGGCCATCGCCTGGTGGTCACCTTCTGCATCATGGCCACCACCGAACAGGCCGGCTTCACCAAGGTCCCCGGCGAGGCCCGCTTCCAGATCGACATCCGCGGCACCACGGTGGAAGCCATCGATGCCGTCCACGCCGCCATCGACCGCCTCATCGCCGACGTCCAGGCCCGCCGCGGCGTCACCTTCGAACTGGAACGCGGCCCCCTCAGCCCACCCACCCCGATGTCGCCCGAAATCCGCAGCGGCCTCTCCCGTGCCGCCGAGGAACTCGGCATCGATTACCTCACCATGCCCAGCGGCGGCGGCCACGACGCCGGCGCCTTCGCCCAGGCCGGCGTGCCCACCTGCATGCTCTTCGTCCGCAACCAGCACGGCAGCCACAACCCCCACGAAGCCATGCGCATCGAGGATTTCGCCCGCGGCTGCGAAATCATCACCCGCTGGGCGGCGCAGGCAGCAAGCTGAAAAGAGTCTTCTTCTTGTGAACAAAACCTCGAACCGCTCCCCCCGCACTTCGCGAGGGGAGATCGAGAGCGGGGCTGCCGCCGCCATCCAGCCCCCGCCGACCCAAAAGCTTCGCCACGCCGTAGGTCGGATCAGCGCAGCGCCATGCGACTCTTCCAAACCCACCGCCCAGGAAAAATTTCGGAATCCAGGAAAATCCCCCTTGCAGCGACGCAAAACCCGTGTATGTTAGTCGTGTGTTAATAACTAACTAACAGCCCCTGGACCGGCACATCGCGTCAATCGCCGCCGACCTGCGCGCGGCGGCAGCAGACCATGACGGGCTGCTCGCCACGCTGCGCGCCCTCATCCTCACCGCGCTCGCCCGGCTGGTCACCCGCTTCGAACACCTGGTCGAGCTCTGGCAGGCCGGCCAGCTCTCCGCCCCGGGCAACCCCGGTCCGGCCCACCGCGCCGCCGCCCGCCGGAAATCCCTCGCCCCGGCCCGCCAGTCCCGCCGCGCGCCGCGCCGCCCGCGCATCCGCCATCGCTGCGCATCCGCGTCCGCCGCCACCACCCCCACCCGCGCCGCCGCGCCCGCGCACACCGCACGGCCGAACCGGCCCGCCCCGGCGCAGCCCCACCCCACCCCCTGGCCGCGCGCCGGCCCCGGCCCGCCAGCAGGCCGGATCGCCACGCCGTTTGCCATCGTCCACGCACGCCCAAATTGTTACGAAATCAAAACAAATATCGTGTGATCGCCACGCAATCATCAGTCCTCCCGGTCGGCAAACGCGATCCGGTGGGCCACCCAGCCCCGCGTGAAGATCAGCGCGGCGGCCGCCGCACTGGCGGCCCAGACCAGCCAGTCGCCGAACCCTGACGACGCCGCGACGGCGCCCGGCAGCGGCTCGTGCAGCCACCACGCCACCGTGGCCACCAGCACCGCCAGCCCCACCCGCGCCGCCACCCCATTCGTGCCCAGCCGCGCCAGCCCCAGCAGCATCCAGCCGAACACCAGCCCCAGCACGAACACCCCCGGCCCGGCCAGCACGATGCTCAGCGGCGCCAGCAGCACCGCCAGCGGCAGTTCGGCGGTCACCCCGTTCGCCCGCAGCGCCAGCAGCATCGTCGCCACCGTCGGCGCCGCCACCGCCGCGTACAGCGCGATCAGCACCAGCGTCACCGCCGTACGAAACGCCCGGCGCCAGGTCGGCGGCAGATAGCTCTCAAGGTCCATGCCCCGTCATGCCACAGCCCCGCCACCCTTGCCATCGAACGCGCGCCCCGGTTGACTGCCCAACCCCTGAACGGATCACGCCCGCCATGGCTTCTGCCCGCCTCGCCGTCGATATCGGCGGCACCTTCACCGACCTCGCCCTTGAGCACGCCGGCCAGCGCACCACCATCAAGGTGCTCACCACCCCGGCCGCCCCGGAACAGGGGGTGATGGAAGGCGTCCAGGCCATCCTCGCCGCCGCCGGCCTGGCCCCGGCCGACATATCCATCGTCATCCACGGCACCACCCTGGCCACCAACGCCATCATCGAGCGCAAGGGCGCCACCACCGCCCTGCTCACCACCCAGGGTTTTCGCGATGTGCTGGCGATGGGCAACGAGAGCCGCTACGACCAGTACGACCTGAACATCACGCTCCCCGAACCGCTGGTGCCGCGCCACCTGCGCCTGCCGGTGCCCGAGCGCCTCGACAACACCGGCCATGTCCTGCTGCCGCTCGACGAGGCCGCCATCCGCGCCCTGGTCCCCACCCTGCAACGCGAACAGGTGCAGAGCATCGCCATCGGCTTCCTGCACAGCTTCGTCAACGCCGCCCACGAACAGCGCACCCGCGCCATCCTGGCCGCTGCCCTGCCGGACATCCCGATCTCGCTCTCATCCGAAGTCTCGCCCGAAATGCGCGAGTGGGAACGCTTCTCCACCACCGCCGCCAATGCCTATGTCCAGCCGCTGATGGCCCGCTACCTCACCCGGCTGGCCGCCGAGCTGACGGCGATCGGGCTGGGCGCCCCGGTCTTCCTGATGCTGTCCGGCGGCGGCCTGACCACCATCGAGACCGCCTGCCGCTTCCCCATCCGCCTGGTCGAATCCGGCCCCGCCGGCGGCGCCATCTTCTCCGCCCACGTCGCCCGCCAGTGCAACCTGCCCAGCGTGCTGTCCTTCGACATGGGCGGCACCACGGCCAAGATCTGCCTGATCGACGACTACCGCCCCCAGACCTCCCGCAGTTTCGAGGTCGCCCGCGTCGGCCGCTTCCGCCGCGGCTCCGGCCTGCCGCTGCGCATCCCGGTGATCGAGATGGTCGAGATCGGCGCCGGCGGCGGCAGCCTGGCGCATGTGGACAGCCTCGGCCGCATCGGCGTCGGCCCCGAAAGCGCCGGTGCCATGCCCGGCCCGGCCTGCTACGCCAAGGGCGGCACCCGCCCGGCGGTGACCGACGCCAACCTGGCCCTCGGCCGCTACGATCCCACCCGGTTCGCCGGCGGCACCATGGTGCTGGACGAAGCCGCCGCCCGCACCGCGCTTGGCGCCCATATCGGCGCGCAGCTCGGCCTCGCGCCCGACATGGCCGCCCTGGCGGTGGTGGAAATGGTCGATGAGAACATGGCCAACGCCGCCCGCGTCCATGCCATCGAGTCCGGAAAATCCTATGACGGCCGCACCATGATCGCCTTCGGCGGCGGCGGCCCGGTGCACGGCTACCGCGTGGCCGAGAAGATCGGCATCTCCCGCGTGCTGGTACCCTCCGGCGCCGGGGTGGGCAGCGCCATCGGCTTCCTGCGCGCCCCGGTGGGATACGAGGTGGTGCGCAGCCTGTACCAGCGCTTCCGCAGCTTCGACGTCGCCGCCGTGAACGCCCTGCTGGCCGACATGGTGGCCGAGGCCGAGGCGGTGGTGGCCGCCGGCAGCTTCGGCGCGCCGACCACGCAGAGCCGCATCGCCTTCATGCGCTATGTCGGCCAGGGCCACGAGATTCCGGTCGCCCTGCCGGCGCGCCGGCTGACGCCGGCCGACGTGCCCGCCATCCGCGCCGCCTACGAGACCGAGTACAGCCGCTTCTACGACCGGCCGGTGCCGGGCTCGGATGTCGAGATCATGAGTTATGCCGTCGTCGTCGCCACCGTGGCGGACCGCCCCCCGGCCGCCGCCATGGCGCCGCAGCGTTCGGTCCCCATCGCCGCCCGCACCCAGCGCGTGCGCGACAGCGTCTCCGGCGACGTGCTGAACTGGGCGGTGCACGACCGTGCGGCACTGCCGCCCGGTGCCGCCATCGCCGGCCCCGCCATCATCGCCGAGGACGAAACCTCCACCCTGGTCGGCCCCGGCTGGACGGCGGCGATCACCGGCCTCGGCTATATCGAACTCGTGCGGGGAGACCGCTCATGACCAC
>JADLHF010000093.1 GCA_020848935.1 Acetobacteraceae bacterium
AGCCGGCGGCGCGGGAGTGGTATGCCGATGCCATGGCGCGGCCGGCGGCGCAGGCGGCGTTCGCGCTGCGGGGGGATTGAGGTGCCGCGACGATATATTTTGATATCGTAATGAAATAGCCGCAAGCCGGCAGGACGGGCAGGGGGGCGAAAAAAGCGGCGGTCCGGTCGGGCGGGGGCGTGTGGCGCGGGCGCGTGGCGCGGCCGGCGGGTGGCGGCAAAGCGGGTGGCGGGCAGGCGGGTGGCGGGCAGGCGGGGCGGGGTGCGGCGCATGGCGCATCGGCGCCCGGCGGGGCGATGGCGGCAGGGCTTGCGCGCGGCGGGGGCATGCGCGCGCGGCGCGGCGCGGGCGGGTGCGATCTCCCGGGGCGGATGCGGGCGGGCCGGCCGGCGGGCGGATGGGGGTGGCCGGCGCGCGCGGCGGCGCGGGGCTTGCGGGGGCGAGGGTGCCGGCGCGCCATTGCGCGAACAGGTCTTCGAACCGGGCGAACAGGCGCTGCAACTGGGCGATGACCAGGGCGACCAGGGCGGCATGCGCCTGGTCGACCGCGACCGACGGCGCGCGCAGGGCGGCGGCGATGCCGGCAAGAGCCTGGTGCAGGGGGGTGGGTGCCTGGGTCATTGGCGCGAATAATAACTAACTGTGTTATTCGCTGCAAGCGGAGTCCATCAGCTTGCAGGTGCCCCGGACCCGGCGGGGTTGGGTATTTCGGCAAATACGTTCGTTATTGGAGGGCGCGCCAAGGGGTTTTTCGGGAGGGGTTTTTCGGGGGGGTTTTTCGGGAGGATTTTTCGGGAGGGTTTTTCCCGTGGGTTAGCGCCCACCTCCGGCTTCCCCCGTGGAGGACGGGGGGAGGGAAGTCAGGGGGGGCGTCGGCAGAAGACGAGGCGGATGGCGAGGAGGATGGGGGGGACGGCGAGCCAGGCGAAGAGGGCGGCGGTGGGGTGGCGTGGGGCCAGCGGGATGGTGGCGGCGAAGACCAGGGCGGTGGCCAGGGCGCGGGCGAGGCCGGGCAGCAGGGCGCGGGGGGGCATGGCGGGGTGGCGGAGTTTGGGGTGCCGCCAGACCCAGCCCCACATGGCCGCCTGGACCAGGCCGGCGGCGGCGACGGTGGCGGCGTAGAAGACGATGGCGACGGGGGCGCCGCTTTCGCCGAGCACGGCGGTGGGGAAGGGCAGGAAGCTGACCAGGGCGAGCATCAGCAGGGTGAGGAGGATGAGGATTCGGTCGGCTTCGGCCACCCAGCGGAACAGGCGGACGTGGCTGAGCCAGTAGAGGCCGATGACGGCGAAGCTGATGGCGAAGGAGCGGATTTTCGGCGCCATGTCCCATAGGGCGGCGGCGAGGTGGTCGGGTTCGGCGTGGGGCGGGCGGAGTTCGATGGCCAGGATGGTGATGGCGATGGCGAAGACCGCGTCGCTGAACATCACCAGGCGTTCATGCAGTTTCATCGGGGCGCGGTGGCTGGAGGTTGGGGGTCCGGGGCCCTCGGCCCCGGCGGGTGCAGGGCAGAGCCCTGCGCTTGGCTTGGGTGGGTGAGGCGCGCCCCCCCCTCATTGATCCGCTTCGCGGCTCAATCCCCCGCGAAGCGCGGGGGGAGGGAAGTGGCGGGTTATTTGCGGCGGAGTTGGGAGACGTCGCGGACGGCGCCGCGGGCGGCGGAGGTGGTCAGCGCGGCGTAGGCCTTGAGGGCCTGGGTGACGTTGCGGGGGCGGGGTTGGGGGTGCCAGGCGGTGTCGCCCTTGGCCTCCATGGCGGCGCGGCGGGCGGCGAGGACGTCGTCGGGGACGGCGACGTGGATGGTTCGGTTGGGGATGTCGATCTCGATGGTGTCGCCTTCCTCGACCAGGCCGATGGTGCCGCCCTCGGCGGCTTCGGGGGAGCAGTGGCCGATGGACAGGCCCGAGGTGCCGCCGGAGAAGCGGCCGTCGGTGACCAGGGCGCAGGCTTTGCCCAGGCCGGTGCTTTTCAGGTAGCTGGTGGGGTAGAGCATTTCCTGCATGCCGGGGCCGCCCTTGGGGCCTTCGTAGACGATGACGATGACGTCGCCGGGCTTGATCTTCTTGCCGAGGATGGCTTTCACCGCGTCATCCTGGCTTTCGAAGCGGCGGGCGGGGCCGCTGAATTTCAGGATGGAGTCGTCCACGCCGGCGGTTTTCACGATGCAGCCTTCCTCGGCGATGTTGCCGAAGAGGATGGCCAGGCCGCCATCCGTGCTGAAGGCATGGGCGAGGTTGCGGATGACGCCGTTTGCGCGGTCGGTGTCGAGCTCGTCCCAGCGGGAGGATTGGCTGAAGGCGGTCTGGGTGGGGACGCCGCCCGGTGCGGCGCGGAAGAAGGTTTGCACGGTGGGGGAGGGGTTGCGGGCGATGTCCCAGCCGTCGAGCGCCTCGCCCATGGTCTTGGCGTGGACGGTGCCGGCGTCGCGGTGGATGAGGCCGGCGCGGTCGAGTTCGCCGAGGATGGCGGGGATGCCGCCGGCGCGGTGGACGTCTTCGACGTGGACGTTCTCGATGGCGGGGGCGACCTTGCACAGGCAGGGGACGCGGCGGGAGAGGCGGTCGATGTCGGCCATGGTGAAGGGGATGCCGCCTTCCTGGGCGGCGGCCAGCAGGTGGAGCACGGTGTTGGTGGAGCCGCCCATGGAGATGTCCAGCGTCATGGCGTTCTCGAAGGCTTCGAAGGTGGCGATGTTGCGGGGCAGGACGGAGGGGTCGTCGTGCTCGTAATGGCGCCTGGTGATTTCGACGATGGTGCGGCCGGCTTCCTCGAACAGGGCTTTGCGGTCGCTGTGGGTGGCGAGCACGGTGCCGTTGCCGGGCAGGGCGAGGCCGAGGGCTTCGGTGAGGCAGTTCATCGAGTTGGCGGTGAACATGCCGGAGCAGGAGCCGCAGGTGGGGCAGGCGGAACGCTCGATGGTGGCGACCTCGGCGTCGGAGTACTTGTCGTCGGCGGCGTAGATCATGGCGTCGATCAAGTCGATGGCGCGCTTGTGGCCTTTCAGCTCGACCTTGCCGGCTTCCATCGGGCCGCCGGAGACGAAGACGGTGGGGATGTTCAGGCGCATTGCGGCCATCAGCATGCCCGGGGTGATCTTGTCGCAGTTGGAGATGCAGACCAGGGCGTCGGCGCAGTGGGCGTTGACCATGTATTCCACGGCGTCGGCGATGAGTTCGCGCGAGGGCAGGCTGTAGAGCATGCCGTCATGGCCCATGGCGATGCCGTCATCGACGGCGATGGTGTTGAATTCCTTGGCGACGCCGCCGGAGGCCTCGATCTCGCGGGCGACGAGCTGGCCGAGGTCCTTGAGGTGGACGTGGCCGGGGACGAACTGGGTGAAGGAGTTGGCGATGGCGATGATGGGCTTGCCGAAATCGCCGTCCTTCATGCCGGTGGCGCGCCACAGGCCGCGGGCGCCGGCCATGTTGCGGCCGTGGGTGGTGGTGCGGGAACGGTATGCGGGCATGGCGGGGTCCTCCGGATGGGGACAGGTTTACAGCTTGGCGCCAGGAATCCAAGCGTGGCGGCCCGATCCTTGCGGTTTGCGATGGGCCGGCGGCGGCGGGTCAGCGGCGCCAGGCGACGCAGAGGTTGTTGGCGGGCATTTCGATGATGGTGGGGCCGGTGAGGCCGGCCTGGTGGGCCAGGGCGTCCACGGCCGCGAGGTCGCGCAAGCCCCATTCGGGGTTCTGGGCGCGCAGGCTGGCGTCGAAGGCTTCGTTGCCGGGGGCGGTGGGGATGGAGTCGCGGCGGAAGGGGCCGTAGAGCAGCAGGATGCCGGCCGGGGCCAGCACGCGGGCGGCGCCGGCGACGAGGCCCTGGGTGGCGGCCCAGGGGGCGATGTGGATCATGTTGCAGGACAGGACGAGGTTGTAGGGGCCGGGCGGCCAGTCGGGGCCGGCGGCGTCCAGCGCGATGGCGGGGCGGACGTTGGGCAGGGCGGCGCACCAGGCGTCGATGCTGGCGCGGCGGGTGGGGTCGGGGTCGGAGGGCTGGAAGGCGAGGCCGGGCAGGGCGGCGGCGAAGTGGGCGGCGTGCTCGCCGGTGCCGCTGGCGATTTCCAGCACGGTGCCGGTGGGCGGGGCGAGGCGGCGCAGGACGGCGAGGATGGGGTCGCGGTTGCGGGCGGCGGGGGCGGAAAATAGCCTGGGGTCGGACATGGGCTTCTCACAAAGGGATTCGAGGGGCAAAGCTGGCGTGGCAATCCGCGTACAGGAGACGCCGTGACCGCCCGGCTGCGCAAGCTGATCGCCGATCTGGCCGAGGTGTTCTGGCTGCTGCCGGCGGCGATGGTGCTGGGCGCCGTGCTGCTGGCCGAGGCGATGCTGGCGCTGGACCGGGCCGGCATGCCGCATTGGCTGCTGGCCAGCGGCTGGGCCTATACCGGCGGCGGCACCGGGGCGCGCACGTTGCTGGGGGTGGTGGCGTCGTCCACGATCGGGGTGGCGGGCACGGTGTTCTCGATCACCATCGCCGCGCTGTCGCTGGCCGCCGGGCAGATGGGGCCGCGGCTGTTGCGCAACTTCACCCACGACCGCGGCAACCAGGCGACGCTGGGCAGCTTCCTGGGCGCGTTCGCCTATGCGTTGACCGTGCTGGCCGCCATCCGCAGCGGCGACGAGGGCGATTTCGTGCCGGGGGCGGCGCTGACGGTGGCGATCGGGCTCGCCTTCCTCAGCGTGGCGATGCTGGTGTATTTCGTGGGGCATATGGCCGGGCGGATCAACGTGGACACGGTGATCGCGCTGGTGAGCGACGACCTGGAGGCGGCGATGCGCCGGCTTTCCAGCGATGCGCCGCAGGCGGCACCGCCGCCGGTCGGGTTCTGGGCCGGGGCGGCGGTGGTGGTGGATCCGCGCAGCGGCTACCTGCAGGAGATCGACCTGGCGGGGCTGGCGGATTGGGCGGCAGGGCATGGCACCGCGATCCGGCTGCTGGTGGGGGCCGGCGACTACGTGTTTCCCGACACGCCGATCGCGCTGGCGCAGCCGGAGGTGGATGGGGTGGGGCGGGCGATCATCGAGGCCACCGCGCTGGGGCGGCAGCGGCTGAGCTCGGCGGATCTGGAGATCGCCCTGCGCCAGCTGGTGGAGGTGGCGGTGAGGGCGCTGTCGCCGGGGGTCAACGATCCGCATACCGCGATCAGCGTGCTGGACCGGCTGGGCGCGGCGCTGTGCGACATGGCGCGGCTGCACCTGGCCAGCGCGGTGGAGACGCGGGATGGCAAGGCGGTGCTGGTGGTGCCGTGCACGGAGTATGACGGGCTGGTGGACGCGATGTTCCATATGATCCGCCAGAACGCGAAGAGCAGCCCGGCGGTGCTGATCCGCATGCTGGAGGTGCTGACCTTCGTGCTCGCCGGCGAGGCGACGCCGGAGCGGGTGCGGACGCTGCAACGCCATGCCGACCTGGTGCTGAGCGACGCCGAGCGGCATGTGACGACGCCGGCCGACCTGGCCGACGTGGCGGGGCGGCATGCGCGCTTCGCGGCGGTGCGCGAGCGGGGGGCGGCGGGAATGCTGCACGGGCAGCGATGGTGAGGCAGGCGGGGCAGATGGGTTCATTTGACAGTTGCGAGGCTGGCGTGCCGGAAACCGAGTTGCGTCGCCTGCTGGACATCATGGCCGCGCTGCGCGCGCCGGGGACCGGCTGTCCGTGGGATGTGCGGCAGGATTTCGACAGCATCGCGCCGTACACGATCGAGGAGGCGTACGAGGTGGCGGACGCCATTGCGCGGCGGGATTTTTCCGCCCTGCCGGACGAGCTGGGCGATCTGCTGTTCCAGGTGGTCTATCACGCGCGGATGGCCGAGGAGGAGGGGCATTTCGGGTTTGCCGAGGTGGCGCGGGCGATTGCGGACAAGATGGTGCGGCGGCATCCGCATGTGTTTGGCGCGGCGGCGGCGCGGGATGCCGGGATGCAGATTGCGGCGTGGGAGGAGCAGAAGTCCGCCGAGCGGGTGGCGCGGGCGGAGCGTGGGGTGCTGGCGGGGATTCCGGTGGGGCTGCCGGCGCTGACGCGGGCGCAGAAGCTGACGGCGCGGGCAGCGCGGGTGGGGTTCGACTGGCCGGATGCCGCGGCGGTGCTGGACAAGCTGGACGAGGAGGTGGCGGAGCTGCGGGCGGAGCTGGCCGGGGGCGATCCGGTGCGGCTGGCGGATGAAATGGGGGATTTGCTGTTCGTGCTGGCCAACCTGGCGCGCAAGCTCGACCTCGATCCCGAGGCGTGCCTGCGCGGGGCGAACGTGAAGTTCGCGCGGCGGTTCGGGCAGGTGGAGGCGGCGTTGGCGGAGGAGGGGCGCGGGCCGGCGGAGGCGTCGCTGGACGAGATGGAGGCGCTTTGGGTGGCGGCGAAACAGGGGGAGCGGGGATGAAGGTCGGGGTGGTGGGGTTCGGGGCCTGGGGGAAGTTCCATGCCCGTGGCTGGGGGCAGGTGCCGGGCGCCGAGCTGGCGGGGATCGTGGCGCATGGCGATGCCTCGGCGGCGGCGGCGGCGGCGGAGTTTCCGGGGGTGAGGGTGCACCGGGATATCGGCGCGCTGTTGGCCGGCGATGTCGCGGTGGTGGATATCGTGGCGCCGAACTTCCTGCATGCGGACATGGTTGTCGCCGCGCTGGAGGCGGGCAGGCATGTGGTGGTGGAGAAGCCGCTGGCGATCTCGGCGGAGGGGCTGGAGCGGATTCTGGCCGCCGAGAAGGCGTCGGGGAAGCTGGTGAGCGTGGTGCACGAGCTGCGGGTGAGCGAGCAGTGGGAGCTGATCCACCGGGAGATCGCGTCCGGGGCGATCGGGGTGCCGATGGCCGGGGTGTATTCGCTGTTCCGGCGGCCGTTCGGCGGCGGCAGCGGCGGGTGGCGGCATGATCCGGCCCGGGTGGGGTCGTGGGTGCTGGAGGAGCCGGTGCATTTCCTGGACCTGCTGCTGTGGTATTTCGCCGGGCATGGCGCGCCGGAGAGCGTGCAGGCGGTGGCGACGCCGGGGGTGCTGGGCGGGAATATCGCGATGACGGCGCGCTATGGCAGCGGGGCGTTCTTCACGGTGACGCAGCTGCTGGATGGGTTCGAGCATCACTGCGCGCTGGATATCGCCGGCAGTGACGGGGCGCTGCGGGCGTGGTGGTCGGCGGGCGATGCGCGGGTGACCGAGAGCGATGCCGGGCTGTCGATCCGGCGCGGCGGGGCGGCGGCGGAGACGATGCGGTTCGGGCGGTCGGGCGAGGTGTTCGAACTGGTCGAGCACCTGAAGCGCAGCCATGCCGGGTTCCTGGCGGGCGTGAGCCCGATGCCGGCAGCCGATGCGGCGCTGAGCGTGCGGTTGTGCCTGGCGGCGGAGGAGTCGGTGCGGGTGGGAGGTGAGGTGAAGGTGGTGTAGGAAGGGTGTTCTTTTTTGAAAAAAAGAACCAAAAAACTTTCATTCGTAAGGCACGGTTGCCGAGAGTCCAAATGAACAAAAGTCTTTTTGCTTCTTTTTCTTCAGAGAAAGAAGATTCTTGTTTTTCCTTTAACTGAGACTCCCGGGATAATCCTGCCACACGCTCGGCGCGAGGCGCAGATGGGTTTGTGGCGGGTGCTGCGCGGCCCAGTGGGCGGCGAGTTCGCTGCCGGTGGCGATCCACAGGCCGGGGTGCTGGCGCAGGTGGGTGAGGAAGTCGTCGAGCATCTGGATGCGGTTGGCCCAGCCGATGTGCTGGGGATGGACGACCATGTGGAAGTGGCGGCCGCGGCTGTATTGGGCGGCGAATTCCGCGCGCCAGTTGCGGGCGAGGAAGTCGGGGTTTTCCATGCCGGTTCCCTTGCCGGGGAACATGCAGAACCACTGGTCGTCGAAATGGTAGTGGTACGGCAGGGTCAGGAGGGCACGGTTCGTGGCCGCGTCGGTGACCCAGTAATGGGGGATGTCGTCGGCCTGGCCGTTGCCGAACCAGGCGTATCCGGCGTCGAGCAGCAGGTCGATGGTGTGGGGGCTGGTGGTGCCGCCGGCGAAGGGGTCGGACTGGCGGGGGAGGCCGAACCAGCCCTGGGGTTTTTTCCCGGTGGCTTCGGCGAGGGTTTCGGTGGTCAGCGCGAGGCGGGATGATTCCTCGTCGCGGAAGAGGGTGCTGACGTCTTCGCCGCGCCAGCCGCCGGCGGCGATTTCGTGGCCGTCGGCGGCGAGGGATTTCAGGGTGGCGGGGCGGAGCTTGGCCAGGACGGCGGGGGCGGCGACGGTGGCGCGGATGGTGTGGCGGGCGAGGGTGGCACGGAGTTGGGCGAGGCCTTCGGTGGCGCCGAAGACGGCGGCGTCGGATTGGAGGTCCTTGGCGGTGATGCCCTCGGCGGTGCTGGCGATGTTGAGGTCGATGACCACCTGGATGGCGCAGGTGGCGCCGGCGGGCCAGGCGAGTTCGCCGTCGCGCAGGCCGATTTCGTCGGAGATGGTGTAGCCTTGTTTCCAGGGCATGGGGTCAGGCTCCTTTCGCCGCCATGGGGGCAGGGTGGGTGGCGAGGACGTGGCGGGCGAGTTGTTCGGAGGTGGGGAACCAGACGCCGGGCATGGCCTGCATGCGGCGGAGCAGGCGGTCCATCATGGCGACGCGCAGCGCCCGGCCGGAGACGAAGGGGTGCATGCAGATGTTGAGGTAGCCGCCCTGCTGGTACTGCTGGCGGAAGGCGTCCCACCACATGTCGCAGACGCGGTCGGGGTCGGAGATGCGCTGGGCGGCGTTGGGGCTGGCGAGCCAGGCGAAGCTGTAGAACATGGCGTCGTCGATGACGTAGTGGAACGGCAGGTTCAGAAGCGGGCGGCCGGAGGCGGGGTCGCGCAGGTAGTGCGGCAGGTGGTGGGCGTGGCCGTGCGAGTTGTAGATGAAGCCTTCGTCGAGCAGGAGGTTCTGGCTGTGCCAGGAGCGGGTGCCGACGGGGGGTTTGCCGGTGATGGATTTGATCGCGGCGGCGGCCTTGAGGAGGTGGTCGCGTTCGAGGGCGGGGTCTTTCGGGACGTGATGTTCCCACATGTGGTCGGCGATTTCGTGGCCGCCGGCGTGGGCGTGGCGCAGGGCCTCGGGGTAGAGTTCGACGATGCGGCCGGGGGTGAAGACGGTGCCCTTGATGGCGAGGCTGTCGAACAGGGCGATCATGCGCCAGATGCCGACGCGGCCGCCGAATTCGCCCTTGGCGAGCTGGCTGGGGGGCTCGTTCATCAGGCGGCGCAGCAGCATGGCGTCGAAGTCGAGCGTGACGTTGACGGCCATGCGGATGCCGGCGGGCCAGGTGATCCTGGGGATGAATTCGTGGTGGGCGTCGGCGCGGGCGGCGGCGGCGGCGAGGGCTTCGAGGTCGGCGGCGAGGGAGTCGGGCATTTGCGTTGCCTCCTGCTGGGCGGAGTGTAGCGCGGGAGGGTGGCGTGGCGGCAAGATGGCGTGAGGGGGCGGGCGTGAGGGGGCGGTCGCGACGGGGAGCGGCGATGGTGGTCCTGTTTTTCGCGACACGTCATTTTACAGAATTCAAGACTTGAGCAAAAATATAGAATAATCTGGCTCACATTCATTTTACCCGCGGCAGGGAAAATCGTGCTATTGAGGTCGTGCAATCGAGATTGTCGCCTGCCAGATGTGACGCCGCCGATTGTTGCGATCTGGACTGCGTGTCGCGTTGATATTTTCCGCCGGTCGAACCGACACGACGTGATTGCCCCGATGGGCGGTCGCGATACTGCCCGCACCCATATGGAACATCGTCATGATCAATGTCCGCATTCTGCACCTGGCTGCCGCGCTTGCGCTGGCGACCACGCTCGGGGCTTGTACTGCCGCCACCCGCACCGCCGAGACCACCGGGGAGTATGTCGATGATGCCGCGGTCACCGCCAAGGTGAAGGCGGCGATCCTGGCCGAGCCCGGGCTGCGGACGTTCGAGATCGGGGTCGAGACCTTTCGCAATTCCGTTCAGTTGAGCGGGTTCGTCGGAAGCGAGGGCGTGAAGGCCCGTGCCGGGCAGGTTGCGGGCGCCGTGCCGGGCGTGCGGTCGGTGCGCAACAACCTGATCGTGAAGTAGGACCGCGCCGTGCGGGGCGCAGGGGTGCGACGGCGCGATGGAGGCGGGCAATGAAGCCGATGCAGATTCTTGGCGTTGTCGCGCTGGCGGTGGGGGGCATGCTGCTGTGGATCGGCGTGCGCGCCTCCAACGCGCCGGTCGAGCAGGTGGCCGACGTGCTGACCGGGCGGTACACCGACCGGACCATGATGTATTTCGTCGGCGGTGGCACCGCGGCGCTGGCCGGCGTGCTGCTGATCGGATTCGCCCGCCGCAAATGATGCCGGTGGCGGCTTCCCGCTCCCTTTGAACAGGTGTTCCACATGCTCGGCACGGTCCTGCTGGTTGTTCTGATCCTGATGCTGCTGGGTGCCATTCCGACCTGGCCGCATAGCCGTGGCTGGGGGTATTTTCCCAGCAGCGGGTTGGGGCTGGTCTTGCTGATCGTGGTGATCCTGCTGCTGACCGGCCGGCTCTAGCGCACTGGCTCGCCCGGATGGGTCAACTTGCGCCGGTGCACCAGCTTGATTTGGCGGGCCGATTCAGCTGACAGGCGGAAGTGCCTGTCGGCAACGGACCGCTAGGGGCCTGTCCGGGCGCGTTCTGGCCGGATCAGGCCGAAGCCGCCATGGCCGGCCCCTCCCGCGCGCATGCTCAAGCGCAAACCACGGATCCCGCAGGTCCTCCTGCGCGGTCTCACGACGGTCAGGGCTGCGCGGGCGACCATCCGCACCGCCCGCGACGTTGCCACGCTGCACCAGGCAGCCGCGTGACATGGCAGGGATCCGAGGCGATCCGCGCAATGGTCCATCGCAATCGGACCGTGGATCGGTGTAAGACAAGTTCCTAGCCATGCAGACGCATTTCACCGCCGACCAGTTGCGCGATCCCGACACCGCCTCGTCGAACAAGGAGCTGCGGACCTGCGTGCATTGCGGCTTCTGCACCGCGACCTGCCCGACCTTCGTGCTGCTGGGCGATGAGCTCGACAGCCCGCGCGGGCGCATCTACCTGATCAAGGACATGCTGGAATCCGGCCGGCCGGCCACCGAGGAGGTGGTGCGCCATGTCGATCGCTGCCTGTCCTGCCTGTCCTGCATGACGACCTGTCCCAGCGGCGTGAACTACATGCACCTGGTGGACCATGCCCGCCACCATATCGAGGATACCTACCGGCGGCCGTGGCACGAGCGCTGGTTGCGCGCCGTTTTGGCAACCGTGCTGCCGTACCCCAACCGGATGCGCGCCGCGCTGATGGGGGCCAGCCTGGTCCGCCCCTTCGCCGGCCTGATCCCTGGCGACGGCCCGTTTGCCCGCCGGCTGCGCGCCATGCTGAAGCTGGCGCCGAAGACCATTCCCGGCCGCAGCCCCCTTGACGGCAGCCGTGTGCATTCCGCCATCGGGGCGCGCCGCGGCCGGGTGGCGCTGCTGGCCGGCTGCGCGCAACAGGTGCTGGACCCCGCGATCAACGATGCCACCATCCGCCTGCTGACCCGGCTGGGCATCGAGGTGGTGGTGGCCAAGGAGGCGGGGTGCTGCGGCGCGCTGACCCACCACATGGGCCACCATGACGCGGCCATGGCCAGTGCCGGCGCCAACATCGCCGCCTGGAGCCGAGAGATCGATGGCGGCGGGCTGGATGCCATCATCATCAACACCTCGGGCTGCGGCACCACGGTGAAGGATTACGGCTTCATGTTCCGATCGACGCCGCTGGCCGACAAGGCCGCGGCAGTGGCCGCCCTGGCGCAGGACATCACCGAATTCCTGGCGCGCATCGGCTACACGCCGACGCGGCCGGCGTCGGGGCTGACGGTGGCGTACCACAGCGCGTGCAGCCTCCAGCACGGGCAGAGGGTCACCGCCCAGCCGAAGGACCTGCTGAAGGCCGCCGGCTTCCGCGTGGTCGAACCCGCCGAACCGCATCTGTGCTGCGGCTCCGCCGGCACCTACAACATCCTTCAGCCCGAGATCGCGGCGCGGCTGCGCGAGCGCAAGCTGGCCCATCTGCATGCCGTGAAGCCCGACCTGATCGCCGCCGGCAATATCGGCTGCATGACGCAGCTGGCCGGCGACGCGCTGCCGGTGGTGCATACGGTCGAACTGCTCGACTGGATGGCCGGCGGGCCGGTGCCCGAGGGGCTGCCAGCACCATAGTGCAGCTTCCCGCTTGCGCCCCGCCCCGCCGGCGCGGCACCATCGCACCATGCGGATGCTGCTCCTCCTGGCCGCCCTGCTCGTGCCGCTGCCGGCCCTGGCCCAGGCGCCGGCGACCGCGCCGCAGTCCCGCCCCGATGGCCGCCGGGGGGAGACCGATGCGCTGCTGGATGCGCTGCAGAAGGCCGACACCGAGATGGCGGCGGCGATCCTTGAATCCAAGCTGCGCGAATCCTGGCTGCGCGCGGGCGCGCCGGTGGCGGCGCTGCTGCTGAACAAGGGTACCCGCAACCTGCGCGAGGATGCCGACGAGGAGGCGCTGGACGATTTCGACGCCGCCCTGGTGATCGACCCCGAGTACATGGAAGCATACAACCGCCGCGCCACGGCGCGCGCCACGCTGGGCGACTATCGCGGCGCGCTGGCCGATATCTCCGAGGTGCTGAAGCGCGAACCGCGGCATTTCGGCGCACTGCAAACCCTGTCGCGCATTGCCGAAGCCCGCGGCGATGCCACCGGCGCCCTGCGCGCCTGGGAGAAGGTGATCGAGCTGGCCCCCCGGCTGCCCGGCGCGGCCGAACGCCTCAAGACCCTGCGGCTGAAGGCCCAAGGGGAGGAAAGCTGAGCCGGGGGGCTACCGTGCCCCGCTGGGGAACAGCACCACGCGCAGCGTCTGCAGGATGATCAGCAGGTCGAACGCCACGGAGAAGTTCTTGACGTAGTACAGGTCGTAGCCCAGCTTGGCCCGGGTGTCTTCGATCGAGGCGCCGTAGGGGTAGTTGATCTGCGCCCAGCCGGTCAGCCCCGCTTTCACCGTGTGGCGCTCGTCGTAGAGCGGGATCTGTTCGATCAGCGCGCCGATGAATTCCGGCCGTTCCGGGCGTGGCCCCACCAGCGACATTTCGCCGCGCAGCACGTTGATCAGCTGCGGCAGCTCGTCGATGCGGGTCTGGCGCAGGAAGCGGCCGGTGCGGGTGATGCGGCTGTCCGCCGTCGCCGCCCAGACCGCGCCGCCGCGCTCGGCATCCACGCGCATGGTGCGCAGCTTCAGGATGCGGAAATGCCGGCCGCCCTGACTGACGCGGGTCTGGGCGTAGAATATCGGCCCGCCATCGCCCAGCTTGATCGCGATCGCCGCGGGCAGCAGCAGAAGGCTGCCGAACAGCAGGATCACCAGGCTGACGGCGATGTCCAGCATGCGCTTCAGCGCGCGGTCCAGCGGGCCGAAGTAGAAGCCGTCGGAATACAGGAACCAGCCGAGTTCGATGCGGTTCAGGTCCACCCGCCGCGCCTCCCGCTCCACGAATTCCAGGTGCTGCACCACCGGGAAGCCGTTCTTCTTGCAGTCCAGCAGCCGCTCCAGCCGCATGCCGCGGCGTTCGTCGGGCGCCACCACGATCTGGTCCACGTCATGCGCGGTGGCGAGCTGGAGGTAGTTGCTGTCGCTGGCCAGCACCACGGTCTGGTGCGCGCCGCGGCCCAGCTCGGGCTCGCGCGGGCCCAGCGCCGGCTCGTGGACAAACACCAGGTCGAATTGTGGCGCGCTGGCGTGCTGGCCGATCATGGCGATCAGCTCGGCGGCACGCTGCCCCGCGCCCACGACCATGATGCGCCGGCGGAACACGCCGCGCCGCAGCAGCAGGAACAGCACCACGCGGGCCAGCGTGGCGCAGAGCGCAAAGCCCAGCATCGCGGCGCTGCACAGATCGGTCACATCCACCGTCGCCGTGCCGGGCCACAGCCACTGCACCGCCAGCAGCACCACACCGCTCGCCAGCGCACCCAGCCCCACCACCAGCGGTAGCCGCAGCAAGGCGCGCCGCAGCGACAGGATGGCATCGCGCCGATACAGCCCCAAGGCGTACAGCAGCGTCACCTGGGCCAGCGGAAACACCGCCAGCGCCGGCTCGAACAGCAATGCCTGCCAGTGCTCGGGGCTCACCAGCCACAGCAGCACCGGCCAGGCGGGCAGCAGCAGCGCCGTGTCGAGTGCCACCAGCATGATGCCCGCGCGCGACAGCAGCACTTTCAGCGATCGCATTTCGTCGGCTCCGCCAGCTTCGGGTCAAGGGCCAGCTTCGGCACAAAATATGAACAGCAGGCTATTGTTTCGGTTTCATGACCCGAAAATGAAATGACTGTCATGATTTCCGGAACATAAAATGAACAGAAGCGCGGCTGGCCCGGCCCTGCGCTCATCGGTCGGTCAGGCGCAGTTCGATGCGCCGGTTGCGGGCATAGGCCTCTGGCGTGTCGCGGTCGTCCAGCGGCTGGTTGTCGCCGAACCCGGTCGCCGCCAGGCGATTGGCGGGAATGCCGGCCAGCGCCAGCAGCTTCACCACCGTGATCGCCCGGCTGGCCGACAGTTCCCAGTTGCTGGCGAAGCGGGCCCCGGCCACCGGCTGGCGGTCGGCATGGCCATCCACCCGCAGCAGCCAGTTCACGTCCGGCGGAATCGCCTTGGTCACGTCGCGCAGCGTGTCGGCCAGGCGGAATATCTGCTCCATTCCCGTCGGCGACAGCTCGGCACTGCCGACCGGGAACAGCACCTCGCTTTGGAACACGAAGCGGTCGCCCACCACCTGGATGCCCGGCCGGTTGGCCAGCACCTCGCGCAGCCGGCCGAAGAATTCGCTGCGATAGCCCTGCAACTCCTCCACCTTCTGCGCCAGGGCAGCGTTCAGCCGCTGGCCCAGATTGGTGATCTGCACGTCCTTGTCGCGCGCCGATGCCTCCGAGACCTCCAGCGCGCGGCCGACGGCGGAGAGCTGGGTGCGCAATTCCTCCACCTGGCGGTTCAGCAGGGCGATCTGGGCGCGGGCGCTGTCGCCCAGCTTCCGCTCGTCGGCCAGCTGGGCGGCGACCGCTTCGCGCTGCTGCGCCTCGGTGGTGGCCTGGGCGGCGGCCTCGCGGGCCTGTTTCTCGAGTTCGTCGCGCAACGCCGTCAGCGCGCGCATCTGCTCGGCCATGCGGGCGAGGTCGGATAGCCGCGCCTCGATCGTCGCCCGGTCGGCGCGCACGGTGCGGTCCAGCGCCTGCGCCTGGGCCTGCATTTCCGCCACCCGTGCCTGCGTTGCCGCCAGCTCGCGATGCGCGGCGGCCAACGCGCTGCGGGCGGTCAGCAGGTCCTGCTGCGTGGCTTCCAGCGTGCGCCGGTTGGCATCCAGCGCGGTCCGTGCGCCCTCCAGCTCCTGGCGGGCGGTGGCGAGCTGGGCCGCCGTGGTGGCCGCCGCCTGGGCCGCGGCGTCGGCCTGGCGGGCGAGGTCGGAGCCCTGGGTGAGCTGCTGGCTGCTGCGTGCCTGCGCCGCCTTCACCAGCGCCTCGGCGTCGGCCAGCCGTGCCGACAGCCGGTCGCGCTCGGCCAGGGCCTGGTCGCGCTCGGACTGGGCGCGCTGCTGGTCGGTGCGCAAGGTCGTGAGGCGCTGGGCCAGCGTGTCGCGCGCGGCGGTGGCGGCGGTCAGGTCGCGGTTCAGCTGCGCCACGGCCAGCCGCAACTCGCCGGAGCGGCTGCGCTCGAGCGACAGCAGATCGGAGAGTTCGCTGATCTGGCGGTTCACGCGGTCCAGCGCCCGGTCACGCCCGGTCAGCGCCACGGACAGGAAGGCCTGCCCCAGCACGAACACCAGCAGCACGAAGATGATCACCATCAGCAGCGTCGAAAGCGCATCGACATAGCCGGGCCAGGGGTTCAACCCCTCGCCATGCCCGGCGCTGCGGCGGCGCAGTGCCATGGCCGGCTACCGCGGCGGTTCGGCGGCGAGCGCCGCGATGGTGCGCGTCAGGATCTTGATCTCGTTGCGCAATTCGGCGGTGGACTGGCTGCGCCCCTGTTCGCTCTCGGCCAGCAGGCGTTGCAGGTACAGTTCGATGTTGCGCAGATGGGCGCGTGCCACGTCGTCGCCGATATGCTCGCGCGCCTCGGCCATCCGCGCCAGCGCCGGGGCCAGCGCCTGCTGGCTTTCGGCGATGCGCAGCATCAGCTGCTGGTTCGCCCGCATGGTATCCGACAGCGCGCTCAGCCGCTCCGTCAGGCCCAGGATCGCGGTCGTCCCCTCCCGCCGGTCGTCCTCGCCGCGGGCCAGGGTGCGTTGCAGCCCCTCCATGTTCTCCGCCGTCTGTTCCAGCAGCGCCTGGACATAGACCGGCACCGAGCCCTCGCCCTCGGCCCCCAGCACCCCGGAGGAGACGCGCGTCAGGCTGGCCAGCCATTCCTCCAACTCGTTGTAGAAGCGGTTCTGCGCCTGGCCGGCGGTCAGGTCCAGGAACCCCAGCACCAGCGAGCCGGCGAGGCCCAGCATGGAGGCGGAGAACGCCGTGCCCATGCCGCGCAACGGCTTGCCCAGCCCGACCTTCAGCTGCTCGAACAGCGCATTGATGTCGCCCGAGCCCACCGACATGCCGCCGATCACGTCGGCCACCGCGGCGATGGTCAGCAGCAGCCCCCAGAACGTGCCCAGCAGGCCGAGGAAGATCAGCAGCGAGATCATGTAGCGCGACAATTCGCGGCTTTCGTCCAGCCGCGAGGCGATGGTGTCCAGCATCGAGCGCATCGCCTGGGCCGAGATGGTGAAGCGCGCGCCGTCCCCCGCCGTTCGATCGATCCGCCGCGCGTCGCGGGCGGCCAGCATGCTGACCAGTGGCGACAGCAGCTTGGGCGTCGGCAGGGCGGCCAGGCTCGGCCGGTTGCGCTGGAAGGTCTCCAGCCAGGTCACTTCCGGCGTCAGGCGCACCACCTGGCGGATGTTCCACAACACCCCGCCCGCCAGCACCGCGGCGATCACCCCGTTCAGCAGAGGATTGGCGGTGAATGCCACGAAAAGCTCGCCGGACAGCAATGCCGTGACGCCGGCCACCAGGACCAGGAAGACGATCATGCGGAACAGGAACTTGGTCGGGCGGGTCATGGCGCGGGCCTTGCCTGCGATGCGGGAGTGGAGATGACGATATCCACGCGGTCTGCCGGCCCGGCGGCGATCGCCGGCATGCTGGCGCCCAGCGCCCGCACCACGATGCGCGGCGAGGCCACGCCCTCGGCGATCAGCGCGCCGCGCGCCGCCAGCGCCCGCGACAACGACAGCCGCCGCGCGGTGGAGGGGTCCTCGACTGTCCCGGGGGCAAAGGCCGAGACGGTCACGCTGGCCTGCGCCGGCAGGCTGCGTGCCAATTCGCGCAGCGCCCGCGCGGTGGCCGGGTTCAGCACCGCGCTGCCGGGTCCGAAGGTGATGCGCCAGCCTTCGTCGATGCGCACTGCCTCGCCCGGTGCGTCGTCGGCCACTTCCAGCACCGGGGCCGGCGCCGCTGGCCGGCTCGGCACGGCCAATGGCGGCGGGATCACCGGCGGGGCAGGGGGGGCGAGCGGCATCAGCGGCGGCGGTGCCTCGACTGCCGGGATTGCCGCCGGGTCGGGGGTTGCCACCGTGTCCGCGGCCGTTGTCGGCGGCGCCAGGATGGGCGGCGGATCGGGTGCGTCGGGCATGGTGGGCGCGGGGGCGGAGGTGGTCGCCGGTGGCGCGGGCGGGGCTGGCTTGGCCACCGGCGACGGCTGGGCGCGCTGGCGTGCCGGCGGAACGGGCTTCACCTTCGGCGCCGGCGCCGTCGCCGGCGCCGGCGCGGTGACGGGCGGCGACAGCTCGTCCAGCGCGCGCCGGTCCAGCCGCGCCTGTGCCGCCGCATCGCCGGCAGCCAGCAGCAAGATCAGTCCGAACGGCAGGAGAACACGGTTTCGCATGGGCCGGCGCACCCTAACGGAGCCGGCGCGCCTGCTCAATCAATCCACCCAAGCATGGGCAACCCACCCAGGCATGGGCAAGCCGGCCTAGGCGCTGGCCGAACGGGTGGCGGCAGCCACGCCGTCGGCCACCGCCTCGCGCAGTGCCGCATGCAGATGCGGATTGGCCGCCACCACGTCGCCCGATGCCATCGGGTCGTCGCCATGGGGGTCGGAGGCATAGCCGCCGGCCTCGCGCACGATCAGCAGCCCGGCCGCCATGTCCCACGGCTTCAGCCCCAGCTCCCAGAACCCCTCGTAGCGTCCGGCGGCGACCCAGGCGAGGTCCAGCGCCGCGGCGCCGAAGCGCCGGATCCCGGCCACCTGCGGCATCAACGTGGCCAGGGTGCGGGCGAACGCCAGCCGCCGCTGTGCGGAGACCACGGCGAAGGGAATGCCGGTGGCGAACATCGACTCCTTGAGGTCGCGGCGTGCCGATACCCGCAGCCGCCGCTCATTGAGATAGGCGCCGCCGCCCTTCTCCGCCCAGAACATCTCGTCCACCGCCGGGGCATAGATGCAGCCGGCCGCCAGTTCGCTGCTGCCGTCCTGCAACCGCCGCTCCAGCCCGATCGAGATCGCCCAGTGCGGGATGCCGTGCAGGAAATTGCTGGTGCCGTCCAGCGGATCGACAATCCAGCGCCAGGTCCAGTTGTCGGTGCCCGAGGCGCCGGATTCCTCCATCAGGAAACCATAGCCCGGCCGCGCCTTGTACAAATCGTCGCGGATCGACTGCTCGGCGCGCAGGTCGGCTTGGCTGACGAAATCGCCGGGACCCTTAACGCTGACCTGGAGCTGTTCCACCTCGGCGAAATCCCGCAACAGCCGCTTGGAGGCACGCTGGGCGGCGTTCTGCATCACCGTCATATGGGCCGAAAGACGCATTGCCATGGCGTGGCTCCAGATTTCGGCGCGAAACAATAAGGAAGGCCAGGCGGCCGAGCCCGCTGGACCCAAAATTCAAGGGGTCTGGGGGCCACTGCCCCCAGCGGGTCCAGGGCAGCGCCCTGGCCTTCCTACCCCTTGAAGCGCTCGACGTAGGTCGAATCCTCGATCCGCACCACGATCCGCTCGCCGGCCTCGATGAACGGCGGCACCTGTACCTTCACCCCGTTGGACAGCTTGGCCGGCTTGTAAGACGACGAGGCGGTCTGCCCCTTCACCACGGGATCGGCCTCCACCACCTCCAGGATCGCGGTGGACGGCAGGCGGATGGCCACCGGATCACCCTCCACCAGGTCCAGCTCGACGGTCATGTTGTCCTGAAGGTACGGCGCCTGGTCGCCCAGGATGTCCACCGGCACCATCGCCTGCTCGAACGTCTCGGGGTCCATCAGCACCAGGTTCTCGCCGTCGGTGTAGGAGTACGTATATTCCTTCTGGTCGGTCTGCAGCCGCTCCACCGTATCCGCGGTGCGCCAGCGCTCGTTGGTCTTGTTGCCGCTCTTGAGGCTGCGCATCTCCACCTGGATGAATGCGCCGCCCTTGCCCGGGGTGATGATCTGCTGTTTCAGCACCGTCCAGCGCTGGCCTTCGTGCTCGATCACCTGGCCCGCGCGGATCAGGTTTGCCTGCTGCTTCATCGGTATGCTCGCGGATGTGTGCCGTTCGGAAGCGGGGTGTCTAGACGGAACGGACCAAAGGGGCAAGAAGAGGGGGGCAAGAACGGCACCGCACAAGGAGAGTCCGATGCCGCCATATCGCTATGTCCTGGCCGACGTGTTCACCGACCGCGCCTATGGCGGCAACCAGCTTGCCGTGCTGCCGGATTCCGCGGGGCTGGACGAGGCGCAGATGCACGCCATCGCGCGGGAATTCAATCTTTCGGAGACCACCTTCGTCACCCCCGGCAGCGCGCCGGACCATTTCCGGGTGCGCATCTTCACCCCCGGCGGGGAACTGCCGTTTGCCGGCCACCCGATCGTCGGCACCGCGATCGCGCTGCGCCATCTCGGCCGCGTCACCGAGGCCTGCATCTTCGACCTGAAGATCGGCCCGGTACGCGTTGAGGTTGTTTCCGATCGCGCCACCTTCCACCGTGACGGCGCGCCGGAGATCCGCGCCGTGCAACTGCCCGCGGACCAGATCGCGGCCCTGGTGGGTGCGCCCGCCCTGGCCGGCGAGGCGTTCGAGGCGGGGTATGGCACCGCCTTCCTCTACATCCCGCTGGCCGACCGCGCCGCCGTCGCCGCGGCCCGGTTGCGGCGCGATCTGTGGGAACGCGCGGCGCCGATGCTGTGGGGCCGCGGCGTCTATGTCCATGCCGTTTCCGCGCCGCGGGACGGCGTCACCCCGGTGCATGCGCGCATGTTCGGCACCGGGCTGGGGGTGATCGAAGACCCCGCCACCGGCTCGGCCGCCGCCGGGCTGGCCGGCAGCCTGCCCGGACCCGAAGGGCTGCATCGCATCGCCATCACCCAGGGGGTGGAGATGGGCCGCCCCAGCCTGATCGAGGCCACCGCCACGCGGGTGGACGGCCAGGTGCACGCCATCACCATCGGCGGCGGTGCAGTGGTGGTGGGCGAAGGCCGGCTGATCCGCGTGCCGTGACGGCCTCCTGGCACCCCGAACGCCTCGCCGCCCGCCTGCCGTTCCTGCGCCGCCGCGCCCGCCTTGCCGCCGGGGTGCGGGCGTTCTTCGACGCACGCGGCTACCTGGAGGTCGAGACCCCCTACGCCGTGACCACGCCGGGCGAGGAGGTGCACCTGGCCACCTTCGCCACCGAGCAGGTGACGCCGCACGGCGAGCGCCGCACGCTGCGGCTGCACACCTCGCCGGAATTCGCCATGAAGAAGCTGCTGGCCGGCGGCGTCGGGCGCTGTTTCCAACTCGCCCGCGTCTGGCGCAACGGCGAGGGCAGCGACCTGCACGCCCCCGAGTTCACCATGTTGGAATGGTACCGCCCCGGCGCCACCATGGACGATCTCATTGCCGAGACATCCGCCCTGCTGCGCGCCGTGCTGCCGCCGGAATTCACCTGCCGCGGCATCACCTGCGCGCTGGAAGATTTTGAAATACTGACGGTTGCCGAGGCTTTCGCACGCCATGCGGGCGCCGACCTGCTGGCTACGCTGGACGACGCACCGGCCTTGGCCGCCCAGGCCGGCGTGGCATTGCGCGCCGGCGAGGACTGGGAGGATTTGTTCTTCCGCCTGCTGCTCGACCGTGTGGAGCCGGCGATCGGGCGCGGCCGGCCGACCTTCCTGACCCACTGGCCCGCCGCCCAGGCCGCCCTGGCCCGCCGCGATCCCGCCGATCCCAGGGTGGCCGAACGGTTCGAGCTGTTCGCCTGCGGCCTGGAACTGGCCAACGCCTTCGTCGAACTCACTGATCCCGTGGAACAAAGGGCGCGCTTCGTGGCCGATCGCGCGCGCCGCCATGCGCTGTATGGCGGGCCGGACTGGCCGCTGGACGAGGATTTCCTCGCCGCCCTGGAGCACGGAATGCCGCCCTGCGCCGGCATCGCACTGGGTTTCGACCGGCTGGCCATGCTGGCTGGCGGGGCAAGCCGGATCGACCAGGTGCTGTGGCTGCCGGGCTGAGCGGCGGCGGCTGCTCGCTGCGCTATCGGGCGCCGGCGATTGCCGCGTTCATCGCCCGCACCCCGGCCGCCGGGCCGTCGGGGTGGCCCCACACGGCGCCGACCACGGCAAGGAAATCGGCGCCCGCCTGGACCAGCGGCGCGCAATTCGCCGCCGTGATGCCGCCGATCGCCACGCAGGGCAGTTCCATCAGCGCCGACCACCATTCCAGGATCCCGGGCGTGGCCCGAAACGTCGCGTCCTTGGTGGCGGTCGGAAAGAACGCGCCGAAGGCCACATAATCCGCCCCTTCCTCGCCGGCGGTCATCGCGAGGTCGCGGCTGTCGTGGCAGGTCACCCCCATGGTGAGGTCGCCGAGGATTTTCCGCGCCACCGCTGCCGGCGTGTCGGACTGCCCGATATGGGCGCCGTCGCAGCCATGCGCCACGGCCAGGTCCGGCCGATCGTTCATCAGGAAGGCGACGCCGCGCGCCTGCACCACCGGGCGCACCGCGTCGATGGCACGGCGCAGGGCGTCGTCGTCCAGATCCTTCAGCCGCAACTGCACCGCGCCGACATCGCCGGCATCGAGTGCGGCCGCCATCAGCCCTGGAAATACCGCGAGATCAATGGCCGGCGGGGTGATCAGGTACAGCCGGCACCCATTCGCCCCGCCGGTCATCCGGGTCAGGCCCTGTCCTGCGCTGCGCGTGTCACGCGCGCCCCTGATAGATCTCGATGATCTTGGCCAGCATCGCCAGCGCGTCGGCCTTCGGGCGCTGGAAGGTGTTGCGGCCGATGATCGAGCCGTTGGCGCCGCCGTCGCGCAGGCCGCGCACCTCCTCGAACAGCCCGTCCAGCCCCTTGGCCTCGCCGCCGGAGAACACCACGATCCGCTTGCCGGCGAACGTCGCCTGCATCACGTGCTCCACCCGCTTGGACAGGGTGGAGACGTCGATCTGCTGGCTCTCGTAGGTTTTCTTGGCGGCATCCAGGCCGATGGCGGCGGTCGGCGGTTTCACCTTGATGATGTGGGCCCCCATCAGGGCCGCCATGTGCGCGGCGTAGGCGCAGATATCGACCGCCGTCTCGGCCTCCTTGCTCAGGTTGGGGCCGCGGGGATAGGACCAGCACACCACCGCCAGCCCGGCCGACTTGGCCTCGTCGGCCAGTTCACGCAGTTCCTCCATCTGGTCGAAGGCGTATTCGCTGCCGGGGTAGATGGTGAAGCCGATCGCCGAGCAGCCCAGCCGCAGGGCGTCGTTCACCGAGGCGGTCACAGCCTGGTCCTTGGAGGTGGCCAGCGAGTTCGAGGAATTCATCTTCAGGATGGTGGGAATCGCACCGGCATAGCTGTCCGCGCCGGCCTCGATCATGCCCAGCGGGGCGGCATAGGCCGACAGCCCGGCATCCAGCGCCAGCTGGAAATGGTAGTGCGGGTCATAAGCCGCCGGGTTCGGCGCGAAGGACCGCGCCGGGCCATGCTCGAACCCCTGGTCCACCGGCAGGATCACCAGCTTGCCGGTGCCGCCGAGCTTGCCCTCCATCAGGATGCGGGCGAGGCTTCCCTTGGTGCCGGGATTGTCGCTCTCGTACCAGTCGAGGATCTTCTTGACGCGCTGGGTGATCCGCATGGGGGTTCCTCTTGCTTGCGGGGCCGGCTTGAGTTGGCCGGGCTGCCATAGCCGCCTCCTACCGCAATGCCGCCGTGCTGTCATCCTCTCGCCGCCGCGCCAGCCACAAGGGCAGGCGGTGCCGCGCGCCGGGCTGGCCGAGGTCCAGCGCCGCCGGGCGCGCAGGCAGCACCCGCGCCAGGGCGGCGATGCGGCCAAAGGCGGGGCAGGCGGGGTCCAGCACCAGCGTGCCCTGGCCGGCGCGAATCGCCGCCATCGCGGCCCCGGGCGCATCGGCGCAGTCCAGCACGTCATCGCACGGCGTGGCCGCATGGGCCGCGCGCGCCTGCGCCACCAGGGCGCGCCACCACCCGGCGCCGGCAAAGACCCCAGCCCCCTCCGCCGACAGCAGGGTGACCGCACATCCTTCGGCCAGGGCGGCGGTTGCGTCGGCCAGGCTGTGGACAACCACCGCAGGCGCGGTGGCCAATCCGCCGACCGGTCTGAATTGTCGGGAAAACATGCTTGACATACAAACCTCTTGCCCTGAGTAATTCAAGTTCCATCGAATGCGGCGGAGGCGGGATTGAGCGAAGCTGACGATGCCGAGGCAGCGGCGGCGCGGCTGGAGTCGGCGCTGGACCGGCTGGCCGCCCTGGCCGCCCGGCCGCGCACCGTGGTTGCGAATCCCGCGCCCAGCGCCGATCAAGGCGATGTTGTCGCGGCAGAATTGGCGGCCAGGCTCGATGGCCTGATTGCCCAGCTGCGCGATGCCCTGGCCGGCTGACGCATCGCGTCGCCCGCGTCTCAACACAGGGCCAAACATCGCAGGGCCACGTATGGCCAGGGAGTACTGCCATGCCCCAGGTGACCGTCCGGATCAATGGCTACAGCTACACCGTGGGCTGCGAGGAAGGGCAGGAACAGCACCTGTCCGCGATGGCCCATGAGGTGGAAAACCGCATCGACAGCATCAAGGCGCTGGGCGGCCAGTCGGGCGAGGCGCGGCTGCTGGTGCTGGCTGCCCTGCTGATGGCCGACGAGCTGCACGACCTCAGGATCGAGGCCGATGCGATGCGCGCCACCGCCAGCCGCCCGGCGCGCGCCAAGAGCGACGGCGAGGCGGCGGCCAGGCGCCTGGCCCAGCTGGCGGCGCGCGCCGAACAGATCGCCGGCGAACTTGAGTTGCAGGGCAACCCCGCCGCGCCTAGATAGGGACGGTGGAGCTGCCCGGTGCGTCAGGCACACCATCCCCAGGGCCAACTAGCACTCCCAGGGAGCTGGCTCTGTCGAGGCCCTGGTCTCGTTACCCGGCGCCCACCTGCTCACGCAGGCCTTGGGAGGATGAAGCGCCAACGGCCATGGTGGCTCCACACATTCCCCTGAACGATCCCCCCGCCATTCACGATCTCCCGGCGGCCAAGCGCGCGGCGCGTGCCGCGGCGCTGGCGGTGCGCGACGGGTGCGATCCCGCGCTGGGGCGCCTGCTGGGCGAGCACCTTCTGGCCGAGATGCCGCCGCCGGCAGGGGCCGCGGTGGCTGGGTTCTGGCCACTGGGTGCCGAGATCAACATCCGGCCGCTGTTGGCCACCCTGCACGCGCGCGGCCATCAGGTTCTGCTGCCGGAAACGCCGCCGCGCGGCAACCCGTTGATCTTCCGTCTTTGGCAGCCGGGCATGACGATGCTGCCCGAACGCTTCGGCACGGTGCGGCCGACCGGCCCGGTGATGGTGCCGGACTGGCTGCTGGTGCCGCTGCTGGCGTTCGACCGGGCCGGGCGGCGCCTGGGCTATGGCGGCGGCTACTACGATCGCACCCTGGCGGGCATCCCGGGCGCGGTGGCGGTCGGCTGCGCCTGGGCGGCGCAGGAGATGGCCGAAGTGCCGGCCGACGCGCTGGATGCGCGGCTGGATGCAATCGCCACCGAATTGGGCGTCATCCGCATCGTGGCAGGCAGCGAGATGCCGGGCGGCGGGGACGTTGGCTGATGCCGGCGAACTCCGGGCCTGCCGGAACGGGTTTCGCCGCCCTGGCCGCCGAGTTGGCCACCGAGCTGGACGCTGCCCTGGCATGCGCGCAAGGCGGGAGCGAAACCGCCCGCCACGAGGGTGCGCGGGGCGCGGTTGTGGGCTATCCGCTGCGCCGGCGTGCCGCGCGGCGAGGCGTGCGACCGGTTGCTGCAACTCCAGCCGAGCATGCTTATCGGCCGGTTCTGACCCCCTCGCCCGGCCAACCGCGCCACATTGCGCGCAAGATTAGGAAGCTTCATGCGAATCCTGTTCCTTGGCGATGTCGTCGGCCGCTGCGGGCGCGACGCGCTGGTGGCCAAGCTGCCGGAGTTGAAAACCGCCCTGCGCGCGGAGTTGGTGGTGGTGAACGGTGAAAACGCCAGCCACGGTTTCGGCCTCGCCCCCGACATGGCCAGCGCCTTCTTCGCCGCCGGGGCCGATGTGATCACGCTGGGCAACCACGCCTGGGACCGCAAGGAACTCCTGCCCTACATTGCCGAGACCCCCCGCCTGATCCGCCCGCTCAACTTCCCCCCCGGCACGCCCGGCGCCGGGGTCACCACCGTCGAACTGGCCGACGGCCGCCGCGCGGTGGTGGTCAACGCCATGGGCCGCCTGTTCATGGACGCGCTCGATTGCCCGTTCCGCCTCACCGCCCAGGAATTGGCGAAATACAAGCTCGGCGCCTCGGTCGCTGCCATCGTGATCGACTTCCACGCCGAGGCGACCAGCGAAAAGATGGCCTTCGCCCACAGCTTCGACGGCCAGGTCTCCCTGGTCGTCGGCACCCACACCCATTGCCCCTCGGCCGACCACCAGATCCTGCCCGGCGGCACCGCCTTCCAGTCCGACGCCGGCATGTGCGGCGACTACGACAGCGTGATCGGCATGCAGAAGGAGGGCGCCACCATCCGCTTCTGGCGCAAGATGCCCGGCGAACGCCTCACCCCCGCCGAAGGCGAAGCCACGCTCTGCGGCCTGTTCGTCATCACCAGCGACTCCACCGGCCTGGCCCAGGCGGTGGAACCCGTGCGCCTGGGCGGGCGACTGTCGCAAGCCATGCCATCGGTGTAGAAGCCCCCGGCGCTGCGGCGGCGGACAGGAAGCAAGGCCAGGGCTCCGCCCTGGACCCGCCAGGGGGCCGAGCCCCCTGGACCCTCGGCTGTTCGCCTGCGGCGAGAGGGGCCAACTCGGTTGCCGCAACCACCCAGTCGGCCCCTCTCACCGCAGGCGAAAAAGTATGGGGTTCCAAGGGCTCTGCCCTTGGTGGGGTCCAGGGGCAAAGCCCCTGGCCTTCCCTTCCCGCTCGCTACCGCGCCAAGGTTTCGACAACGAGGGGCACATGGCCGGGCATTCGCAATTCAAGAACATCATGCACCGCAAGGGTGCGCAGGACGCCAAGCGGGCGAAGGTCTTCGCCAAGCTGATCCGCGAGATCACCGTGGCCGCGCGCGGCGGCCTGCTGGATCCCGCCGCCAATCCGCGCCTGCGCGCCGGCGTGCTGGCGGCGCTGAAGCAGAACATGACCCGCGACGCCATTGATCGCGCGATCAAGAAGGCCTCCGGCGCCCAGCAGGGCGAGGATTACGTGGAGGTGCGCTACGAGGGCTACGGCCCCCACGGCGTGGCGGTGATCGTCGAGGCGTTGACCGACAACCGCAACCGCACCGCGTCGGACATCCGCGCCGCCTTCGCCAAGCATGGCGGCGCATTGGGCGAGACCAACGCCGTTTCTTTTCTGTTCTCACGGCTCGGCGTGGTGCGCTATCCCGCAGGCGTGGCCAGCGAGGAGGCGATGCTGGAGGCGGCGATCGAGGCCGGGGCGGAGAATGCCGAGAGCGGGCCGGACGGGCATGAGGTGACCATGCCGGTGGAGGATCTGTTCGCGGTGCGCGACGCCCTGGAAGCGCGGTTCGGCGCCCCGGAATCGGCCAGGCTGGAATGGCGCCCGACAACCACGGTCAACCTGGACGAGGAGCGCGCGGCGGCGATGCTGAAGCTGCTGGACGTGCTGGAGGACAATGACGACGTGCAGAATGTGTGGGCGAATTTCGAGGTGGACGAGGCGGTGATGGCGAAGCTGTCGGCGTGATGATCCGCCTGTTGGGCATCGATCCCGGGCTGCGCTTCACCGGCTGGGGCATGCTGGAGGTGGACGGCAACCGCCTGCGCCACCTCGGCGACGGGGTGATCGCCACCGACAGCGCCGATAGCGTGCCGGATCGGCTGAAGATGCTGCACGACGCGCTCGGCGCGGTGATGGACGCATGGCAGCCCGACGAGGCCGCCGTGGAGGAGACCTACGTCAACCGCAATGGCTCCGCGACCCTCAAGCTCGGCTATGCCCGCGGCGTGGCGCTGCTGGCCCCGGCCCTGCGCGGCATCGTGGTGGCGGAATACGGCGCCAAGACGGTGAAGCTGAGCGTTGTCGGCACCGGCGGCGCAGACAAGGATCAGGTCCAGGCCATGGTGCGCCGCCTCCTGCCCGGCGCGGTGCTGAAACGCGCCGATGCGGCCGATGCGCTGGCGGTGGCAATCTGCCATGCCCACCATCGCGCCAGCCGGATGAAATGGACCGCCGTCCAATGATCGCGAAACTCACCGGGCGGATCGAGCAGATCGAGGCGGATCGCTGCATCGTCGATGTCAACGGCGTCGGCTACCTGGTCAACGCCTCCACCCGCACCCTGGCCGCCCTGCCGCCGGGGCAGGCGGCGTCCCTGCTGATCGAAACCCATGTCCGCGAGGACGCCATTGTTCTCTATGGATTTTCCGAAAGCGCCGAGCGCGAATGGTTCCGCGTCCTGACCACCGTCCAGGGTGTCGGCGCGAAAGTGGCGCTCAACATCCTCTCGGCGCTCGCCCCGCGCGAACTGATCGCCGCCATCCAGTCCGGCGACCGCGGCGCACTCACCCGCGCGCCCGGCGTCGGCGCAAAACTGGCGGTGCGGCTGCTGACCGAATTGCGCGAGAAGGCCGGCGCGATGCCCGCTGGCATAGGTTTCTCCCCGGTCCTCCCGCCGGCCGGCGGGGTCGAGGCCGACGCGCTCTCGGCTCTCCTCCATCTCGGCTATCGCCGCGCCGAAGCCCAGGCCGCGATCGCCAAGGCACTGGCGCGGCTGGGTGACGATGCGGCGCTCGATGCCGTGATCCGTGATGGGCTCAAGGAGCTTGCGCGGTGACGAAGGCAAGGGGAAGTCTTCTTTTTGTGAACAAAAAGAAGCAAAAAAACTTTATTCATAAGATCTCGGCACGACCACAGCCGTCGGGCAATAGGGCCCCAATCTTTCCGCGTGGCCATGAGCGAAGTTTTTTTGCTTCTTTTTGTTCACAAAAAGAAGTGCTTCCTCCCCCTTCCGGCTTGCTGGCATGAGCGACCGCACCGTCTCCCCCGTCCGCGCCGAGGAGGACGCCGCCGAGGCTTCCCTCCGCCCGCAGACCCTGGCCGACTTCACCGGCCAGAAGGCCAGCCGCGAGAACCTCGCGGTATTCATCGAGGCCGCCCGGCATCGCGGCGAAGCGCTTGATCATGTTCTTCTTCACGGCCCGCCTGGCCTGGGCAAGACCACGCTGGCGCAGATCGTGGCGCGTGAGCTGGGCGTCGGCTTCCGCGCCACTTCCGGCCCGGTGATCCAGCGCGCTGGCGACCTTGCCGCAATCCTGACCAATTTGCAGCCGCGCGACGTGCTGTTCATCGACGAGATCCACCGCCTGCAACCGGCGATCGAGGAAATCCTCTATCCCGCGATGGAGGATTTCCAACTCGACCTGATCATCGGCGAAGGTCCGGCGGCAAGATCGGTGCGCATCGACCTCGCGCCCTTCACTTTGGTCGGCGCCACCACCCGCGCCGGCCTTCTCGCCACCCCGCTGCGCGACCGCTTCGGCATCCCGCTGCGGCTGGTGTTCTACACCCCGGACGAGCTGGAGTTCATTGTCAGCCGCGGCGCGCAGAAGCTTGGATTCGCGCTCACCGCGGAAGGTGCGCGCGAAATCGCCCACCGCTCCCGCGGCACCCCGCGCATCGCCGGGCGGCTGCTGCGCCGGGTGCGCGACTTTGCCCTGGTGCAGAAGGACACGCCGGTCACGCGCGAAATCGCCGATGCCGCCCTGCTGCGCCTGGAAGTGGACCGGCTCGGGCTGGACGCCATGGACCGCCGGTATCTGCGGCGCATGGCCGAGCATCACGGCGGTGGGCCGGTGGGCGTGGAAACCCTGGCCGCCGCCCTCGCAGAAGCGCGCGACACACTGGAAGACGTGATCGAGCCCTATTTGATCCAGGAGGGCCTGATGCTGCGCACCAGCCGCGGCCGCATGCTGGGCGAGCGCGGCTGGCGCCATCTCGGCCTTGCGCCCCCGTCCGGGCCGCAGGCGGTGCTCGATCTGTTGCGGGACGAGGAATGACCCCGCATCGGTACACAAAGCGCGTGTATTATGACGATACCGACGCCGGCGGCATCGTGTACCACGCCAATTATCTTCGCTTCGCCGAACACGCGCGCACCGAGGCGTTGCGCGAGATGGATGTTCCGCATGCAGAAATGTCGGCGCAACATGGCCTATTCTTCATGGTGCGCCGCATCAAAGTGGACTATCTGGCACCTGCGCGGCTGGACGACTCGCTATGCGTCGAGACCACCACCCTGGCCGTTGGCGCCGCCAGCGTCGATCTGCGCCAGGATGTGATACGCGCGGCCGACGCCGTGCTGCTGGCGCGGCTGGAACTGCAACTGGTGTGCGGGCGGCTCGCCGACCAGCGCCCGGCGCGCATCCCGCCACGCTGGCGCGATGCGATGCGCCGGATGGCGCAACCGTGATCGCCGCGGTCACCGCGTGGCCGCGGCATGGGCTTATTGGCACCACGATCCGCGGGTAGGCCCGCGGATCGTATCGTGACCGGGATTGAAGGGACTGGACCGTGGATCGAGCCGTGGACGCGGTGAAGCTGGGGGCGGGCACCGACATGTCGCTGCTGGGGTTGTTCCTCCAGGCCGACTTGGTGGTGAAGATCGTCATGCTGATGCTGATCGTCGCCAGTGTTTGGGTATGGGCCATCGTGTTCGAGAAGGTCACCAGCCTGCGCCGCGCCAACCGCGCCGCCGATGGGTTTGACGACCGGTTCTGGTCCGGCGGCAGCCTGGACGAGTTGTTCGAGGCCGAGGGCGCCAAGCCCGTCCACCCGATGGCCGCGGTGTTCGGCGCGGCGATGACCGAATGGCGCCGCAGCACCCGCGCCGCGGGGGCCGACATCGCCTATGGATTTGCCCGCGAGCGGGTGGAGCGGGCGATGAACGTCACCATCCAGCGCGAGATGGAGGCGATGGAGAAGTGGATGATCTTCCTCGCCTCGGTCGGCTCGACGGCGCCGTTCATCGGGCTGTTCGGCACCGTCTGGGGCATCATGAACAGCTTCTCGGCCATCGCGCAGATGCAGAACACCAATCTCGCCGTGGTGGCGCCGGGTATTGCCGAGGCGCTGTTCGCCACCGCGATGGGCCTGATCGCCGCCATCCCCGCGGTGCTGGCCTACAACAAGATCAGCACCGACCTCGCCCGCCTGGCCGCCCGGCTGGAGGGGTTCGCGGTCGAATTCGGCGCCATCCTGTCGCGCCAGTCCGAAGCCAGCCTGGCGGACGGCCCCGCCGGCAGCGGCGGCCGGGCGCGGGGCTGAGGCGATGGCCGGCGGCATGTCCAACGGTGGCGGCTATGGCGCGCGCAAGCAGCGCTACCGCCCGCTGGCCGAGATCAACGTCACCCCGATGGTCGATGTCATGCTGGTGCTGCTGATCATCTTCATGGTCGCCGCCCCGTTGATGACCACGGCGGTGAACGTCGACCTGCCCAAGACCACCGCCAGCCCGGTCAACCAGGACAGCGAGCCGCTGAACGTGTCGGTCGATGCCAAGGGCCAGGTGTTCCTGCAGGATCAACCCATCCAGCTGGGCGAGCTGATCGAAAAGCTCACCGCCATCGCCCGCGAGCAGAAGGACCGCCGCATCTTCGTGCGCGGCGACCGCGCCAACAGCTACGGCACGATGATGGAGGTGATGGGCGTGATCATCCAGGGCGGCTTCAGCAAGGTCTCCCTGCTGACCGAACCCACCGGCACGCGTGCTGCGCCGGTGATCGCGCCCACCCCCGCCGCGTCCTCACCCGCCGCGTCCCCACCCGCCGCGTCCCCACCCGCCGCGCGCACGCCCGGCGCGCCCCCATCCGCGACGCCTGCCGCCCCCCGCCCGTCCGGGCGGGGTTGAGCGGCACACAACAGGGGTTCCGGCGGTGTCACCGCTGCTCAGGCGCGGGGCCGTGGTCTCCGGCGTGGCGCATGCCGTGCTGCTGGCCGTGGTACTGCTCGGCCTGACCCTGCGCCTGCCGCAGGAGCCGCCGGAGATGGTGACGGTGGAACTGGCCCAGGCGCCGGGCGATCCCACCGAGGCGCCGATGCTGAGCCAGGTCGAATCGCCCACCCCGGCCACGGTGCAAGCGCCGGAGACGGTGCCCGCCCCACCCGCGCCCGAGCCGCCGAAGCCCGAGCCGCCGCAACCGCCGCCCCCGCCACCACCGCCCCCGCCGCCCCCGCCGCCACCGCCCCCGCCCACCCCTGAGCCGCCGTCGCCGGAGCCGCCGAAGCCGCAACCGCCGCCGCCCGAGCCGGCCCCGGCGCCCGTGCCGCCCCCGCCGCCGCCCCCGCCGGCACCGCCCGCGCCCCCGGCTCCGCCGCCCCCGGTGCCGCCGCCGCCCGCCCCGCCGCCGCCGGTGCCGCCACCGCCGGCGCCGCCCAGCCGCACGTCCCAGCCCAACCCGACGCGAAACCCGGCGCCCGAAAGCCGCGAGGCGGAGAACACGCTGGAGCGAACCCTCTCCCGCCTGCGCCAGACCGTGCCGCCCACCGGCCGGCCGAACCCGCCGGCCTTCACCGGCCGGCAGGTCGGCGGCAGCCGCCAGGGCGACATCACCGCCAGCCTGTCGCCGCAGCAACAGGGTGCCATCGGCGACAAGGTGCGCGAGTGCTGGACCAAGGATGCCGGTGCCTTGGACCTGGAGAAGCTGAGCGTGCAGCTGATCGTCACATACGACGAGACCGGCACCGCCCGCCTGGCCGAGGTCGGGGACGCCGATCGAGCCCGGATGGGCGACCCGCGCTTCCGCGCCTTCGCCGAGCGCGCGATGCGCGCGGTGCGCGACCCGCGCTGCGCCAGCCTGCCGATCCCGCGCGGCGAACTCGGGAAGGTCGGCACCCTGACCTTCCGCTTCAAGCCATGATGTCCGCGCGGTGTCTTCTGCGCAACAACGCTTGCGGCCCCGCCAATCGTGCTAGAACCCGCGCTGCCCGCCGCAATAGATTCCCCTGCTGAGAGAGACGGACCCACATGACCCGTTCGCATCGCCACGACATCCGCACCGCGCCGCTGCCGGCCCCGCGCGGCTTGGCGGCCACAGGGTTCGGCCGGCGCGGCCTGCTGGCCGGGGCGGCCGGGCTTGTCTCGGCGGGCGGCCTGGTGCTGCCCCGCCGCGCACGCGCGCAAACCGCCGAGATCACCGTCGATCGCGCCAAGGTGGACCCGATCCCGATCGCCATCCCCAACCTGGTCGGCGTCGGCGGGGAGACCGCCCAGCTTGGCCGCGACATGGCCGCGGTCATCACCAACAACCTGGTGCGCTCCGGCCTGTTCCGCGCCATCGACCCGGCCGCCTTCGTGTCCGCCAGCCCCGGCGACGTGCCGAACTTCGCCAACTGGAAGGTGATCGGCGCCCAGGCCCTGGTGACCGGCAAGGTGGACAGCCAGGGCGGCGACAAGGTGCGGGTGGAATTCCGCCTGTGGGACGTGCTGCCGGCCACGCAGATCCAGGGCACCGCCTACACCGCCACGCTGGGCAACTGGCGCCGCATCGCCCACATCATCTCGGACGTGATCTACGAGCGGCTTCTGGGCGAGAAGGGCTATTTCGACACCCGCGTGGTCTACATCGCCGGCTCCGGCCCGCGCGACCGGCGCGTCAAGCGCCTGGCGATCATGGACCAGGACGGCGAGAACAACCGCTTCCTCACCGATGGCAGTTCGCTGGCGCTCAGCCCGCGCTTCCACCCCACCCGCGACCAGATCGCCTTCATGAGCTACGTCAACAACCGCCCGCGGGTGTACACCTTCGACCTGTCCACCGGGCGCCAGGCGATGCTGGGCAATTTCGAGGGCATCACCCTCTCGCCGCGCTACTCGCCCGACGGCAACAGCATCATCATGGCGCAAACCCGCGGTGCCGGATCCGACATCGTGGTCGTCCCGATCAGCGGCGGTGCGCCGCGCCGGCTCACCGACTCGGGCGGCGCCATCGACGTCTCGCCCTGCTTCAGCCCGGATGGCCAGCAGATCTGCTTCGAGTCCGACCGCGGCGGCGACCAGCAAATCTACGTGATGGGCGCCAGCGGCGGCGGCGCCAAGCGGATCAGCTTCGGCCAGGGGCGCTACGCCACCCCGGTCTGGTCGCCGCGCGGCGACCTGATCGCCTTCACCCGGATGACCGCCGGCACCTTCGCCATCGGCGTGATGCGCCCCGACGGCTCCGGCGAGCGCATCCTGTCGGAGAGCTTCTATGTCGAAGGCCCGACTTTCGCACCGAATGGCCGCGTGATCATGTTCTGGCGCGAAACCCCCGCGCGTGATGCCCGCGGCAGCGGCTTCTCGGCCCGCCTGGTCTCGATCGACATCTCCGGGTTCAACGAACGGGCGATGACCACGCCCACCGACGCCTCCGACCCCGCCTGGTCGCCCCTGCCGGCATAGCCGCCCGCCGCGCGGGATGCGGCCCGTGGCATGGAAGATATGTCTTGCTGCGATACGACAAGTCCTTGACCGCAGTCGTTTCAACGGGCTAATCGACCGCCCATGGAGCGTGGTGTGGGCCCTGGCGGCCCTCGGCGCGATTCCGATTGCACATGCCTTCCGCGTGCATATGCCTTCCGCCCGATTCCCGCGTGACGTCTGCCCAGTGGGCATCCAATGCTGCACACTCCTTCCAGGGATCCAACCGTAATGAACATCAAGATTCTGGGCACCGTCGCCGCCGTGGCGCTGCTGGCCGCCTGCTCCGAGACCCCGGCCCCCGCGCCGGCGCCGGTCAGCTCGGGGCCCGTCCCGGGCAGCCAGGAGGACCTGGTGGCCAATGTCGGCGACCGCGTGTTCTTCGACTTCGATCGCTCCACCCTGCGGTCCGACGCCCGCACCACGCTGGAGCGTCAGTCGGCGTGGCTGGCCAAGTGGTCGGCCAACAACGTCCAGGTCGCCGGCAACTGCGACGAGCGCGGCACCCAGGCCTACAACATCGCGCTCGGCAGCCGCCGCGCCAACGCCGCGCGCGACTTCCTGGTCGCCAAGGGCGTGGCCGCCGGCCGCATCACCACCATTTCCTACGGCAAGGACCGCCCGACCGCGCTGGGCTCGAACGAGCAGGCCTGGGCGCAGAACCGCAACGCGATCACTTCCGTCCGCTAACACCGGGCTGGCTGGTCGCGGCAGACGGCCTGGAGTGGGGCGCCGCCACGGCGCCCCGATCCAGACAGGTGGCGTGCGCCAAGGCATGGCTTGCACAAGGGAACCGGCGGCCGCAGGGCTGCCGGTTTTCTGTTTGCGTGGCTTG
>JADLHF010000094.1 GCA_020848935.1 Acetobacteraceae bacterium
ATTGACCACAAACTCGATGGTGGTGGGCAATTGCACGGGCAGGTCCCCCGGCTTCTCGCCGCGTAGGATGCGAGCGACATAGGCAGCGGCGCGGTGGAACAGATCGGGCACATTGGCGCCATAGCTAAACAGCGCCCCCGCTTCGGCAAAGCGGGCCAGGTCGCCGATCACAGCGATTCGCTCGGCCATGGATGTCGCGACAATCTCCTCAAACATCGAGGAAGTGAGGAAGTCGCGCACCACCACCAGCGCCTGCACGCGATCTATGCCGAGGGCGCGCATCCCGGCGGCGAGGGCCGCGCTGTCGTGGGAGACGAGCGGCAGGCGCAGCGCGCGCAGCCCCTGGGCCCAGGCCGAAGCCTCCGTCATCCGGCCCCAGGCATCGAAGGTCGGGTCGGCGGTGTTATGCAGCACACCGATGGCGGAGAGGCCAGGGATGGTCTCGCGCAGGAACTCGATGCGCTTGGCCGACATCTCCTCGCCGAAACTGGCGAAGCCGGTCACCGAGCCGCCGGGTCGGGCCAGGGAGGCGAACAACTCCGGGTCGCTCGGCGATGGCGGAAGCCCGATGGCGACGAGCGGGATGGCGGTGGCGCGCCGCACCAGGCGCGCCGCCGCCGGACCGGGCACGATGAACACATCCACCGGCAGCGCGGCCAGGTCGCGGATGATGGCAACGCCGTGCGCCGGGTCGCCCTCGGCATTGCGGCTGTCGAGCAGCCAATTCCGGCCCTCCACGAAGCCGTGCGCGCGCATCCCTTCGCGGAAGGCGGCGACATTGGCCCTGTCGCTTTCGCGTGATGCGAAGCTGACGAAACCTACCACGGGTAGCCGGTGCTGCGCCCAGGCAAGCGCCGGCAGCAACAGGAGGGGCAGGGAGCGGCGCCAGATCACTCGATCACCTCATCGGCGCGATCCAGGATCGAGGGCGCGATCTCCACGCCCAGCGCCCTCGCGGCGCGCAGGTCGACCACGAACTCGAAATGGGTCGGGTTCTCCACCGGCAGATGGCCGATCGGCGTCCCAGTGGCCGCCCGCACGACCTGGCGCGCCGCCCTGCGGAACCCCTCGCTGATGTCGGCGCCATAGCTCATCAGCGCGCCGCCGGTGAGATAGCGCTTGTTCGACATCATCATCGGCATGCGGTGCTTCACCGCGACCTCGCCGATCCTGAAGCGGTTGGTGATGGTGGAGACGTCGGAGACCACGAAGGTCGCGGTCACGCCGGCGCGCTTGAGCGCCGCGAAGGCGTCGTCCAGCTCCTCGGGAACGGCAACTCCGCGGAAGGCGAGCTCGATACCCAGCGCTTCCTGGGCGCGCAACGCCTCATCGATCTGGAGCTTCGAGGGGTAGTAGACATTGTAGATCGCCGCGAACCGGTGCGCCTGCGGGAAGGCGTCGCGCATCAGCTGCACGCGCTTGGCCGACAGCTCGCCAGCGTGGAACGATTGCCCGGTGACGTTGGCTTCGGGGCGGGCCAGGCTTTGCACCAGCCCATCCTGCACCGCGTCGCGCGTGGCGCCGAAGATGATCGGGATCGTCGTCGTCGCCGCCCGGGCAGCGAGCACGCCGCCGCGGGTCGAGCAGACGATGGCGTCCATCCGGGTCTCGACGAAGGACGCCATCACTTCGCGCAGGTCGTGGTCGGGTCGCAGCTGGTGGCGGTAATCGATCACGAGGTTCCGGCCGAGAACATAGCCGTGCTCGCGCATCCCCGCCTCGAACTTCTCCTCGAAGATCCCTTTCTCCGGCCCGTTCACGATATAGCCGATGCGCAGCGGCCGGGCGGACTCCGCCGCGACAATGCGGGGCATGAGCCCACACCCCAAAACTCCGACGACGAGCGACCGCTTCGAAATGCCGGTGCTGCCGCCGGTGACGTGCCAATCCATGCCACGGCATCCAGTGTTCACATGCAAACGCATCGCTCCGCTCCCAGCCTGCCATCCCTGCCGTGCCGCGCGTGCCGTCATTCGATCACCTCGTCCGCCCGCGCCAGGATCGCATGCGGAACGGTCAGCCCGAGTGCCCGCGCTGTGCGCAGGTTGACCACGAACTCGATCGCCGTCGGCAGCTGCACCGGCAACTCGCCTGGCTTCTCGCCGCGCAGGATGCGCACCACATAGCCGGCGGCGCGGCGGAAGAGGTCGGTCTGGCTGGCGCCGTAGCTGAACAGCGCGCCGGCCTGGGCATAGGCCGCCTGGTCGCCAATCACCGCGATCCCCTCGACCATCGCCGCGGCGACGATCTCCTCGATCAGCGAACTGGTCAGGAAGTCGCGCACCACCACCACCGCCCCCACATCCGCGGCGCGTAGCGCGCTCATTTGCGCCGCCAGCGCTGCAAGGTCGCGCGAGGCGAGTGGGACGGCCGTCGCGCACAGTCCCTGCGCCCGCGCCGATACCTCGGTCAGCCGTCCCCAGGCGTCGAAGGTCGGGTCGGTGGCGTTGTGCAGCACGCCGATGGCGGCCAGGCCCGGGATGGCCTCGCGCAGGAACTCGATCCGCTTGGCCGACATCTCTTCGCCGAAGCTGGCGAAGCCGGTCACCGAGCCGCCGGGCCGGGCGAGGCTGGCGAACAGCTCCGGGTCGCTCGCCACCGGCGGCAGCCCCACGGCGACCAGCGGGATCGACGTCGCCCGCCGCACCGCGCGCGCCGCCGCCGGCCCGGGCACGACGAACACGTCCACCGGCAGGGCGGCGAGGTCGCGGATGATGGTGCCACCCTGGGCCACGTCGCCGCCGGCGTGGCGATGGTCGAGCCGCCAGGTGCGGCCCTCCACCTGGCCCTGGGCGCGCATGCCGTCGCGGAAGGCAAGGACCGTGGCACGGTCGCCCTCCTGGGAGGCGAAGCCGACGAAACCCACCACCGGGAGGCGGGCCTGCCCCCGCGCCGTGCGGGGCAGCGCGAGCGTGGCGAGCCACGGTAGTGTCCGCCGCGAAATCACCCGACCACCTCGTCGGCACGGGCCAACAGTAGCGGCGGAATGGCGATGCCGAGTTGGCGCGCGGTGCCCAGGTTGATCACCAGCTGGAACTCGGTCGGCTGCTCCACCGGCAAGTCGCCTGGCCGGGCGCCGTGGAGGATGCGGGCCACCAGATGCGCCGCGCGCCGGCGGGCGAAGTCGAGCGGCGGGCCGAACGCCATGAACCCGCCGGCATAGGCGAACGGGGCATAGGTGCCGATCGCCGTGATGCGGTGGCTCAGCGTTGACGCGGCAACCCGCCGCGCCGAGAAGGTGCTGAGGGTGAACAGCGGCTGGATGATCGCCGCCGTGGTGCCTTCGGCCGCCAACGCGGCAAGGCGGGCATCCATCTCGTCGGGGCTGTCGACCATCGCCGCCTCCACCAGGGCGCCATGCCTGGCGCCGGCCGCGCGCGCCTGGGCGAGGAAGCCGGCTGCCGCCGGATCTCGCCGGGAGGCGAGATAGGCGATGCGCATCGTCCCCGGCAGCGCCTCACGCAGCAGGTCGACGCGCTTGGCCTCCAGGTCGGCGATCATGCTGGACACGCCGGTAAGGTTGCCGCCCGGTCGGGCCAGGTTGGTCACCAGCCCGGTGCCGATCGGATCGGCCGCGCCGAACACGATCGGGATCTTCGCCGTGGCGCGCCGGGCCGCATGGGCCGCGGGCGTCGCGAATGCAACGATGATATCCGGTCCAGAGGCGACAATGCGTCGCGCCAGTTCATCCGCCCGGTCGAGGCGGCCATCGGCAAAATGATAATCGATGTGGATGTTGCTGCCCTCGACGAAGCCGAGGACGCGCAGCCCTTGGCGCAGTGGTTCCAGCCGATCCGCGCCCGCCTCCGGCTCCCATTCCAGCACGGAAATGCGGAAGTCAGGTCCCGTCTGGCTCTGCGCGCGCCCGGGAGCGGCGAGCAGTCCGGCCAGCATCACAACTCGGCGTTTGATCATTCGATCACCTCGTCGGCGCGAGCCAAAAGCAGCGGTGGAATTGCGATGCCGAGGTGGCGCGCCGTGGCGAGGTTGACGACCAGATGGAACCCGGTCGGCTGCTCCACCGGCAGGTCGCCTGGGTTCGCACCGCTGAGGATGCGCGCGACTAGCTGCGCCGCGCGCTGCCGGGCAAAACCTGGAGGGGGGCCGAAGGACAGCAGCCCGCCTGCATGGGCGAAGGGGGGATAGGTTCCGATAGCGGCGATGCGGTGGCGGAGGGTGGATTCTGCAACCCGGCCTGCCGAGAAGACGCTGATCGTGAACAAAGGCTGGATGATCACTGCATCGACACCGGTGGCCGCCAGGGTGCCAAGGCGTGCATCGACCTCATCCGGGCCATCCACCATGGCCACCTCTATGTCGAGGCCGTGGCTGGTGCCGGCTTTGCGAACCTGGGCGAGGAACCCGGCGGATGCTGGATCGCGCGCTGAGCCGAGATAGGCGATGCGCATCGCGGCCGGCAGCGCCTCGCGCAGCAGGTCGAGACGCTTGGCCTCGAGATCGGTCATCATTAGCGAGACGCCGGTGACGTTGCCGCCCGGCCGGGCCAAGTTGGTCACCAGGCCGGTTCCGACCGGATCGGCGGCGCTGAACACGATAGGAATGTCTGCGGTGGCGCGTCGGGCCGCATGTGCTGCGGGCGTTGCCACCGCGACGATGGCGTCCGGCCGCGATGCTACGATGCGCTGTGCGAACACATCGGCAATTTCGAGGCGGCCTCCGGCGAAATGGATATCGACATGAAGGTTGGCACCCTCGACGAAGCCGAGGCTATGCAGCGATTGGCGGAATGCCGCCAACCCATCAGCGCCGGCCTGCGGCTCCCATTCCAGGACGGCGACGCGATAGGTGCGTCCAGGCTGAGCCAGCGCCGGCACGGGTGCGCATAACAGCCCAGCCAGAACCATGCGGCGACCCAGGGTGAACGGCATTCCGCTTTCGGCCATGATGCCTCCCTAACGTTTCAGCCTGCGATGGCCGCTATTTGCCGATTTCCACCCTGCCGACTGCTATTCTGTACTGGCGATATGGCTTTGCGGTGTGCGATTTCGCACATCTGAATCAACTTCGCGGCGCGATGGTGGCATCGACACCTATGGACAGGGGGAGGCATCGGTGGATGGTAACGCGGGCAATGTCGCGAACGCGACCACATTGAATGGCCAACTTGCCCGGGTCCCCTTCCTCGCGGGACTGCCGGCCCCTGTTGCCGCGGACTTCGCGCCTCGCATCCGCTGGGCTGAGCATCCACCGGGACGGATGCTGGTCGATTTCGACGACCCCAGCTCCGACGTGTTCTTCGTCGCCACTGGCAAGGTACGGGTCGTGGTCAGGACCGGGGGGGGGAACGAGCTGATCCTGGAGGACATCGCCGCTGGAGGCTTCTTCGGCGAAATGGCGGCGATCGACGGTGCGCCACGCTCTGCCTCGGTCACTGCGCTGAACCGCTCAGTCATAGGCCGTCTGGCGGGGCGGGATTTTGTACGGCTTCTCGCTGACGCGCCCGACCTCGCCCGCCGCTTGATGCAGGTGCTAGTGCAGCGCCTCAGGCAGTCCAACGAACGGATGCTGGACCTGACCACGCTGGACACGCGGCACCGACTCTATGCCGAGTTGTTGCGCCAGGCCGGCCCCTCTGCCCCGGACGGCTCTCGCCCGATCACGCCGCCGCCCGTGCAGCAGATCCTGGCGAGCCGGATCGGTGCACGGAGAGAGCCGGTGTCACGCGAGATCGCCCAACTGATCCGGGAGGGCTTGGCGGCGCGGACCCGAGGCGCCCTCGTCCTCCTGAACCCGGCGGCCATTTCCGAGCGGATCGCCGCGGCAAGGCAGGGCAAGCACCGCCCCTGAAGTCCCCTAGAAACCTAGCGAGCCAGATGTGAGGTAAATCAAGGTCGCAACGGCGTTCTTGCCGATTACGGCACCGTACTGCATATCGATCCGAGTCCAGAGAATGTTGGTCCCCGGCTCCGACCGCTGCTCCAATGACCACCACCCCACCTTTCTCTCCAGGCGGATAGGCCACGTAGAACCCCAGGATGTTTGGGGGTTTTTCGCGTAGGGTTGGGGGTGGCTCGGCGGCCCGAACCCCGTTTTCGCTCTCCGGAGAGTCATTTCTCTCCGAAGCTTGGGGGTAGGCGGATTACCCTACAAGGTTTCAACTTATTGAAATGACACAATTGCTTCGCCAATGCTGCTTGATGGTTGGCGGGAGCGATTGGCCCGCGAATCCGTCGGCGTTCCGGTCGCGATGGCTTCACAAATCCCAGACCTGTACGATCTTCGCGATCAATGCGTCCTGGCGTCTTTGCAAGACGTCGACTGTCCAAGCAGGCTCAGCCAGAACCTGGTTGGTCAATGCGAAATTGCTCGTCCCGCCTTTCGGGTTGAAATATTTCTCCTTCTTCGCCGCAAAATCCGCGTTGTTCGCCTGCGCGTTTTTCCTACGGGTCAGCAGAAGCAGGTTCGCCAGCTTGTGGACCCAGGCCTGGTGCACATCTGATGTCGGAAAGTCCCTAGCCCACTGCCCGTCCGCGTGAACAGTCTGGGGCAGCACATGCTCGACGCTGATGGTGGCGTGATCGTAAGTGGCGCCTCCGGCCGCGAGCATCGAATCCAGCCGGAGCAGCAGCGGCAATCGGATGCGGGTCTCGGTGTAGATGTCGGCCGCAAGTGCCTGGCGCACCCTCGCCTTGTCGTCGGCCGTCAGTTGCAACGCAGAATCTGCGGCAAGCAGATCCGCCCCTCGCTGAAACGCCTCCAGCGTCGCACCATACCGTGGCAGCCGCTCATTGGTGTCCGCGCGGATCAGGAACAGCCCATAGGCAAAGCGCTCAAGTGCGTTCACGAAGCGGAGTAGGTAGGCCGGATCTGCCTTCCGCCGAGCGAAAACCATGATGGCGAGTGGCTGCCAGTCAAAGTTGTCGATCCGCGCCAGGTGACGAAGCGCGGTATTGATCGCGTCGGCGTGCTGGAATGTCTCAAAATTCGTGTCGCTGACAGCGTGGAAGGCCTCACCGAACGGGATCAAATCCTGATCGATGAACCGCGCCTCTTGCTTCTGGGTCGGAACGTACTTGCGGAATTCGGCAATAAGCGTCTCGCTCATCTTCTGCTTGCGATGGATGGTACGGATGTGCCCGAACAGCTCCGCGAACCGGACCCGGCCCAGTTCAGCCTCCAACTCCTCCCACTTCTCGTTGTAGTCAGCCTGCTGCGCCTGCGGGATTGCGCCGATGATCTCGGCTTTCAAGATATCGGCGGGTGAGAGATCGAGGCCGCGTGAATTCATCACCGAGAAGATGCGGAACGCTGATTCCTGATCCGACGCGGCCACCACCACCAGGTAACAGCGCTGCACCACGTAGATCGCCAGCGCGTCGCGATCGAGCGCCGGCATACCCAAGAGCTTCCCGCGAAACAGGATCGCGTTCTCGACCATCCTGGCGCGCGCATCCTCTAGGCTGCGAGGGTCCGGCAGCACATCGGTGCCACCGCGACGCTGGATGGTGTCACGAAAGAACGCCGAATCCCGATCACGCAGCGTCAGCCGAAAGCGATCCTGTGTGCGCTTCAGGGCGTTCCCCACCTCGCAAACGAAGCCATGCGCGTCCTGGGCGATCGCGGGGGAGAGATCCCGCAACACGCAGAGTAGGATGGTCAGCGTGGTCAGGCGCTGCTGCCCGTCAACCACATCGGCTTCTGGCTTCTGCGGTGCCTTAATCACCACGACGCTGCCCAGAAAATAAGGGTCTTCCTGGTCGCGCGCCCGGGCCGCCTCGATATCGCTGAACAGTTCCCCGGCCTGCTCTGTGGTCCAAGCGTAGGGGCGCTGGTAGGAAGGAATGCGGAAGAGGTAGTCGTCGCAGAGTATCTTTTCCAGGGGCCGTTCCGCGGCCTCGATCGTGTGGCGCGTCATGGCCGAAACACCCGCATCGCCTCGTCTCCATAGTGGTTGATGACCTTCACCGCGATCCGGCCCGATTTTGGCTTGGCGAAGGGGCGGCTTTCGGTGCGATAGAGGCTGGCCCAGGCTTCCTCGTCGACTTCGGCCTTCAGCGCGGTCTTGAGCTTGTCGAAGGGGTCCTTGCCGCCCAGGAAGTACGCGTGGCGGACGAAGAAGCTGTCGCCGTCGTAGTCGGTGTCGATGAACCAGCAGGCGATGTCATCCTCGACGCGGGTGGAGGAGCGGACTTCGCCGGTGGTGGGATCGAAGATGTCGACGCCGCGGAGGCGCACCACGTAGCCGCCGTCCTGCTGGTCGAGGGCGATGTCGGGTTCGCCGAAGACGACGAAGAGGTTTCCGCCGCCGGCCTTGTAGGCTTCGGCGGCACGGAGTTCCTGGTTCATGCGGGCCTTCAGCACCACGAGGCGGCCGAGGTTCATGGTGCTGTCGCCCACCTGGGGGTCGAAGGCGAAGCCGCAGACAACCATGGCGTCGGCCCAGTCGCGGCATTCGCGGGCGGCTTCGCGCACCAGGTCTGTGCCGACGGTGCCGTATTCGGGGCCGATGACGATGGCAGCACGCTTCCTAGCGCCGGCTTCCTCGTATTCGCCTTCGGCTGAGACGTGGCGGCCGCCGGGCCAGGAGCGGAGGGTGGCGAAGGTCAGGCGCTCGTCCTTGCGGGTATTCTGCACGCCAGCCTTGGCCAGGTTGTCGAGCACCACGGTGACGAAGTCGTCGGCAGTGTCAGGCGCGATGCGCAGCTTGTGGCGCGGTGGCGGGGGAGCCTCGCCGGCGTCCTGCGCGAGGGCTGCCAGCACAGCCTCATCCTCCTCGTCGGCCGGCAGGACGCGGTGGGGGGACAGGCTTTCGACGGTGAAGGGGCCGGTGACGCGGACCGCGTTGCGCTTGGTGTAGGGGCGGTCGTGCAGGAACTCGACATCGGCGTTGCGGGCGATGGAAGCGTCCATCTCGGCCTGGCGGCCACGGCGTGCGGCCCAGAAGGCAGCGTGGGCTTCCTGGGCCTGCTTGGGTGCCTTGTCCGGCAAGGTGCGGGGGACCTGCCATTCCTCATGCGTGGTGCCCAGGGCGGCGTTCAGGGCGGTCCGGGCAGCCTCCACCTGCGGCGCCCATTTCTCATGGATGACGTCGATCTCCGCGTTGTTGGCGATGGATTTCAGGGTCACGTGCGGTACACGCTCCAACACGAATCCCTGACGGATGTCGTGGCGGAACGCGCCCCCTTCCGGAGGACGCCCGGTGATCTCGCCTTCCTTTGCCGCGCCGTCGCGGCTGTCGCGCAGCAGGTAAGCCGGGAAGCGACCGGCCATCAAGCGCGTGCGTGCGAGGGCAAGGGCGACGCGGGAGGTGTCGGTGGTGATCCACCGGCGGCCCCATTGCTCGGCGACGAAGGCGGTGGTGCCGGAACCACAGGTGGGATCGAGTACGAGGTCTCCGGGGTCGGTGGTCATGAGCATGCATCGCTCAATGACAGGTGGATCAGTCTCCACCACGTAACGCTTGGAGCTCGCAAACCCGGCAATCGTCGTATCGCTCCAGAGGGGGCCGATTGGAAAACACTTGAAGTCATCCAGGTAGCGAACATAGCGAAGTGTATTTCCGGACGCTGCGAGGCGTTCCGAATGTCCAAGTCGGGCCATGCCAGATTCGTTCGTCTTCCAACGAGATGTGTCGGTTGGCCGAAAGGTCTTCCCACCAAGTTCGACAGGAAACCAGCTAGCGGCTCCTTCGCCTTTTTCTCTGCCTGATGCCTGGCTTGTGATGTTGTCCAGCGTCAGAATTTTCCCATCTACATTCGTCTCTTCATTGAGTGCTGTGATCGAGCCGTCTGGCATACGGACCC
>JADLHF010000095.1 GCA_020848935.1 Acetobacteraceae bacterium
GCGACGCAACAAGGTTGCCCAGATGTTCTCACGCCTGCTCGGGTTCATGTCCGCGGACATGGCCATCGACCTCGGGACCGCGAACACCCTCGTCTATGTGAAGGGCCGCGGCATCGTGCTCGACGAGCCCAGCGTGGTGGCGATCGCCGAGATCCGCGGCAAGAAACAGGTCCTCGCGGTCGGCGAGGAAGCCAAGCTGATGCTCGGCCGCACCCCCGGCAACATCCAGGCCATCCGCCCGCTGCGCGACGGCGTGATCGCCGATTTCGAGGTGGCGGAGGAGATGATCAAGCACTTCATCCGCAAGGTCCATAACCGCCGCGGCTTCGCCTCCCCCATCATCATCGTCTGCGTTCCCTCCGGCTCCACCGCCGTCGAGCGCCGCGCGATCCAGGAAAGCGCCGAATCCGCCGGCGCGCGAAAGGTGATGCTGATCGAGGAACCGATGGCCGCGGCCATCGGCGCCGGCCTGCCGGTCACCGAGCCCAGCGGCTCGATGGTGGTCGATATCGGCGGCGGCACCACCGAGGTCGCGGTGATCTCGCTCGGCGGCATCGTCTATGCCCGCTCCGTGCGCGTCGGCGGCGACAAGATGGATGATTCGATCATCAGCTACATCCGCCGCCACCATAACCTGCTGATCGGCGAAAGCTCCGCCGAGCGCATCAAGATGGACATCGGCGCCGCCTCCGCCCCCTACGACAACGAGGAGGGACCGTACCGCGAGGTCAGGGGCCGCGACCTGATGAACGGCGTGCCGCGCGAAATCGTGGTCAGCCAGCGCTCCATCGCCGAAAGCCTGGCCGAGCCCGTCATCGCCATCGTCGAGGCGGTCAAGGTCGCCCTGGAGAACACCCCCCCCGAGCTCGCCGCCGACATCGTGGACAAGGGCATCGTGCTGACCGGCGGCGGCGCGCTGCTGAACCGGCTGGACCAGGTGCTGCGCGACGCCACCGGCCTGCCGGTGGTGGTGGCCGAAGACGCCCTGCAATGCGTCGCCCTGGGCACCGGCCGCGCCCTGGAAGAAATGAAGCGCCTGCGCAATGTCCTGACCTCGATGTACTGATGGCGCTTGAGCTTGCTTATTGAATAAAGTTTTTTGGTTCTTTTTTTCAAAAAAGAACTTCTTTTTGAAAAAAGAAGCAAAAACTTTCATTCACTTCCTCGGCCCAGGGCGCAGAGAGCGGTTGAGGTTGGCATGGAATCGGCGTGGTATGATCCACCGCGGCCAGACCAAGACTGACGTGGAGATAACGTGATCCGGCTTTCCGTCCCGCTGCGACAGGCGCTCGCCAAGCTGACCTTGCCCGTCTTCATCGTGGCATCGTTCGGCCTGATGCTGCTCGGCAAGGCCGACACCCTGCTGGCCGAGCGCGCCCGCATGACGGTGGCCGACGCGCTGGCGCCGATCTACGACGCGCTCGCCGAGCCGCTGTCGGTGGTGCACCGCGCCATCGCGGGCGCCCGCCACCTGGCCACGCTCTACGAGGACAACGCCAGGCTGCGCGAGGAGAACGTGCGCCTGCGCCGCTGGCAATCCGTCGCCCTGGCGCTGGACGCCGAGAACACCACCCTGAAGGCGCAGCTGCGCTGGATCCCCGACCCCGCGCCCAGCTACGTCACCGCCCGCGTGGTCGCCGATGCCGGCGGCGTCTATGCCCGCGCCGTGCTGCTCTCGCTCGGCCCCAACCACAGCGTCACCAAGGGCCAGATCGCGCTTGACGATCGTGGCCTGGTCGGCCGGGTGACGGAACTCGGCGCCCGCAGCGCCCGCGTGCTGCTGCTCACCGACATGAACAGCCGCGTGCCGGTCACGCTGGAGGGCAGCCGCGCGCGCGCCATCCTCGCCGGCACCAACGGCGCCCGCCCGCGGCTGATGTACTGGCCCGAGGGCGTGCAGCCGGCCGAGGGCGAACGCGTGGTCACCAGCGCCGAGGCCAACACCTACCCGCCCGGCCTGCCCGTCGGCGTGGTGCGCTACAGCGCCTCCAACGTGCCCGAGGTGATGCCGCTGGCCCGGCTGGACCGGCTGGAGGTGGTCCGCCTGTTCGACTACGGCCTCAAGGGCGTCATCCCGCCCGAGACCAGCGTCGCCCGCCTGCCCGAGCGTCGGCGCTGAGCGCCATGGACGACCGGCGCCCCGGCATCCGCCCGCGGCCGAGCATCTGGCGCCGCCTGGACAGCACCGCGCGGCGCAGCTTCCCCACCGCCATGACCATGCTGCTGCTGCTGGTCACCGCCGCCCCCTTCCGCCTGCCCGGCCAGGCCGAGCTGCAGAACGCCGCCGCGCTGTCCTGCGTGTTCTTCTGGTCGGTCTACCGCCCGGGCTCCATGCCGCCGCCGGCGGTGTTCCTGGTCGGGCTGCTGGCCGACCTGCTGGATTTCGCCCCGCCCGGCGTCGGGGTGATCAGCCTGCTGGTGGCCCATGGCGTGGCGGTGCGCTGGCGCCGCGACCTGATCCGCCTCGGCTTCCTGCCGGTCTGGCTCGCCTTCGTCGTCGTCGCCACCGGGCTGGCCGGGCTGCAATGGCTGCTGACCTCGGCGCTGACCCTGCGCCTGCTGCCCGCCGGCTCCGCGCTGTTCCAGGCCGCCCTGGCCGCCGGGCTCTACCCCATGCTCGCGGTGCTGCTGGCCCGCGCCCACCGCACCGTGGCCGAGCCGGCCAATGCCTGACGTCGCCCTGAAATGAAGCGCGAGATCAAGCGCACCGGCGTCTTCACCCGCCGCGCCCTGATCATCGGCGGCGCCCAGATCGCCGCCCTCGGCGCCCTGGCGGCCAAGCTGTACCAGGTCCAGGTGGTGGAAGGTGCGCGCTACGCCACCATGTCCGACAGCAACCGCATCAGCGCCCGCCTGATCGCCCCCCCGCGCGGCCGGCTGCTGGACCGCAACGGCGCGGTGGTCGGCGGCAACCGCCTCAACTGGCGCGCCCTGCTGGTGGCCGAGCAGACCGGCGATGTCGGCGCCACGCTGGACAACCTCGCCCGCATCGTGCCGCTGTCCGACTCCGAGCGCGCCCGAATCGAACGCGAACTGCGCCGCCACCGCCGCTTCGTGCCGATCATGGTGCGCGAGTTCCTCACCTGGGAGGACATGGCCCGCATCGAGGTTGCCGCCCCGGACCTGCCCGGCATCCTGGTCGATGTCGGCACCACCCGCCAATACCCGTACGGCGCCACCCTCGCCCACGTCGTCGGCTACGTCGCGCCGCCCAACGAGGCCGATGTCGCCGACGACCCGATGCTCGGCCTGCCCGGCATCCGCGTCGGCCGCGCCGGCATGGAGCGGGTGCACGACCAGCTGCTGCGCGGCCGCGCCGGCGCGGTGCAGCTGGAAGTCAACGCCGTCGGCCGCGTCATCCGCGAGCTTGACCGCCAGGAGGGCACGCAAGGCCAGGATGTCGGCCTGACCATCGACCTCGAACTGCAGAAGATGGTGCTCGACCGCCTCGGCGACGAAAGCGCCAGCGCCGTGGTGATGGACGCCCGCAACGGCGAGGTCCTCGCCATGACCACCAACCCCTCCTTCGACCCCAGCCTGTTCAACTCCGGCGTCAGCCAGGCGCAATGGGTCGCCTGGACCTCCAACCGCCGCGCGCCCCTGATCAACAAGGCGGTCGCCGGCCTGTACGCGCCGGGCTCCACTTTCAAGATGATCGTCGCCCTCGCCGGGCTGGAAGCGCGCGTGGTCTCGCCCGGCGAGACCGTCTATTGCCCCGGCTACCTCGATTTCGGCGACCGCCGCTTCCATTGCTGGCGCAAATACGGCCACGGCGCGATGGACATGCGCGCCGCCGTCAAGAACAGCTGCGACTGCTACTTCTACGAAGTGGCCAAGCGCACCGGCATGGACCGCATCGCCGCCATGTCCAACCGCTTCGGCCTCGGCGTGAAGCTGGACATCGAGCTGCCCGGCGCCCGCAGCGGCCTGGTGCCCACCCGCGCCTGGCGCATCGCCCAGGGCAAGGCGTGGAACATCGGCGACACCATCGTGGCCGGCATCGGCCAGGGCTTCTTTCAGCTCACCCCGCTCTCGCTCGCCACCATGACCGCCCGCCTGGCCACCGGCCGCCAGGTCCAGCCCCACCTCACCCGCAGCATCGCCGGCACGCTGCAGCGCGGCGCCCGGCCCGACGACTGGCCCAGCCTCGGCATCGCCGAACGCGGCCTGCAGGCGATGCGCGAGGCGATGTGGGCGGTGGTCAACGAACAGGGCGGCACCGCCCAGGTCGCCCGGCTGCCCGCCATCCCCGGCCAGGTCGGCCCGCCGGTGCAGATGGCCGGCAAGACCGGCTCCGTCCAGGTCCGCAACGTCACCCGCGAACAGCGCGAACGCGGCTACAAATCCGAAAACCTGCCCTGGGAATACCGCCCGCACGCGCTCTTCGTCGGCTTCGCCCCGCACGATGCGCCGCGCTACGCCCTGGCCCTGGTGGTCGAGCACGGCAACGCCGGCTCCGAGGCCGCCGCCCCGGTCGCGCGCGACATCATGGCCGCCACCATCGCCCGCGACCCCATCCTGCGCCAGGATCGCCCCCGCGTCGCCGAAGGCGGGCGCACGCCATGAACGTCGCCGAAGGCGGGCGCACGCCATGAACGTCGCCGAAGGCGGGCGCACGCCATGATCGGCAGCGAGCGGCGGCTGGTCCGCGATGCCTCCTTCGACATCACCCGCAAGCTGTTCCGCATCAGCTGGCTCTACGTGCTGCTGCTGTCCGCGCTCGCCGGCGTCGGCTACGTCGCGCTGTACTCGGCGGCCGGCGGCGCGCCCGAACCCTATGCCGCGCGCCACATGCTGCGCTTCGGCTTCGGCCTGGTGCTGATGGTGTGCATCGCCATGATCGACATCCGCTTCATCCAGCGCATGTCCTGGCTCGCCTGGTTCGGCGGCGTCGTGCTGCTGGTGCTGGTGCTGAAGGTCGGCAATGTCGGCAAGGGCGCGCAACGCTGGCTCGAACTCGGCGGCATGCAGTGGCAACCCTCCGAACTGATGAAGCTCGCCCTGGTGCTGGCGCTGGCCTCCTGGTTCCACCGCGCCAGTTGGGAGCGGATGGGCAACCCGCTCTTCCTGGTCCCGCCGATCCTGGCGGTGCTGGTCCCGGTCGGGCTGATCCTCAAGCAGCCGAACCTGGGCACCGCCGTCATCGCCGCCGTGGTCGGCGGCACCGTCTTCCTCGGCGCCGGGCTGCGCTGGTGGAAGGTGGCCCTGATCGCCGGCGCGCTGATCGTCGCCGCCCCGATCGGCTACAACCACCTGCGCGACTACCAGCGCGCCCGCATCGACACCTTCCTCAACCCCGAGAGCGACCCGCTCGGCGCCGGCTACAACATCATCCAGTCCAAGATCGCGCTCGGCTCCGGCGGCGTCTGGGGCAAGGGCTTCCTGCAAGGCACCCAGGGCCACCTGAACTTCCTGCCGGAAAAGCAGACCGACTTCATCTTCACCATGCTGGCCGAGGAATTCGGCCTGGTCGGCGGCCTCGCCGTGATCGGCCTGCTGGCCTGCATCATCATCGGCGGCATGCTGATCGCGCTGCGCTGCCGCCACCAGTACGGCCGGCTGGTCGCCCTTGGCATCACGATGAATTTCTTCATGTACGTGTTCGTGAACATCGCCATGGTGATGGGCGCCATCCCCGTCGGCGGCGTCCCCCTGCCGCTCGTCAGCCACGGCGGCTCGGCCATGATCATGGTGATGATCGGCATGGGCGTGCTGATGAGTGTGCACGTCCACCGCGACGTCGAATTCGACGACCGCAGCCGGGACCTGTAACCCGCGCGGTTCGCAGGGAAGCAAGGAAGAACCTTCTTTTTCTGAAGAAAAAGAAGCAAAAAGACTTTTATCAGTTAAGAAAATAAAAAAACATTATTAAAGTTTTTTGGTTCTTTTTTTCAAGAAAGAACACCTTCCTTCCCTATCCAACCCCGCCAACAAACCGCGCGACCCGCCGCCCCAGCGCCGCCCACCCCGCCGCATCCAGGTGGAACTCATGCCCGCCTTCCACCATCTGCACCGAGACCTGCGCCGACAGCGGGCACCCCGCGATGAACCCGGCGCCCCCGTAGGGATCGTCACGCCCCTGGATGACCAGCGTCGGCACCGCGATCTCGGCCAGGTGGGCATGGCGCTCCGGTTCCGGCTTCCCACCCGGCGCCTGGAACGGATAGCCCAGGCAGACCACCGCCGCCGCGCCATGGCGATGCGCGAACAGGCTCGCCGCCCGCGCGCCGGAGGATCGCCCCACCAGCACCAGCCGCTCCGCCCACCCCGCCACCGCCTGCCCCAGCCGCGCCAGCCGTGGCGGCAGCGCCCGCTCGTGCCCGCCATCGCCCGCCCCCGGCAGCATCGCTTCCTGCCGCACCAGCCCCTCGGCCAGGAACGGATGCAGCGCGTCGAACAGATGGCGCTCGACATGCCCGTCCAGCGGATACGAATCCCCGGCCAGGAACACCGCCCGATGCGACGCCCCCCATGGCGCCTCGGCGCGCCCGAAGCCGCGCACCACCAGCAACCCCGGCTCCCGCATGGCGTCGAACAGCCCGTCAGCCAGCACCGCATCGCCATCGGTCCAGCGCCACCCGCCGAACTCGCGATGATGAAACCCGGCCTCCAGCGCCGGATGGTCCAGGCCGATCGCCGCTCCCGCCACCTCCAGCCCGGTCACCGCGAAGCCCAGCTGCCGATCATCCGGCGACAAGCCCAGCGTCGCCGGACAGAAGCGCGCCGAGCGCAGCCGCACCGCGCGCACCGGCGGCACCAGCGGAAATGCCAGCCAGCCATCGGCGCGCAGCACCGCATCCACCCGCCGGCCGGCAATGCTCAGATGCGGCGTGGCCAAACCTTCCCGCGGGTTTTCCGCGGGACGTTCCAGGGTCAGGGTCGGCATGAAGGAAGGAAGCCCTTCTTTTTGTGAACAAAAGAAAGCAAGCAGACTTTAATCAATTCCTAACGCCGCGCTGCCCACGCGTCCGCCGGCGCGCTCACCGCGCCTGGGCGAGGATGAACAGCCGCCGGAACGGCAACAGCGTGGTCCCGTCGGCCCGGCGCGGGTAATGCGGCGCCACCGCCGCCGTATAGGCGGCCAGGAATTCCGCCCGCAGCCCCTCCGGCAAGGGGTCGAGGAACGGCCGCAGGCTGGTCCCGCTCGCCCACTGCACCGCCGCATTCTCGCC
>JADLHF010000096.1 GCA_020848935.1 Acetobacteraceae bacterium
CAGGCATCTCCGGCGCGGGGTGGCGGGGCCACGCCCCATCGCCCCCGCCCGGGTCAGAAATCTCGGTCATCTCGAAGCCCTATGGCTGCGTGGGTGTTGGTTCTGCGCGCGGGGCGGCAGCGCCCGTCGCTGCTATCTCCACAGCGGCCATCTGCGCTGCGTCCTGGGCGCTGCCCGACTTCGCAACGCGACGGGGGTCGGTGTCGAGCGACAGGCCCGCATCGTCGAGCAGCGCATTTGCCTCGCGGATCATCTCGACCGCCTGGCGGAAGTCGTAGCCGAAGGCGCCGGCTGCCTCCGGCTGCGGCACGAAGCCCGCGCGGACCTGGGCGATCAGTGCTGTCGTGTCCTTCAGCGGATCGATCATCTCGTGCGCGGGCGGGACGTGGCTGACATCGGCGGGCAGCTCGGCTCCCTACAAGCCCAGCAAGGCACCCTGGGCGTGGAACCGCTCGGCGATCGGTCGCACCAGCACCGGGATCAGCATGCCGTACTGCACCTGCTCGCAGAGCCGGCGGAACTCGATCTTGCCGGCACGCAGCGACGAGTAATTCGCCTGGGTGAGGTCGCCAGACGCCTGGTCGTAGGTCAGGCCAGCGCCCACCGCGGCGGCTTCGAGCGCGCGCCTGGCGAATGCAGCATGGCTGCCGCCGCCGGAGGGGTTCACCACCTCCACGCTGCCCATGCCGCGGCGATACAGGATCATCCCTGGCTCGAAGGATTCCACGGTGCGCCCCTGCGCGTCCTTCAGCAGGCCCGCGGCGGCTCCGGTCAGTGCCTCCTCACCCTCCTCGGTCACCACCGCGGCGAGGCATGCCTCGATCTTGGCTTTCATCAGCAGGGCGGACTCGTAGTCGCCGAGGTCGCGCAGCCGCAGCAGCACCGGGGCGAGCCACGACACGTCGCGCAGCTGGCCGGGCCTGCGCTTGCGGTAGATGTGGAGCACATCGCTCGCCGGGATGCGTTCGCTGCCGAGCCAGGCGGCACCCGGGAGCAGCCAGGAGGCGCCGGGATGAATGCGGTGCAGCCAGTAGCCGATAGGCTCGCCTGCCTCGCCGAGCGCGATGCCCTGGATAGTCGGTACACCGGCGACGATACCGTTGCACGCCGTATCGAGGTGGTCGCTCTCCAGCACCTGCAGGCGCAGGCCGATCGGGTTGGCAGCTGATGGTGTCACCAGCAGCAGGCGGACGAAGCATTCGCCGCTCTCGACCACGGCTCGCATCGCGAGCGCCTGGAGGCCGTAGAGGTCGAGCCGCCCCTCGGCATCGCAGGCCGTGCTGTCCGCCCAGCGGCGCCAGGCATCGGCGTGCGCCTGGTCCGGCCAGCGGGTGGTGATGCCGGCGCCGACCGCGTTACCGGTCCAGAGATCGACGATGCGAGCGGCGTACGGGTCGTTACGCACGGCGTCGCGGGCGCGACGGGCGACCGTCGGCGCGGCGGCCCCGACCTCCGTCGTGGCGCTGCCACCGGACGGCGTCCACTGCGCCGAGGATCGGAGATCCTGCGCGGCGGCATAGCCGCAGAATACGCGCCAGGCCGTGCGGAGACGGTCAATCACCTGGTTCCCCCTGGCGAGAAGCTGGCCAGGGTGATGCTGGGCCGGCGGGCCGCCGTGTTCTCAGCCCCGTGGCCTGCGATCAGCGCGCGGGCAATCTCCTCCAGGCTGCGGTACTCGACGGTGCGCCCCTCGACCGAGACACGCGTGGTGCCGCCGGTGAAGGCGTCGGCCAGGCCGCGCCAGCGCGTGCCGGATGGCTGCGCCAGCGCCCAGGCGAGGATGGTCGGGTCCATTGTTGAGCGTCCTCAGCGCTGTCCCCACATCGCAGCGACGGGCATCCGAAGAAGGAGGAAACCCATGGCGATCACGCTCAACCACACCATCGTGCCGGCGCGCGACAAGGAGGCTGCGGCTCGGTTCTTCGCGGAGCTCTTCGGTTTGCGGTTCGAGGGCTCAAGCGGCCACTTCGCGCCGGTGCGGGTGAACGATACGCTGACCTTCGACTTCGCAGATGCCAAGGAGCCGCTCCCAGTCGAGCACTACGCGTTTCACGTGAGCGACGCCGAGTTCGACGCCATCCTGGGGCGCGTGAAGACGGCAGGGCTGACCTTCGGCAGCACTCCCTGGAGTCTCGAGGACGGCACGCTGAACGATTGGAACGGCGGGCGAGGCGTCTACTTCAAGGATCCCGATGGCCACGTGCTGGAGCTCATGACCGTGCCACAGTGAGCGCTACCGCAGCCAACCGGTGCGTGGTGTGAGCCAGCTGCGGTGCCGCGCCGCAGCAGCGACCACGGGAGGTGATGCAGGTGGCTCTCCCGGCGGCGTCTGAGTTGCAACTGGTGTGTTCTCAACCTCGTCGCGCAGGCGCTGCCAGAACCGCTCGCCGTAGCGATCCGCACCGAGCAGCCACAGCGCAGCGCGTGCCAGCACCGCGCAATCCAGCGCCTCGTTACGGTCCCTGAGCTTGACCCATTCCTGCCGGGCAAAGCCGCGACGGCCCTTCACCGTCTGCAGTTGCTCGGCGACCAGCTGCTTCACCCACTCGACCTCGATCGCGCGCGGCAGATGAACCCACCCCGGCGGGAAGTCCGCCGCCTCGCCGCGGCCAAGCCACAGCCGCCGATACAGGTCCGCCTTCCAGGTCGAGACCGACACGGTCCAGAGTTTCAGCCCGCGGCGCAGCTTGCGGCCGTCGACCATCGCATCGACTGGCGTCGGCCCCTGCACCGGCTGTGCGCGGTTCCAGCCATCCACGCCCTTGGTCGGCGCGATGCGCGGATCCCTGAGTCGGCGCAGGTGGCCATAGACCGCCGCGGTGTCCCGGCCGCCGGTGTCGACGCAGGCCTTGGCGATACGAATGGAGCCGGTCGAACGGGGCCAGTCGCGCGCGAGCAGCGTTGCCAGCGCATCCCACGGCTCCCGATCCCGCGGGCTGCCAGAGATCACCACATGGTCGATGAGCCAGGACGAGAAGCCCTCGGCCCAGCCCCAGACATCGCATTCCAGCCGATCGTCCTGCACGTCGACGCCGGCGGTCAGCACCAGCGCGCCATCCGGCACCACGCCGAGCAGGAAATCCTCCCGGCGCTCGACCAGCCGCTCCCAGTCCGGTGCCTCGCCGTGCTCTTGAAAAGTCTCGCCAAGCACCGTGTTCTTGAAGGTCTTGAGGTCCTCGGCCTTGCCCTGGGCCGATTCCCAATCCCGCGCGATCTGCTCCCACGACAGCCAGCCCACCGGCGAGTACAGCGCCGAGATATGAAAGCCGACCGTGTGCGGATCATGTGACGTGGCGGTGGCCCGCCATTCCCCGCCGGCCAGCATCGCAGTCTTGTGGTGCTCACCGATCGGCGTGTCGCAGCCCTCGCAGTGATAGGCC
>JADLHF010000097.1 GCA_020848935.1 Acetobacteraceae bacterium
ATGATCCTGCCGCGCGCCCGCGAAACCGGCGCCATCCACGACCCCGTCGCCCGCCAGGAAATCGCCAGGCTGCTGGTCATGGCCAAATCCGCCGAATGGACCGCGCGCCGCGCCCGCACCGCCAAGGAACAGGGCAAGCCGCAAGGCCCGGAAGGCTCGCTCGGCAAGCTCGCCTCCAGCAACGTGGCCCGCGCCGCCGCCCGGGTGCACACGCTGATCACCGGCGCCTCCGCCCTGCTTGCGGGCACCGACGGCGCGGCGGACGGCATCATCGCCGAAATCCTGCTCTCCGTGCCCGCCACCTCGATCGCCGGCGGCACCGACGAAATCCAGCGCAACATCATCGCCGAACGGGTGCTGAAGATGCCGCGCGAGGCCAGCGACGACAGCAAGAAGCCGTTCCGCGAGGTGCCGCGCAATACGGTGGCGTGAGGAGGGAAGAAAGCCTTCTTTTTGTGAACAAAAAGAAGCAAAAAAACTTCATTCATATCCTTCGCGTGACGCGCATAATTCTTAATGAATGAAAATTTTTTTGGTTCTTTTTTTCAAAAAAGAACAACTTTTTTCCCTACCGATACCTCCACCCCGCCACCCGCGGCAGCGCCCGCTCCCTATCCCCTTGCCAATGCGCCCGCCCGGCCAGGTCGATGCCCCAGCCGGCGCCCACCCCCTGCACTTCCAACCCGTCTTCGGCCACGGCCCGGTATCCCGTGTGGTGATGGCCGTGGACCACCAGCGATGCGCCCATCGCGCGGGCAAGGTCATCCAGCACGGCAACGCCGCTACGATGGCTGGAGGGGGCTTCGTGGGTCACCAGGATATCGGCGCGCTGGCGGGACAGGGCCTCGACATCCTCCGGCCAGATCGCCATGCCGGCCAGCGCGGTGGCCAGCGAGGCGGTGGCATCCGCACTCCAGCCCGGCCCCAGCGTGGCGAGGTCGGCGGCCAGTTGGTCGCGGCTGTGCAGGCGGGGGGGCGCCGGCGGGTTCCAGACGCGGGTGTGAAAGGTGCCGCCCAGCCCGGCGATGCGCAGCCCGCCCAGCTCCACCACCCGGCCATGCAGCGCGCCGGCGGCGGTGCGCGGGTTGCGCCGGGGATCAGCCAGGTTGGCCCACATCTCCGGCCCGCCATCGGCGTCGTGGTTGCCGAAGATCCAGTGCAGCCCGGCACCGTGCGCCAGGATGGGGGCCGCCAGCTTGTCCAACGGCAGGGTGCATTCCATGTCGCCCAGCAGCACCACATGGCGCAGCGGCCCGACGCGCGCAGTGAGGCCGCGGGCGACGTGATCCCAGCGGCGGTGGATGTCGCCGACGAACACGATGCCGGCGTGATCGAACAGCGCGGCGGAGCGGGACAGCGTGGCAGTGTCGAGAAGGGTCAGCGTGGTCACTCCGAGGGCCCGGGCGGGTGGGTAGCGGGCGGGCAGGGTAGTGGAGCGGCGGGCGATGCGGCAACTCGCCGCCGTTGTCGCGGCCTTGCCTCTGCCGCTACCCTGTCCCGCAGGGACGGAGGCATGACATGGACGTGCTGGTGGCAACCGAGGACCGGCCGCGCCTGGTGGCAGAGGCCTGGCTGCGACGGTTCAACCAGGCGCTGGCCGCCGGTGACACGGCGGGCGTGGCGGCGTTGTTCCGCGATGATGGCCATTGGCGCGATGTCGTTGCCCTGACCTGGCGCATCGCCACCTGGAGCGGGCGGGATGCGGTGACCGCCGCGCTGCTGCCGGCGGCCCTGGCCCAGGGCGCGCGCGATTTCGCCATCGCACCGGGCCGCCATCCGCCGCGCCAGGTGGAGCGGGCAGGGGAGGCGGCGATCGAGGCCATCCTGCGCTTCGAGACCGCCATCGGCGTGGGCGAGGGCGTGCTGCGCATCAAGCTGGACGATGCCGAGGCGCCGCTTGCCTGGACGCTGATGACGGGCCTGAACCACATCGCCGGCCACGACGAGGAAAGTGCGCGGATGGCCCGCGAGGAGCCGGCCTTCGATCGCGACTTCCAGGGTCCGAACTGGCTGGACAAACGCCGCGCGGCGTCACGCTACGATGACCGTGCGCCCGCCGTGCTGGTGGTGGGCGGCGGTCATGCCGGCCTGACCGCGGCGGCGTCGCTGGGTGCGCTGAACGTGGACACGCTGGTGGTCGATCGCATGGCGCGGGTGGGCGACAACTGGCGCCTGCGCTACCACGGGTTGAAGCTGCACAACCAAGTGTACAGCAACCACATGCCATACCTGCCGTTTCCCCGCACCTGGCCGCGCTACATCCCCAAGGACAAGATCGCCAACTGGCTGGAATCCTATGCCGAGGCGATGGAGATCAACGTCTGGACCCGCACCAGCTTCGAGGGCGCCAGCTACGACGAGGCCGCGCGGTGCTGGGCAGCCCGGCTGAAACAGGAAGACGGCAGCATCCGCACGATGCGCCCGCGCCACATCGTGATGGCCACCAGCGTCAGCGGCACGCCGAACATCCCGGTGATCCCCACGCTGGAACGGTTTGCCGGCACGGTGGTGCATTCGTCCAAATTCGCCGATGGCGCGGCGTGGCGCGGCAAGCCGGTCTTCGTCTTCGGCACCGGCACCAGCGGGCACGACATCGCGCAGGAACTGCATGGCCACGGCGCGCGCGTGACCATGGTGCAGCGTAGTCCCACGCTGGTGACCAATGTGGAGCCGGCGGCACAGCTCTATGACGGCATCTACTATGGCCCCGGACCCAGCTTGGCGGATCGCGACCTGATCAACACCTCCGTCCCGCTGCCGGTGATGAAGCAGGCGCACAAGCTGCTGACGGCGCAGTCGCGCGCGCTGGATGCCGAAATGCTGGCGGGGCTGGAGCGCATCGGCTTCCAGCTCGAATTCGGCGAGGACGGCACCGGCTGGCCGCTCAAATACCGCTCCCGCGGCGGAGGCTATTATTTCAATGTCGGCTGTTCGGAGTTGCTGATCCGCGGCGAGATCGGGCTGATCCAGTATCGCGATATCGACGCATTCACCGCCGCCGGCCTGCGCCTGAAGGATGGCCGCCATGTCGGTGGCGCGCTGGCGGTGCTGGCCACCGGCTACAAGGGGCCGGATCATATGCTGGCGGCACAGTTCGGGCCGGCGGTGGCCGGGCGCGTGGGCCAGGTGTGGGGGTTCGACCATGCCGCCCAGGAGCTGGCCAATATGTGGATGCCGACACCGCAGCGCGGACTGTGGTTCACTGGCGGCAGCTTCTCGCAGTGCAGGATGTATTCGCGCACACTGGCAGTGCAGATCAGGGCGGCGGAGCTGGGACTGGGGCCGCAGGGCGGCGTCTGATGGCTTGAACGTGACGGCTTCGTGCGCATCTTGAATGGGTCGGCCGGCCGAAGCGGGCGGCGGGAGGAAACATGAACCGGTACCCGGTCTGGAATATCGAGGCGGCCCGCGCGGTGATCCGCGCCGAGGGCGACACACCTGATGCCGTGCTGCCGATGCTGCACGCGCTGCAGGCACACTTCGGCTATATCCACCGGGATGCGACCGCCCTGGTGGCCGAGGCGGTGAACCTCTCGCGCGCCGAGATCCACGGCACCATCAGCTTCTATCACGATTTCCGCAGCACCCCGCCGGCCGCGCGCGTGATTCGTCTGTGCCGCGCCGAGGCCTGCCAGGCGGTGGGGTGCGAGGCACTGGTGACCGAGGCTGCGCGGCTGGGCGTGCCTGTCGATGGCCCGGCGGCCGATGATGTCGCCATCGAGAGCGTGTACTGTCTGGGCAATTGCGCCCTGGGGCCGTCCGCCCTGGTGGACGGCGCGCTGGTGGGGCGGCTGGATGCCGCGCGGCTGGCGGTGCTGGTCGGCGGGGGTGCCGTGGCCGAGGTGCAGATGCCATGACCCCGCGCGTTTTCGTGCCCGGCGATGCCGCCGCCGTGTCGATGGGCGCCGATGCGGTGGCCGCCGCCGTCCAGTCCGAAGCGGCGCGCCAGGGCAAGGCAATGGAAGTGGTGCGCACCGGTTCGCGCGGCATGCTGTGGCTGGAACCGCTGCTGGAGGTGGCAACGCCGGCGGGCCGGCTGGGCTTCGGCCCGGTGCGCGCCGGCGACGTGGCGGGGCTGTTCGAGGCCGGGTTTCCGGCGGACGGACATGCGCTGGCACTCGGCCTGGTCGAGGAATTGCCGTGGATGGCGCGGCAGACCCGGCACACCTTCGCCCGCGTCGGCATCGTCGATCCGCTGTCGCTCGACGATTACCGCGCCCATGGCGGCCTGGCCGGGCTGGCCGCGGCGCGCGCGCTGGCGCCAGAAGAAATCGTCGCGCGCGTCACCGCCTCCGGCCTGCGCGGCCGCGGCGGGGCAGGGTTCCCCACCGGCATCAAGTGGCGCACCGTGCTGGGCGCGCCGGCCGGGGAAAAATACATCGTCTGCAACGCCGACGAGGGCGACAGCGGCACCTTCGCCGACCGCATGCTGATCGAGGGCGACCCCTTCACCCTGATCGAAGGCATGGCGATTGCCGGCCTGGCGGTGGGCGCGGCGAAGGGCTTCGTCTATCTGCGCTCGGAATACCCGCATGCCGAACGAACGCTGCGCCGCGCGCTGGCGCCGGCACGTGCCGGCGGGCTGCTCGGCGGCGGGTTCGACATCGAACTGCGCATCGGCGGCGGCTCCTACATCTGCGGCGAGGAAACCGCGCTGCTGGAAAGCCTGGAGGGTCGGCGCGGCGTGGTGCGCGCCAAGCCGCCGCTGCCGGCGCTGGCCGGGCTGTTCGGCAAGCCCACGGTGGTGAACAACGTCCTTTCGCTGGCGGCGGTGCCGGCAATCCTGGCGCACGGCGCCGAAGCCCATGCCGCCCTGGGCACCGGCCGGTCGCTCGGCACGTTGGCAGTGCAGTTGGCTGGCAATATCCGCCAGGGCGGGCTGTTCGAACTGCCGTTCGGCATCTCGCTGCGCGAGGTGATCGAGACGTTCGGCGGCGGCACGCGCAGCGGACGACCGGTGCGCGCGGTGCAGGTGGGCGGCCCACTTGGCGCCTATCTGCCCGCCAGCCTCCTGGACACGCCGCTTGACTACGAGGCGCTGGCCGGGGTGGACGGCATGCTGGGCCATGGCGGCATCGTGGTGTTCGACGACACCGTGGACATGGCGCGCCAGGCGCGCTTCGCCTTCGAATTCTGCGCCAAGGAGAGCTGCGGCAAATGCACCCCCTGCCGCATCGGCGCGACGCGGGGGGTGGAGACGATGGACCGCATCATCGCCGGCACCGAGCGGGCAGGGAATCTCGCCGTACTCGACGACCTCGCCACGCTGATGACCGATGCCTCGCTCTGCGCCATGGGCGGGCTGACCCCGCTGCCGGTCCTGAGCGCGCTGCGCCATTTCCCCGAGGATTTCCACCGCCCGGCCCATGCGGCCGCGGCGGGGTGAGGAGGCTGGCATGCCGTTGATCAAGGAAACCGATTTCGGCACCCCGCCGCGCCAGGCGAAGCAGCAGGTCACGCTGCGCATCGACGGCCAGGACGTGAGCGTGCCCGCCGGCACCAGCGTGATGGCGGCGGCAATGGCGCTGGGCACCAGTATCCCGAAACTCTGCGCCACCGACAGCCTGGAACCCTTCGGCTCCTGCCGGCTCTGCCTGGTCGAGATCGAAGGCCGCCGCGGCACCCCGGCCTCCTGCACCACCCCGGCCGAGCACGGCATGGTGGTCACCACCCACAACGACCGGCTGGCCAAGCTGCGTCGCGGGGTGATGGAACTCTACATTTCCGACCATCCGCTCGACTGCCTGACCTGCGCGGCAAACGGCGATTGCGAGTTGCAGGACATGGCCGGCGCGGTCGGGCTGCGCGAGGTGCGCTATGGCTACGATGGCGAAAACCATTTCGCCGATGCCAAGGACGAGACGAACCCCTATTTCAGCTTCGACCCCGCCAAGTGCATCGTCTGCAACCGCTGCGTGCGCGCCTGCGACGATGTCCAGGGCACCTTCGCGCTGACCATCACCGGGCGCGGCTTCGACAGCCGGGTGGCCCCCGGCCCCACCGATTTCCTCGGCAGCGAGTGCGTCTCCTGCGGCGCCTGTGTCCAGGCCTGCCCGACGGCCACGCTGATCGAAAAAAGCGTCATCGAAATGGGCCAGCCGGAGAAATCCGTCATCACCACCTGCGCCTATTGCGGCGTCGGCTGCTCGTTCAAGGCCGAGTTGCAAGGCGACCGTGTCGTGCGCATGGTCCCCTACAAGCATGGCGGCGCCAACGAAGGCCATTCCTGCGTCAAGGGCCGCTTCGCCTGGGGCTACGCCACCCACCAGGACCGCATCACCAAACCGATGATCCGCGCCGCCATCGCCGACCCCTGGCGCGAAGTGTCGTGGGAACAGGCGATCGGCCACGCCGCCGCCGAATTCAAGCGCCTCCAGGCACAGCACGGCCGCGATGCCGTCGGCGCCATCAGCTCCTCGCGCTGCACCAACGAGGAGGTCTTCCTGGTCCAGAAGCTGGTGCGCGGCGCGCTCGGCAACAACAACATCGACACCTGCGCCCGCGTCTGCCACGCGCCCACCGGCTACGGCCTGAAGGCCACCTTCGGCACCTCGGCCGGCACCCAGGATTTCGGCTCGGTGGCCCATGCCGACGTGATCCTGCTGATCGGCGCCAACCCCACCGACGGCCACCCGGTATTCGCCTCGCGCATGAAGCGGCGTCTGCGCCAGGGCGCCAAGCTGATCGTCGCCGACCCGCGCCGCATCGACCTGGTGCGTTCACCACACATCCAAGCCGCCCACCACCTCCAGCTCCTGCCCGGCACCAACGTGGCACTGGTCAATGCGATGGCCCATGTCGTGGTCACCGAGGGGCTGGTGGACGAGGAGTTCGTGCGCACGCGCTGCGACCTCGCCGATTTCGAGGCCTGGGCACGCTTCATCGCGCGGGAGGAGAACGCGCCCGAGGCGGTCGAGCAGTTCACCGGCGTGCCGGCGGGCGAACTGCGCGCCGCGTCCCGACTGTACGCCACCGCCGGCAACGGCGCGATCTATTACGGCCTCGGCGTGACCGAGCACAGCCAGGGTTCAACCATGGTGATGGCGATGGCCAACCTGGCCATGGCCACCGGCAATATCGGCCGCGAGGGTGTCGGCGTGAATCCGATGCGAGGGCAGAACAACGTCCAGGGCGCCTGCGACATGGGCAGCTTCCCGCACGAGTTCTCCGGCTACCGCCACGTCTCCGACGACGCCACGCGGGACATGTTCGAGGCCATCTGGGGCCGCCCGATCGCCGCGGAACCCGGCCTGCGCATTCCCAACATGCTGGACGAGGCGCTGGCCGGCGGCTTCAAGGGACTGTACATCCAGGGTGAGGACATCGCCCAGTCCGACCCCAACATCCAGCACGTGACCGCCGCCCTGCGCGCCATGGAATGCGTGGTGGTGCAGGATCTTTTCCTGAACGAAACGGCGAAGTTCGCCCATGTCTTCCTGCCCGGCGCCTCGTTCCTGGAAAAGGACGGCACCTTCACCAATGCCGAACGCCGCATCAACCGGGTGCGCAAGGTGGTGGAACCGCTGGCCGGCATGGCGGAATGGCAGGTCACGGCGGCCCTGTCCGCCGCACTCGGCTTCCCCATGCACTACGACCATCCGCGCGAGATCATGGCGGAGATCGCCCGCCTCACCCCCAGCTTCGCCGGCGTGACCTACGACAAGCTCGACCAGCTCGGCTCGGTCCAATGGCCCTGCAACGAGGCCGCCCCCGAGGGCACCCCGATCATGCACATCGATCGCTTCGTGCGAGGGTCGGGAAAGTTCATGATCACCGAATTCGTCCCGACCGAAGAGCGCACCGGCCCGCGCTTTCCGCTGATCCTGACCACCGGGCGCATCCTGTCGCAGTACAATGTCGGCCAGCAGACCGGCCGCACCGCCAACCTGGCCTGGCACGACGAGGACGTGCTGGAGATGCACCCCTTCGATGCCGAAAGCCGCGGCATCGTCACCGGCGACCTCGTCGCCCTGGCCAGTCGCTCCGGCGAGGTGGCGCTGCGTGCCGTGGTGTCCGAGCGCATGCAACCCGGCGTGGTCTATACCACCTTCCACCACGCCCGCACCGGCGCCAACGTGATCACCACCGATATTTCCGATTGGGCAACAAGCTGCCCGGAATACAAGGTCACCGCCGTGCAGGTGCGCCGCACCAATGCGCTGTCGAAATGGCAAACGATCCACGCGGCCGAGGCCCTGCAACTGCGCCGCATCGCGCCGGCGGCGGAATGATGGCGTGACTCCGTCGCGCGAGGTTCGCGGCGAAGCGCTCGACTATGACGCCCCGCCGGCCCGCCCGCACACCGTCACCGTTCCCGTCGAGGCCCCGGTCAACGTCGTCTATGCCACCCTGCCGCACGCGGTGATGATGGCCACCCCGGCCGACCTGGAGGATTTCGCCCTCGGCTTCAGCGTCACCGAAGGCGTCGTCACCGACCCCGGCGAAATTCGCGGCATCACGGTCTCCACCGTGCCGCGCGGCATCGTGGTGGATATCGGCCTGATGCCCGCGGCACTGCGCCGGCACATGGCGCGCCGGCGCAGCATGGCCGGGCGCACCGGCTGCGGCATTTGCGGCATCGAAAGCCTGGACCAACTGCCCGCCGCCCGCCCAGTGCCGCCGGCGCCGGCCATCGCACCCGCCGCCATCCGCCGCGCGCTGGCGGCGCTGGAGGCATTGCAGCCGCTGCACCGTGCCACCCGCGCCGTGCACGCCGCCGCGTGGTGCACCACGGCCGGCGACGTCGCCGCGGTGCGCGAGGATGTCGGCCGGCACAACGCACTGGATAAGCTGGTGGGCGCCTGCCTGCGCGCCGGCCATGCACCCACGGACGGCTTCGTGGTGCTGACCAGCCGCTGTTCGTTCGAAATGGTCGAAAAATCCGCCGCCTTCGGGGCGGCCACGGTGGTGGCGATCTCCGCGCCCACCTCGCTGGCCATCGACCGCGCCATGGCGCTCGGCATCACCCTGATCGCCATCGCCCGCCCCGACGGCGCCATCCGCTTCACCACGCCGGGTGCCGTTCTTGGTGAATAAAAGTTTTTGCTTCTTTTTTCAAAAAGAAGCGCTGTTCTTTTTTGAAAAAAAGAACCAAAAAACTTCCATTCAAAAGAATTGCCCACGCAGAAAACCAAGTGCTGGCAATGGTTTCCAGCCGCGCGGCAGGTCGGCGCGGCGCATCGGTGCCACGCTGTAGCGCGGCGGCGGCTGGCGGCAGCTGCTCAGGAAGCCGGCATGGGCGTCCACCTGCTGTTCGCGCCAGCTCCGGTCTTCCAGGGCGGCGGCCCGGCTGGCGTAGATATTGGCAACGCGGGAGTTTCGGCCGACCGAGGCAATGACCGCCCACATCGTGTCGTCGCGGGCACGGGGCAGGCTGATCACCTCGCTCATCCCCGAACCTCCGATGCCCCGGCACCTGGCACCATCGTGTCATTCGGCATGCCCACCTCGTCCACCGACCTGCCGGCGATGATACCGCGGCGCACGGGCACGTCCAGCCATTCCCGCCTGGCTTCAGCCGGCAAGCGCCCGCCCGAACACATCGGCATCGACATTGCCCCCGCTCAGCACCGCGCCCACCACCTTGCCCCTGGCATCGAACCGCCCGGCCAGCAGGGCCGCCAGGCAGACCGCGCCGCCGGGTTCCACCACCAGCTTCAGGTGGCTGAAGGCGAAGCGGATCGCCGCCAGCACCTCCGCGTCGGTCACCGCGATCCCGCCGGCCAGCCGCGGCCGGTTCACCGCGAAGGTCAGGTTCCCCGGCGTCCTGGCCAGCAACGAGTCGCACAGGGTGGAGCCGCCGGGCGCGTTCGTCTCCCGCTTGCCAGAGGCGAGCGAGCGCCCGGTATCGTCCCAGCCCGCCGGCTCCACGGCATAGACCTGGGTGTCCGGCGATGCGCCCTCGATGGCCAGGGCGCAGCCGGCGATCAACCCGCCGCCACCGGTGCACGCCAGCATGGCATCCATGGCCAGGCCGGCCGCCTCGGCGTCCTCCACCAGTTCCAGCGCCAGCGTGCCCTGGCCGGCGATCACGTCGGCGTGGTCGAACGGCGGCACCAGCACGGCGCCGCTGGCGTCGGCATGGGCGCGCGTCATGCCTTCGCGGTCGTCCTTCATGCGGTCATAGCGGCGCACCTCCGCCCCCCAGCGGCGGGTGCTCTCCACTTTGATCGCCGGCGCATCGTCGGGCATGAAGATGGTGGCCTTCGCCCCGACGGCAGCGGCGGCAAACGCGATGGCCTGGGCGTGGTTGCCGGAGGAATGGGTCACCACCCCGGCCCGGCGCTGCGCCTCGGTCAGTTGCAGGATGGCATTGCTGGCGCCGCGCAGCTTGAAACTGCCGGTGCGTTGCAGCGGTTCCGGCTTCAGCAGGATGGTGCCGCCGGTCATCTGGTCCAGCAGCGGATGGCGCAGCATCGGCGTGCGCACCACCAGGGCGGCAATCCGCCCGCGCGCGGCCATCACGTCGTCATAGGTGGGAAGCTGCATCATCGCTGCGGTTCCTCTCGGGGGCGAGGCATCAGCACCGCCGGCTGATCGCCCGCCCGGAAGCGGCCACGATACAGCCTAAATTGCTCTGCGGTCATCCCGTTGCGGCTGCGCTCCAGCGTCGTCAGCGGCGCCAGCGCGGCCCAATCGCGCAGGTCCGGCCGGCCGTCCCGCCGGGCACTGCGCAGCAGCAGGCCGGCCTGCCCGTCCAGCGTGGCGCGGGCATCGCCCAGGCGGAACAGCGCCCAGCGATCCTCCAGCCCCACCACCGTGATATCCGCCGGCAGCAGCCGCGCCAGCAGCGCCGCATGGCCGTAATTGTCCGAGGCGACGAAGCCCGCCCCCTCCCGCCGTGCCGCCGCCGCCACCTCGCCGGCCAGCGCCTGCCAGCCGCCCAGCCGCAACAGCGTCGGGTCCAGCCGCATCGGCAGGGCCACCGGCGCCAGCGCGGCCTGCATCCACGCCGCTGCCGTCATCGCCAGCCCCAGCGCCACCCCAGGCTTCACCCAGCGCCGCCAGCCCGCCCCCAGCCCGGCGGCGGCGATGCAGGCGGCGGGATAGGCGATGGCGGGCCAGTTCGCCTGCACCCGCGCCCCCAGCGCCTGGAGCACGAAGATCACCATCGGCATGGCCGACATCCCGGCCAACAGCACCCAGCCCGGCTGGGCGCGGGTGCCGCGCACCACCGTGGCGGCCAGCCCGGCGCCGCACAGCACCGCGATGATCGGCGTGGCCAAAGCGAACTGGCCGGCGATCAGCTCGGCCTCGAACTGCAACAGCCGCAGCACGCTCGCCCGCCCGCCCCGCGTTGCCTGCTTGATCAGGCTGACCCAGTCGTGATCGGCGTTCCAGCCCAATACCGGCGCCACCAGCGCCAGCGCCAGCGCCCCCGCCGCCCAGAACTGCCAGCGCCGCAGCCAGGTGCGGTGTGGGGGAATGGCCACCACCCACAGCAATATCCCCGGCACCATCAGCACCGCGGCATATTTGCTCGCTCCCGCCAACCCTGCCGCCGCACCGGCCACCAGCCACCAGCCGGCACCGCCGCCGGCCTGCAACCGGCCCAACGCCCACAGCACCGTCGTCCAGAAGAACAGCAGCGGCGTATCCGGTGTCATCGTCACGCTGCCAACGCCGAACAGCAGGGTGGCGTTCATCAGGGCCGCGGCCACCAGCCCGGCGCGGCGCCGTGCGGCGGCATCGCCGGGCAACACGTCGCCCGCCGCCTGGAACAGCATCAGCGACCCCGCCGCCGCGGCCACCGGCGCCAGCAGCCGCACCCCCAGCGCGCCGTCGCCGGCAAGCAGAGTGCCGGCCGCGATCCACAGCGCCACCATCGGCGGGTGATCGAGGTAGCCCGGTGCCAAGGCCCGCGACCACACCCAGTAATACGCCTCGTCCGCCGACAGCGGCGCGCCACCGGCCACCGCCAGGCGCAGCAGCGTCAGCCCCGCCAGTGCCGCCAGCGCCACCCGCTCGGCGGGAAGCAGCCGGCTCAGAACGGCACGCCGGCCAGGTTGCGGCTGGTGCGGATGGTCTGCAGCGTCTGCACCCGGCCGACATTGGCCGCCCCTGTCAGCTTCTGTGTCAGCAGGTTCTCGTGCGCGGTGTCGCGCGCCACCAGCTTCAGCAGGAAGTCGCCGCCGCCGCGGATCATGTGGCACTCGCGCACCTCCGGCCACTCCGCCACCATCGCCTCGAACCCCGCCAGCACCACCTCCTTCTGGCTCTCCAGCCCGACGATGGCGAAAAAGGTGATCTCCCAGCCCAACAGATGCGGGTCCGAGTCGGCGTGGTAGCCGCGAATGATCCCCGCCTCCTCCAGCCGGCGCACGCGGCGCAGGCAGGGTGGGGCCGAGATGCCTGCGCGGCGCGCCAGTTCCACATTGGTCATGCGCCCATCGGCCTGGAGTTCGGCCAGGATGCGCCGGTCGATGGCATCCAGCGCGGGCATCTCGAAAGTCGGTTTCATCGGCGGACGTATCTTCCCCAAGTTCGGGCGGCGGCCGCGGATTCATGACCGGCCGCCACCGGTTGCGCGAAATATTATTGCACAACGCCGCCGGCACAAGGCCCGCTTGCTTGAAGCCGATGCCCGTCACCCCCTAATCTGGGCCCTGACCGATCGGATGACGTCGACATGGCCGCAACCACCCATCGTACCCGCCTGCTGATCATCGGCGCCGGCCCCGCCGGCTATACCGCGGCGATCTATGCCGCGCGCGCCAGCCTCGAGCCGATGCTGGTTGCCGGGCTGCAACCGGGCGGGCAACTCACCATCACCACCGATGTCGAGAACTATCCCGGTTTCGCCGAGGCGATCCAGGGCCCCTGGCTGATGGAGCAGATGCAGCAACAGGCCGAGAACGTCGGAACCCGCGTCGTCCACGACATCATCACCGCGGTCGATTTCGCCGCCCGTCCGTTCCGCTGCACCGCGGATTCCGGCGACACCTACCTCGCCGACGCCGTGATCATCGCCACCGGGGCCCAGGCGCGCTGGCTCGGCCTGGAGTCGGAGAAGCGGCTCCAGGGCTTCGGCGTCTCGGCCTGCGCCACCTGCGACGGATTCTTCTTTCGCGGCAAGCGGGTGGCCGTGGTCGGCGGCGGCAACACCGCCGTCGAGGAGGCGCTGTACCTGGCCAACCTGGCCAGCGAGGTCACCCTGATCCACCGCCGCGACAGCCTGCGCGCGGAGAAGATCCTCCAGCGCCGGCTGTTCGCCAATCCGAAGGTCACCGTAGTGTGGAACGCCACCGTCGAGGAGATCACGGCGGGCGATGCCCCTGCGGTGGTCAACGGCCTGCGCCTGCGCGACACGCTCGGCGGGCCGGAACGGCGTCTGGACGTGGACGGCGTGTTCATCGCCATCGGCCACAGCCCGACCACCGGAATATTTCGCGGCCAGGTTGAGCTGGACGCCGAGGGCTACGTCGTCACCACCCCGGGATCGACCCGAACTTCGGTCCCCGGCGTGTTCGCGGCCGGTGATGTACAAGACAAAGTGTGGCGCCAAGCGGTCACAGCCGCAGGAACTGGTTGCATGGCCGCGCTGGAAGTCGAAAAGTGGCTGGCCGAACATGCTGCCGATTCGCAGGTTGTGGCTGAGGAAGGACCGCGGCCATATCTGGTCGCAGGTCAATAGGGTCTGAACGCTATCCCACCCCCCGAAGGGGCGGGAAACAACAACGTGCGTTGTCCCGCATCAGACGGGGCGACAGGGGATATGGCTTCACCATGGACTGGGACAAACTGCGTGTGTTCCACGCCGTCGCCGAGGCTGGCAGTTTCACGCATGCCGGCGACACGCTGAACCTGAGCCAATCGGCCGTCTCGCGGCAGATCTCGGCGCTGGAGGAGGCACTGCAGGTGCCGCTGTTCCATCGCCACGCGCGCGGGCTGATCCTGACCGAGCAGGGCGAGAGCCTGAACCGCACGGTGCGCGAGGTCTTCGCCAAGCTGGCGATGACCGAGGCGCTGCTGACCGAAAGCAAGGAACGGCCGGCCGGAAGGCTGAAGGTCACCACCACCGTCGGCTTCGGCTCGTCGTGGCTGGCGCCGCGGCTGCACAGCTTCCTGGCGCAATACCCGGATGTCACCATGCAGCTTCTGCTGGACGACACCGACCTCGACCTGGCGATGCGCGAGGCCGATGTCGCCATCCGCATGCACGCACCCAAGCAGCCCGACCTGGTGCAGCGTCACCTCACCGCGCTGGAGTGGCATGTCTGCGCCTCGCCCGAATACCTCAAACAGCGCGGCACGCCGAAGACCGCCGAGGAACTGGACAACCACCGCCTGATCCTGTTCGGCGACCATCACCCCCCGGTACCCGACATCAACTGGCTGGCCGAGGCCGGAAGGCGCCCCGGCAGCCCGCGCAAGGCGGTGCTGGAGGTGAACTCGCTGCGTGCGATGCTCGCCGCCGCGCGCGCCGGGATCGGCATCACCGCCATCCCCGACTACATGCATACCGACGAAGAGGGGCTGGTGCGGGTGCTGGCCGATGCCAAGGCGCCGAAGATCGACGTGTATTTCGTGTACCCCGAGGAATTGCGCAATTCCAAGCGCGTGGCGGTGTTCCGTGACTTCCTGCTGGCGCAACTCGCGCAACGCTGAACCGGGCGCCGCGGCATTCGTCACGGGGTTTTAATGGACCGGTCCCGGGGGCGTCACAAAATGCTGCGGAATCAACTGAAACGGCGCGTGATTTGCGAAACAAGCATGGCCGCTTTGGCCAATTCGCCGTAGTCGATCGCCGCACCGCACAATAGCCTCCGTTCATCAGTTACGGACGGATACGGTGCGTCAGAGCGACCGGGCGGTCGCAGCAACCGGGTTCGGCCTGTTGGTTTCCCGCCCATGGTGGCGGGAAAGGGGGCCTTCGGGCTCCTGCGTCTCCCAGACGTGAAGCCTCCCTGTACACTTGCCCCGCGGTGCGAACCGCGGGGCTTTTTTTTCCGCGGCGGGCTGCGGCCCCGTCACACTACCACCCGTCACACTACCACCCGTCACACCACCACCCGTC
>JADLHF010000098.1 GCA_020848935.1 Acetobacteraceae bacterium
CCGCTGTGCCACATGCTCGGCATCGCCCAGCCGCCGCCGCTTCAGTTGCCCCCCAGGCCGCCCAGGGTCCGCCCGCCGCGCCCGCGCAGCACGCGCCCGCGCGCCGAGCCCACCCGCCCGCTCTCGGCGCGTCGCCTGCGCGCCCTCATCGGCCGCCCCCGCCTGCCCCCGGTGCTGTTCCCCGCCCGTCCCGGGAAGGGCACCTGACCCACGCATGGCCTAAATGTTCCGATATCGTAACAATAGCCGTGCCACCCCGATTTTCCCCTCCCCTGTCCACCATCGATGCGCTGCTTCACGTCGCCATGATGCCCTTCGCGCTGGTTATGCGCTATGCTCGCCGCCAAGCGCCGCTCCGCAACCGGTATGAAGGCACCTGCCCCATGTCCGCCACCATCGCCCCCCGGATCGACATCATCTCCGACGCCATCTGCCCATGGTGCTACATCGGCAAGCGCCAACTCGAACGCGCCCTGCCCATCCTCGCCGAACAGGGCCTGAACTTCGCCGTCGCCTGGCACCCGTTCCAGCTCAACCCCGACATGCCGCAGGCCGGCTACGACCGCCGCGAGTACCGCATCGCCAAGTTCGGCTCGCTGGAGAAATCCCGCGAACTGGACGCCCGCATCACCGAAACCGCCGCCGCCCTCGGCCTGGAATTCCACCTCGACCGCCTCACCCGCACGCCGAACACGGTGGCCGCCCACCGCACCATCTGGCTCGCCGGCCAGCACGGCGTGCAGGATGCCGTGGTCGAAGCCCTGTTCGACGCCTATTTCTGCCAGGGCACCGACCTCGGCGACACCGCCCTGCTCACCGACCTCGCCGCCAACGCCGGCCTGGACCGCGCCGCCCTGGAACAGATGTTCGCCAGCGATGCCGGGATCGACGTGGTGCTCCAGGGCGACGCCTCCGCCCGCCGCGGCGGCATCTCCGGCGTGCCCAGCTTCCTGATGGGCAATTACGTGCTGTTCTCCGGCGCCGTCCCCGCCGAACAAATGGCCGAAGCCTTCGCCCAAGCCTGGAAGGTGCTCAGCACCAGGGCAGCGTAAGCAAGATCTTCTTTTTCTGAAGAAAAAGAAGCAAAAAGACTTCATCCACAAGACTCGGAATTCCTAGGGGATGGAAGTTTTTTGGTTCTTTTTTTAAAAAAGAACACGCTTCCTGCCCGGACCCAGTCAAGTCGGCACGGTGATCCGCACGCACAGCCCGCCCAGCTTGCTGTCGCCCAGGGTGATGTCGCCGCCATGCGCCCGCACCACGTCCAGCGCGATGGTCAGCCCCAGCCCGGTGCCGCCGCCGGGCCCGCTCTCGAAGGCGCGGAAGACGTCGGCACGGCGCTCATGGGCAATGCCCGGCCCGTCGTCGTCCACCGTGATGGCCACCGCCCCCGGCAGGGGATGGGCGCCGATCGCCACCTGGCGGGCATGGCGGCGGGCATTGTCCACCAGGTTGGTGACGGCGCGGCGGAAGGCTTCGGCCCGCAGCATCAGGCTGAGATCCTCGGGGCAATCCACCGCCACCTCGGCCCCGGCGCGCCTTGCGTGGCGGGCCACCTCGTCCAGCAGCGGGGCAAGCTCGGTGGGTTCGGCCGTCTCCGCCCCCACGCCGCGGACGAAGGCGAGGTAGCCGCCGATCATCCGGTCCATCTCCTCCATGTCCGCGGTCAGGTCGGCCAGGTCCTGGCCATGCGCCTCGTCCAGCTTCAGCATCGCCAGCCCCAGCCGCATCCGCGTCAGCGGCGTGCGCAGGTCATGGGAAACCCCGGCCAGCATGCGGGTGCGCTGGGCCATGAAGCGGCGCACCCGTTCCTGCATCACGTTGAACGCGGCGACGGCCTGGCGCACCTCGGTGGCGCCGGACGGCCGCAATGCCGCCGCGTCGTGGCCGCGGCCGAACGCGTCCATGGCGCTGGCCAGCCGGCGGATGCCGCGAACCTGGTTGCGCATGAACAGCGCGGCGATGCCGAACAGCAGCAGCGACGAGCCCACCAGGTACAGCACGAAAAGGTAGAGCGTGCCGGCGAACAGCCGCTTGCGCGGAACATCCACCTCCAGCAGCCCGTCATCCATCTGCACCCGCAGCACCACGTTGGAGGGGTCGGCCTGCCAGTCCAGCGCCACCGGCAGCCGCAGCCGCTCCTCCAGCGCCGCCAGCAGGCTGTGTTCCAGCACCTCCAGCGGCGGCGGGCGGGCATGCTCCGGCTCCAGCGTGCCGGGCAGCAGGCGCATGGGCAGTTCCAGGCGTTCCTGCACCGTGGCCAGGATTCGATCGCGGTCCTGCGGGTAGCGCGCCAGCCCGTCGATCACCAGCGCCACCTCGCCGGCGATGGCGGCCGACAGCCGGCGAGAGACGATGTTCAGATGCGTGCCGTAGAACACCTGCAGCGCCACCGCCTGGACCACCACCAGCGGCACCAGCACGATCAGCAGCGAACGGCCCAGCAGGCCGCGCGGCATCATCCGCTTCAGCCCCCGGGCCAGCCGCCCCGACAGCGCCGCGCCGGCCACGCGCTCAATAGCCCGGCTTGAGGACGTAGCCGCGGCCGCGCACGGTATGCAGGAAGCGCGGTTCGCGCGGATCGGTCTCGATCTTGCGGCGCAGCCGGGTGACCTGGACGTCGATGGCGCGTTCGCCGGCCTCGTCCATCTCCAGCACCACGGCCAGGTCCTCGCGGGTCAGCACCTCGTGCGGACGGGCGGCCAAGGCTGCCAGCAAGGCCGCCTCGCCGCCGGTCAGCCGCACCACGCCGGCCGGGCCACGCAATTCGCCGCGGGCGCGATCGAAATGCAGCGCGCCGAGCGCCAGCGGGCCGGAGGCCGCCTCGGCCGGCGGGGGCGGCGGGGCGGCGCGGCGCAACAGGGCGCGGATGCGCAGCAGCAATTCGCGCGGATCGAACGGCTTGGGCAGGTAGTCGTCGGCCCCGGCCTCGAAGCCCGCGATGCGGTCTTCCGGGGCGCCGCGGGCGGTGAGCAGCAGGATCGGGGTCATGGTATTGTCGCGGCGATGCGCCTCGGTCAGTTCCAACCCGCTCTCGCCGGGCATCATCACGTCCATCACCACCAGGTCGGGTTGCAGCACGCGCAACCGGTCGCGCGCTTCGGCGGCGCTGTCCGCGGTGCTGACGCGAAAGCCGTTCGCCACCAGGTAGCGCGACAGCAGGTCACGCAGCCGCGCATCGTCATCCACCACGAGGATCAGGGCATCATCGGACATCGTGCGCTCCCTCAGCGCGATCCGCGATCGAGATATTGGCGGGCGTCGCCGTCCATGATGCCGCGCATCACCCGGCGGAAGCCATCCACCGCGCCGGCGCCGGCCTCGCGATAGGCATGGGCCAGACGCTCGCGCTGGCGTTCGAACAGCTGGCGTTCCAGCGCCTCGCCGCGTGCGGTCAGGGTCAGCAGCCGTTGGCGGCGATCGGTCTGGCCCTGTTGCTGGATGACGTAGCCGTCCTCGACCAGTGCCGTGAGCACCCGCGCCAGGCTCTGCTTGGTGATGTGCAGGATGGCCAGCAGGTCGCTGACGGGGATCGCAGGGTTGCGGCCGATGAAATGCAGGGCGCGGTGGTGGGCGCGGCCCATGCCCAGGCCCGCCAGCACCTCGTCGGCTGCCCCGGTGAAGTCGCGATAGGCGAAGAACAGCAGGTCCTGGGCAGCGCGCAGTTCCTCCTCGCGCAGGAACAACAGGCCGGCGCCGGCGGCGGGGCGCGTCTCGCCCGGCCTGGTGTCCAGCGGACGAAGCTCGCCCTTCACATCGGGCATATCTGGCATACCTCGTAATTATGGCAGTAATGTTGACGTAGCTGGGCCAGGATTATAGCTTCACCAGCCATAGAGCAACAATCTTGCGGGAGATGGGCGGCATGGCGTTGGTTCCTTTCGACGACCGGGACGGCTTTATCTGGCTCGACGGCGCCATGGTGCCATGGCGGGAGGCCAAGCTGCATGTGTTGACGCATGGTCTTCACTACGCCAGCGGGGTGTTCGAAGGCGAGAGGGCATATGCCGGCAACATCTTCAAGCTGCGCGAACATACCGAGCGGCTGCACAATTCGGCACGCATCCTCGGCTTCGCGATTCCCTGGACATCGGACGAGATCGACGCCGCCTGCGTGCAGGTGCTCCAGGCCAACGGCCAGACCGACGCCTATGTCCGCCCGGTGGCGTGGCGGGGGTCGGAGATGATGGCGGTCTCGGCGCAGAATTCGAAGATCCACCTGGCGATCGCCACCTGGGCCTGGCCGGCGATGTTCGCCGACCGGATGGCCGGCATCCGGCTGGACATGGCGGAATGGCGCCGGCCGCATCCGCAGACCGCGCCCACCGCCTCCAAGGCCGCCGGGCTGTACATGATCGGCACGCTGTCCAAGCATGCCGCCGAGGCGAAGGGGTTCCAGGACGCGTTGATGCTGGATTGGCGTGGGCGGGTGGCCGAGGCGACCGGGGCCAACGCGTTCTTTGTCTTCGACGGCGAGTTGCATACGCCGACGCCGGATTGCTTCCTGGACGGCATCACCCGGCGCACCGTGATGGCGCTGGCGCGGGTCAACCAGATCAAGGTGGTGGAGCGGGTGATCCTGCCGGAGGAAATCGCCAAGGCGGACGAGGTGATGGTGGTGGGCACCGGAGCCGAGGTGACGCCGGTGCGCGAAATCGCCGGCACCATGTTCACGCCGGGACGGATCACCGAAACCCTGCTGACCGATTACGAAAAGCTGGTGCGCATGTCGCCGGAGGATGCAGCCAAGCGGCTGGCGGCTTGAGATAAGGTAGGGAAGCGCGTTCTTTTTTTGAAAAAAAAAGAACCAAAAAATTTTTGTTCATTGACGTGATTGCGCCCCCGATGAACAATGGATGAAGTCTTTTTGCTCCTTTTCTTCAGAAAAAGAAGACCTTTCTTTCCTCATCAAATATACAGAGGCCCTACGGCTAATCGCCAGCCGTAGCGGCTGCGAAATGGGCGGCCAGTTGCTGTCCGGTGGCCAGCCAGACATCGCCGCGCGCCATGGCGTGGGCGAGGAATTCGCGCAGCAGGCGCAGCCGCATTGGCCGGCCGCTGACTTGCGGGTGCAGCACGGTGGTGAGCATGGCGCCCCATTCGGCGACCTCGTCCAGCTCGTCGCGCCACATGCCGAGCACGTCGCGCGGGGCCATGATGCTGCGCGGGCTGAAGCGAGCGGAGAGGCCGAGCATCCAGTCGTCGAAATTGGCGCTGACCGGGAGTTCAATGGTGCCCGGCGAGCCGTCGGCCAGGCGGTGGCGGTAGGGGCGGACGTCGTCGCGGAAGGAACTGGAATAGATGATGCCGTGGCGCACCAGGGCGGCGCGCAGTTCCTCGCAGAATTCGCCGCCGGGCGCACGGTAGCCCACCGGGACCACGCCGAGGCGGCGTTTCAGGGCCGCGAAGCCTTGGGCCAATTCGTCTTCGATGAAGGCACTGCCGGGGTCCGGGCGCAGATGATGGTAACCGTGATGGCCGATCTCGTGGCCGTCGCGGGCGATGGCTTCGGTCATGGCGGGGTAGGTGTCGGCGACCCAGCCGGGGATGAAGAAGGTGGCCGACAGGCCGAGCTGGCGGAACAGTTCCAGCATCTTGCCGGTGCCCACCCGCGCCTCGTAGCCGCCGAAGGACAGGCTGACCAGATGACCGGTGCGGGTGGGATCGTCGTCGGTCCAGGCGGTTTCGGCATCGACATCGACCGACAGGAACAGCGCGGCGTGATGGCCGTGCGGCCACGCGCATACCGGCGCCGGGGGCGAGGGGTTGGACGGTAGGGTGGGGATGGTCCGCCAGGGGTGTTCGCTGGGCATTCGGTGTCTCCGCGTGACGGCGGAGCATGGCAGGTGCCGGCAGGGCTGGGAATCACCCCCTGCAACGGCCGATGGCTCCCGCCGCCCCCGGGATGCGGGGACGGCGGGAGCCATCGACGGTTCTAGCCGAAGCCGGAGGGGTGGACCGTTGCCGTGCGGCCGCCCCTCCGGGCCGGGATCAGAACGACAGCGCGTTGAAGGCGTTGGTCAGGCGGCCGGTCAGCGCGCCGAAGGCGGCTGCGAGGCCCACGGCGAGCACGCCGGCGATCAGGCCGTACTCCATGGCGGTCACGCCACGGCGGTCGGAAACGACGGACTTTGCGATCTGGAAAATGGCCTGCATGTCATAATCTCCTGGGGTTTGTTGTTGAACCCGGCACCTGGCCTCCCGGGTTTCCGGAGAAGCGACCATGCGTCGGCAGGGGGAGAATGCTGCGCAGGCCATTACATCGAGCTTACAGTTCCTCCACTTTTTTTGCGGCGGATGCAGCCGGCGACGTTCCCGCGGCGAGGTCGATCAGCCGGGCCCAGCTGCCGGCGGAGTGGAGATGGGCATAGATCGCGCCCAGCCAGCCGCGGCGGCGCCAATCCAGGAAGGTGTCGTCGGCCACCTGGTCCAGCCGGTCCGCGCGGATCACCTTGAAGCCGCGCACGCGGGTGGAACCGCCGGCGGTGAAGTTCACCGTCGCCTCCTCCTCCTGCAGCAGGCCGGCGGCATCCAGCGCCGTGCCGAGGGCGGCGGCGGCGGTGAGGTTGTCGCGCAGGGTGGAGCAGAACTGCACCGCCTCGCCGAGTGCCGCGGTGGGCTTGCCGTCCTCGAACAGCATCGCACCCTGGCCGGTGGCGAGGCACGCCGCTGTCTCGTCCATGGCGACATAGGTGGTGTTGCGGGCGGGGTCCTCGACGAACAGGAAGGGATAGGCGCGGACATAGGCGGGGACATAGGCGTCGGCCCGCCAGGCGCCGTCGGGGCCGATGAACAGGTTGCCGAGGTCGTTGATGCCGACCAGGGCGACCGGGGCCGGCACCGGCCCGGCGGCGAAGACGATTGGGTAGTGGCGCGCCACCACGGTGAACTCGCCCAGGCCGAGCGGGATGGAGGCGGCGGCGGCGGCAAACCGGTAGCCGGTGGCGCGGTCCAGCCGCAGGGCGGCGTGCTGGGCGGGATTCACGCCGACCACCTTGGAGAAGAACAGCGGCAGGGCGGGGGTATCGGACATTGCGGGTTCCCTGGTGTCAGCCGCGGCCGGCGGCATAGGCGGCGACGCGGGCGGCAAGGCCGGGTGCGGCGGCGGAGCGCACCAGGGCGGCGAGGTCGGCGTCGCGCGTGTCGGGCCGGGCGGCGGTGGCCAGGGCGTGGGCGGTGGCGCGATCGACGCGCGCCACCTCGGCGGCGATGGCGGCAATGTCGGCGCCCCAGCGATCCTGCGCTGCGAGCGCGGTGGCCAGCCCGCATTCCTGGGCGGCGTGTGCGTCCAGCCCCTGGCCGCGGGTGGTCAGCGCCAGCGCCTGAGCCTCGCCGACCAGCGATGCCAGGCGGCGTGTGCCGAGCACCAGGCCGAAGCGGGCGCCGGGAAAGGCGAAGCGGGCGGCGGGGTCGGCGATGCGCCAGGTGCAGGCGGCGAACAGGTCGGCGCCGGCGCCGAACATGCGGCCATGGCCGAGGGCGATGCTGGGCACCGGGGCGTGGCGCACCGCCTGGAGCAGCAGCTCGATGGCGACGAAGCGGGCGAGCAGCCCGGCATCGGTTTCGCTTTCGATGCCGCCGATGTCGAAGCCGGTGCACAGCGCGCGGCCGGCGCCGCGCAGCACCAGCAGGCGCACGGCGGGATCTTCGGCCCGTCCGACCGCTGCGCGCAGGGCGGCGACCAGGGCTTCATCCAGCGCGTTGCCGCGGTCGGGCCGGTTCAGCGTGACGGTGAGCACGCCGTCGGCAAGGGCCGTCTCGACCAGGCTCATGCCTGGGCGATCGGCATCGACCACAGGTTCGGCACGAAGTCGGCCGAGTAGCCGGAGATGAATTCCTTCGCCGCCCCGCTGGCGGGGTCGAAGACGTGGCGGCGGACCATGCCGATATTGGCGCCATAGACGTGGATGCTGATGGAGGGCTGGTCGGCGATGGCGTTGGCCACCACGTGGATGTCGCCGATATCGGGCGAGACCATGCCGACCATGCCCGGGCGCAGCGTGGCGGTTTCGCCCGGAACCAGCGCGCCGCCGGTGCCACGGGTGAAGTGGGTTTCGGTTTCCGCCCCGCGCAGCATGCCGATCAGGCCCCAGACCATGTGGTCGTGGACCGGGGTCTTCTGGCCGGGGCCCCAGACGAAGCTGACCACCGAGAAGCGCTCCAGCGGGTCGCAGTGCAGCACGTACTGGGTGTAGCGCGCGGGGTTCGGCACCGCGAAGGCATCCGGCAGCCAGTCGTCCTGGGCGACCAGCCCGGCCAGCAGCAGGCGGCCATTGGCCAGCATGGCGGCCTCGTTGCCGTGATGGGCGTCGGCCAGGCGGGTGAAGTCCTGGACGACCTGTTTCAGCCGGTGCAGTGCCACTGGTGCGGTCATACCACGCCCTCCGCATGCAGGGCCGCGATCTCGTCCGCCCCGAAACCGACGGCAGCCAGGATGGCGTCGGTATCGGCGCCCAGCAGCGGGGCGAGCGTGTCCAGCCGCGGGGTGCCGTGCGCCAGGGTGACGCCGCTACCGGCGAAGCGCAGGGGTCCCCAGGGCGAGGCGACTTCCTGCATCAGGCCGCGGGCCTTGACCTGCCGGTGCTCGATCACCTCCTCGATGCGCCAGATGCTGGCGCTGGGGGCGCCGGCGGCGTTGAGGCGTTGCTCCCAGTTGCGCGGGGTGTCGGCGGCAAGTTTTTCCTCGATCAGGGCGCGCAGGGCGGGCTCGTTCTCGTTGCGCAGGAACCAGTCGGCGAAACGCGGGTCGGCGAAGGTGTGGTCCAGGCCGAGCGCCTTCATCAGCGCGTCGTATTGCCGGTCGTTGTTGACCGCGAGCAGCAGCCAGCCGTCACCGGCGCGGAACAGGTTGGCGGTGGGCTTGCGGCTGACCGCCTGGTTGCCGGATTGCATCTGCTTGTGGCCGGCCACCGTCCAGTCGGCGATCGGGCCGGCGAGGAAGGCCAGGGTGGAATCCAGCATCGAGATATCGACGAATTGGCCGCGCCCGGTATGGGTGCGCTGGAACAGGGCGGCGGCGACGCCGAAGGCCATGGTCATGCCGGTCAGTGTGTCGCACACCGCGAAGCCGGCGCGGACCGGACCGGTTTCTTCGTGGCCGGTGATCGACATGATGCCGGACATCGCCTGGATCTTGCCGTCGTAGCCGGCCTCGGGGCTGTCCGGGCCGGTGTGGCCGAAGCCGGAGACGGCGGCGTAGATCAACTTGGGGTTGATCTTGGCCAAATCCTCGTAGCCCAGGCCGAGGCGGGCCATGACGCCGGGGCGGAAATTCTCCATCACCACGTCGGCCTCGACGGCGAGGCGGCGGATGATCTCCTTCGCCTCCTTCTTCTGGAGGTCCAGCGTCAGGCTGCGCTTGTTGCCGTTGATCGCCATCCAGCCGGAGGACATGCCGCGCTCGGCCCATTCGCGCGAGAGCGGGGTGCGGCGGGCATCCTCGCCCTCCCGCCGCTCCACCTTGATGACGTCGGCGCCCATCAGGGCGAGCTGGAAGCTGGCATAGGGGCCGGCGAGGACCTGGGTGAAGTCGAGGATTTTCACACCCTCGAACGGACGGGCGGACATCCGGTCAGGCCGCCGGCGCGCGGTTGGGGCGGGCGAGTTCCTTCTGGCGGTCGAACTCCTCGCGCCGGCGCTTCAGCTCCTCGGCGCCGATCTGTTCAAGGTTGAGGTAGTCCAGCTTCCACAGCCCGTCGGCGTTCCAACGCAGCGGCGACTGCATGGTGGTCTGCGGGCCGGTGGCGGATTCCAGCAGGCGCAGCGCCAGCTCCAGGGTCTGGTCCTGGCTGGCCACGTCGTGCGGCCGGCCGGCGCTGTTGCCGAGGGGAAAGTCGCTGAACAGGAAGCGGGGTGCGGCGGCGTGCTCGACGATGTCCTTGGCGCAGCCCATCACCACGGTGGCGATGCCGGCGGCTTCCAGGGCGCGGGCGGTCAGCGTGGAGGTCTGGTGGCAGACCGGGCAGTTCGGCACCACCAGCACGGCATCGACCCGGTCGGCGATGGCGCGGCGCACGATCTCCGGCGCGTCGGTGTCGATGGTGACGCGGTGGCTGCGGTTGGTCGGTGCGCCGAAGAAGCGGGGGGCGACGGCGCCGATGCGCCCGGCGGCGGCGGCGCGGCGCAGGGCGGGCAGGGGGAACCAGGAATTGGCGTCGGTGGCGGTGGTATGCTTGCGGTCGTAGCCGATATGGGAGATGCGCAGGTCGTGGTCGGCCGAGGTATCGCCGTCGTACACGTGGTAGAACTTGGCGCTGCCGTTGTAGGCGGCCCCTGGTCCCTGGTCGCCCTTGTCGGGTTGGTAGGGGGCGGCGGTGGTGACGATGGCGATGCGGGCCTGGGCAAGCGGCTTGCCCAGCGTCGCGAACGGGGCTTCGAGGTGGTGGGCCCAGCGGTACGGCGTGGTGTAGCCGATCGCCTTGTAGTACTCGCGGGTGCGGTGCATGTAGGGGATCGGCACGTCGTGGTCGGGCGCGAAGCCGAGCGCATCGGTGACTGGCGAATCCATGGCATTCTCCCGCATCTGGCGTGGTCGCGGCCATGCTATGGGCCGGCGCGCACGATGTCACGCGGAGGCGGCGAGGGGAAGGAAGGTCTTCTTTTTCTGAAGAAAAAGAAGCAAAAAGACTTTTCCTGAATTGGAGTGGGTGTGGGCCGCGTGCCCCGTGACCCTAATGAACGAAAGTTTTTTGGTTCTTTTTTTCAAAAAAGAACATTCTTTCTTTACTCTTCCTCATCCGGCTCCTCCAGCAAGAACTGATCCGCCTCCTCGTCATATCCGAACAGCTCGGCGTAGCGGCCCCAGCCGATTACTGCGCGCAACGTCGCCTCGGCATAATCCGGCGACATGTGGTCTTCCAGCTGGTCGCGGAAGCGCAGCGCCGGCACGCGGTGGTTCCAGCGTTCGTCCAGCGTGCGGCGGATGGTGGTGGCGAGTTTGACGTGGCTGCGCAGGGCTTCGGCGAACAGCAGCTTGCGCGGTTCGGTATCGGCATCGACGAAGGCGCGGCCGGCTTCGAGCAGGCGCAGGTCGCCTTCGGCGAGTTCGGCCAGGCGCAGCAGGGACAATGCCTCGCCCAGCGGCAGCAGGTCGTCCACCTCCAGTTGCAGGGCGCTGGCGAGCGCCGGCAGGTCGGCGCGGCCGCGATAGGGGGCGGCGGCCAGGGTTTCCAGCAGGCCGGCCATCAGGTTGGTGTTGACCGGGTGCAGCGGGGTGGCCAGGCCGGTTTCGTCGGCCGGGGTGGCGCGGCTGGGCGTCGGCGAGACGGCACGGCGGGTGAGCAGGCCGTAGATGTCATCGACGATGCGGCCGAAGGCGGGATCGTGGCGGTTGCGCGGGTGCGGCAGGCTGACGCGCAGCTCGTGCGCCACGCGGCCGGGGTTGGAGGCGAAGACCAGGATGCGGTCGCACATCAGAACGGCTTCCTCGATCCCGTGGGTGACCATCAGCACGGCGCGGGCGGGCAGGCGCCCTTCGCTCCACAGGTCGATCAGGTCGGTGCGCAGGGTCTCGGCGGTCAGCACGTCCAGCGCGCTGAACGGCTCGTCCATCACCAGCAGGTCGGGGTGGACGACCAGGGCGCGGGCGAGGCCGACGCGCTGGCGCATGCCGCCGGAGAGCTCCTTGGGGTAGGCGCTTTCGAAGCCGCCGAGGCCGATCAGGTCGATGGCGGCCTCGGCACGGTCCTCGCGCTCGGCGCGGGGGATGCCCTGGGCTTCGAGGCCGAGCTCGACATTCTCCTGCACCGTCAGCCAGGGGAACAGGGCGAAGCTCTGGAACACCATGGCGATGCCTTCGGCCGGGCCGGTCAGCGGGGCGCCGCGCCAGCGCACCTCGCCGGCGGTGGGGGGCAGCAGGCCGGCGATGATGCGCAGCAGGGTGGATTTGCCCGAGCCGGATCGTCCCAGCAGGCCGACGATTTCGCCGGCACGCAAGGTGAGGTTGACGTCGTCGAGCACCACCAGGTCGGCGCTGCTGTCCTTGTGGTAGGCTTGGCGGCAGGCGCGGACTTCGAGGAGGATGTCCTGGTCCATGCGGGGCTCCTGAAGAGAAAAGAAGCAAAAAAACTCTATCCGCTTAGATTCCTGACCGTGCCGAAGGGAACGAAAGTTTTTTGGTTCTTTTTTTCAAAAAAGAACATCCTTCCCTACCCGAACGTCGCCCGCCGTGCGGCAAAGACGGCCAGCGGGCGCCAGAACAGGCGGTTGATCACCACCACGAACACCACCATCGCCGACACGCCGAGGACAATCCGGGGAAAATCGCCGGCCTCGGTGGCATGGGCGATATAGGCGCCCAGCCCGCGCGCGGCCAGCCGTGTGTCGCCCCAGGCGGCGACCTCGGCGACGATGGCGGCGTTCCAGGCGCCGCCCGAGGCGGTGATGGCGCCGGTGATGTAGGCCGGCAGGATCGCCGGGCCCATGACGCGGCGCCACCACAGCAGGCCATCGACGCGCAGGTTGCGGGTGGCCTCGGCAAGGTCGCCGGGGAAGGCGGAGGCGGCGGCGATGACGTTGAACAGGATGTACCACTGGGTGCCCAGCACCATCAGCGGGCTGAGCCAGATGTCGGGCGACAGACCGAAGTGGACGATGAAGACGACGAAGGGCGGGAACAGCAGGTTGGCGGGGAAGGCGGCGAGGAACTGGATGGCGGGCTGGGCAAGGCGGGTGAGTGCCGGGCGGCGGCCGAGCCAGACGCCGGCCGGCACCCAGACCAGCGAGGCGAGCGCGATCATGGCGGCGACGCGCACCAGGGTGAAGCAGCCGAGCAGGGCGACCTCGGCGACGTCGGAGGGCGCAATGGTGGCGGCGAAGTAGCTGGCCAGGCGCCACAGGGCGAGGCCGACGATGGCGATGACGGACGCACCGAACAGCAGGTCGCCGATGCGGCGGGGCGGGCGGGCCATGGCAGGCGGCAGGCGCGGCAGCGGCAGGCGCAGGGCCCCGAGGGCGGCCACCACCCGGCCGAAGCTTGCGGTGGCCAGGCGCAGCAGGTGGGTGCGGCGCAGCAGGGCGAGCACCCAGGGGTCGGGCACCGGGGCGGCGGCGGAGGTGGTCTCGAAGCGGAACTTGCCGGACCAGGCCACCAGCGGGCGGAACAGCAGCTGGTCATAGGCCAGGATCACCAGGCCCATGGCGAGCATGGCGAGGAAGACCGCCTCGATGTCGCGCTGTTCCAGGGCAAGGGCGACGTAGCTGCCGATGCCGGGCAGCCGCCAGGTGGCGTCGCCCAGGGTGATCGCCTCGCTGGCCACCACGAAGAACCAGCCGCCGGACATCGACAGCACCATGTTCCAGACCAGGCCGGGCATGGCAAAGGGGACCTCCAGGCGCCAGAAGCGCTGCCAGGCGGACAGGCGGTAGGCGCGGGTGGCTTCGACCAGGTCGGCGGGCAGGGTGGTCAGCGACTGGTACATGGAGAATGCCATGTTCCAGGCCTGGCTGGTGAAGATGGCGAAGATGGCGGCGAGTTCGAGGCCGAAGACCTGGCCGGGGAACAGGCCCATGAAGAAGGCGATGGTGAAGGACAGGAAGCCGAGAATCGGCACGGATTGCAGGATGTCGAGCAGCGGGATCAGCACGGCCCCGGCGCGGCGGCTCTTGGCGGCCAGGGTGGCGAAGGCGAAGGTGAAGGCGAGCGAGGCGCCCATGGCGGCGAACATGCGCATGGTGGTGCGCAGCGCGTAGTACGGCAGCTCCCAGGCATCCAGCGTGATGCCAGTGGCGTCCGGCGTATCGAGCGGAGCGAAAGTGCCGGCGGCGCCATGGGCCACCGCGGCCAGCGCACCGAGCACGCACAGCAATGCGGCGAAATCCCACGGGTTGGGCAGGCGGCGCCGCGCCGGTGCGGTGGTCGCCGTGCGGGCGATGCGGAGCATGGGTGAGACCCGTCAGGTGGCGGGGCCCTGGGTAGCCGAAGACTGGCGGGTTGTCATGCGTGCGGCGTAAACGGAGGGCAAGGATGTTCTTTTTTGAAAAAAAGAACCAAAAAACTCTCACTCATAAGAGTTTATTTGCATGATGTTGCGGTAAGAAAAAACAAGAAAGTCTTTTTGCTTTTTTTCTTCAGAAAAAGAAGACTTTTTGCCTTACTGCCTTCCCGAAGCCTTGACCTGGAAGAACAGGATTTCCGCCCGCGGCCCGGTGGTGGATGTTTGCCGCGCCCGGTCGAGTTCGCGCTGCAACGCAGGCAGGTAGTCGGCGGCCGCTTCGTAGGGCGGGCGCTGGCCGAGGTCGAGCGGGCCGGTGGTGACCATGGCAACCAGCATCTGCTGGCCGGCGGGGGGCGGGGCGTCGGCCTGGAGGAGGATGCTCCATTGGCCGGAGGGCACCGGGCGGCGCAGGACGTGGTGGACGGCACCGTCGGCACCGTACTGGTCCACCTGGAGCATGCCGCCGCCGGTGCCCTGCAGGGTGGCGGCGAAGCGGGTGCCGACGGCGGGGCTGGGGTCGGCCAGGGCGAGGCGCAGCGTTTCCTGGGCGCGTTCGCGGCGGTAGGACTCGCCGAGCAGGGTGATCGGTGGGCACAGGGCGGGGTCGAGCGGGTCGATGGCGGCGGTGAGGACGCTGCCGCCGGCGCGGGCCTGGCGCAGCATGTCGTCCAGCGCAGCACCCCGCCAGGCGCGGCCGGTGATGGTGATGGTGCCGCCTTCCCCCTGGTCCACGCTCAGCAGCGCACAGGGCAGGGCGGCGGCGGCGGTCAGCAGCGCGTCCTGGTCGGCCGACGGCGCCGGCGGCGGCGATGGTGCTGATGCCAGCGGGGGCAGCACGATCGGCAGTGGCGGCGGCATGGCTGGGGCTGGTGCGCGCGCGGCAACGATCACCGGGGAGGCCGGCGGGGTGGCGGGGCCTCGGCCGAGCACGAGCCATAGCGCCAGGGCGGCGGCCAAGGACGCGACGCCCGCGCCGGCGAACCAGGGCCAGCGCGGGGCCGGCGGGCGATCATGCATTACCGGATCGGAGGCTGGCGGATTGGGAGCCGCCGCGCGGGGCGGCGGGGTGCCGGCTTGCGGCGGTTCGGGCGCGGGCGCGCTCGGCGGTGGAGCGACCACGGGCGGCGGCGGTTCGGCCAGTGTCCGGGCCATGGCGGTGGCCGATTCCGGGCGGTCGGCGGGGTCGAGCGACAGGGCCGCGTCGATGACGCCCAGCAGCGCCGCGTCATAGCGCCCGGCCCCGACCTGCGCCGCCGGCGGCATCGGATCGGGCAGCCGGGTTGAGGCGGCGTGCTGGCGGGTCAGGGAATCCGTGACCTTGCCGCCGATCGCCTCGTAGCCGATCACGCCGACGGCATAGATGTCGGAGAACGGGCCCTGGCGCATGCCCATGATCTGCTCCGGCGGCGCGTACCCGCCGGAGAAGATCTGGGTGAAGCCGTGCGTCTGGGTGCTGCGCGCCTCGCGCGAGGAGCCGAAATCGATCAGCACGGCGCGGGTGCCGTCGCGCAGCAGGATGTTGGCCGGCTTGATGTCGCGGTGCATCAGCCCGGCCTCGTGCACCGCGGCCAGGCCGCTGAGGATGTCGCCCAGGATGCGGCGGATCTCGCTGGCCGGCATGCCGTCGCGGTGTTCGTGCAGGGCCGCCTGAAGCGTGCGGCCGACGATGTACTCCATCACCATATAGGCGGTGCCGTTGGCCTCGAAGAAGGTCTGGACCCGCACGATATCCTGCTGGCCATGGCGGGCGCGGCCCAGGCCGATCAGCGCGCGCGCCTCGTGGACGAAGCGGCTGCGGCAATCGTCGAATACCGGCGTGTCGGCGGCCGAGGCGGCGCTGACCTGGGTGCCGTGGCGGACGGCGAACTGGCGCGGGAAGTATTCCTTCAGCGCGAAGTGCTGGCCCAGCAGGTCCTCGGCCAGGTAGGTCACCCCGAAGCCGCCGCGGCCGAGCAGGCGGACGATGCGATAGCCGTTGAGCGTGGTGCCGCGGGCCAGCACGTCGTTCGGCCAGATCTCGTCGTCCAGCGCGGTTTGATCGGTCATCACGGCTGGCTGGCCGGTCGCGACATGACGGCCGGTCTCCGTTGGCAGGATCGGGAAGGGGGCGGCGACGGACAGCTTCGTGCGGGCATGCGGGGAAATAGCCTAGCGGATCGGCGCGGTCCGCACCACATTGTCCTGACCACATTGCCGCGATCCCCGCCCCTGGACCGCGCCGGTCCGAAGGATGCCCCATGCTCGACGCCAAGCTTGCCCCGAAGATGCCGCAATGGATGCTCGACCATGTCGCGCGCTACCAGTCCAGCGGCGGCACCGACGGGCACATGTACCGGATCAAGATCCCCGACCACGGCGAGCGCGACGTGCCTTCGCTGCTGCTGGTGACGACCGGGCGCAAGAGCGGGGAGAAGTTCCTGTTCCCGCTGTTTTATGGCGAAGACGGCGGGTCCTACATCATCGTGGCGTCCAAGGGCGGCGCGCCGGACCATCCCGGCTGGTACAAGAACCTGCTGGCCAATCCGCTGGCCGAGATCCAGGTCGGCACCAAGGTGGCGAAGGTGCGCGCGCGCACCGTCCAGGGCGCGGATCGGGCGCGGCTGTGGGAGAAGGCGGTGCAGTTCTGGCCACCGTACGAGGCCTACCAGAAGAAGGTGCCGGAGCGCGAAATCCCGGTGGTGCTGCTCGACCCCGTGGCCTGACCGGGGCGCTGCCCGCCCGACGAAAACCTGCCCAGGAGACAGCAGCATGACCAACGACGCCGAATACACCCCGCCGGAGGTATGGACCTGGCAGAAGCCGAATGGCGGGCGGTTCGCCAGCACCAACCGCCCGGTTGCCGGCGCGACGCACGACAAGGAGTTGCCGGTCGGCAAGCATCCGATGCAGCTCTACTCGCTCGGCACGCCGAACGGCCAGAAGGTGACGGTGATGCTGGAGGAGCTGCTGGCGCTGGGCCATGCCGGGGCGGAATACGATGCCTGGCTGATCCGCATCGGCGACGGCGACCAGTTCGGCAGCGGCTTCGTGGCCATCAACCCGAACTCCAAGATCCCCGCCCTGCTGGACCGCAGCGGGCCAAAGCCGATCCGGGTATTCGAATCCGGGGCGATCCTGGTGCACCTGGCCGAGAAGTTCGGCGCCTTCCTGCCCACCGAGCCGGCGGCCCGCGCCGAATGCCTGTCCTGGCTGTTCTGGCAGATGGGCAGCGCGCCGTACCTGGGCGGCGGGTTCGGGCATTTCTATGCCTATGCCCCCACCAAGATCGAATACGCCATCGACCGCTTCGCCATGGAGACCAAGCGCCAGCTGGATGTGCTCGACCGCCGGCTGGCCGCGAGCAGGTTCCTCGGCGGCGATGACTATACCATCGCCGATATCGCGGTCTGGCCATGGTACGGCGGGCTGGCCAAGGGGCTGCTCTACGGCGCCGGCGAGTTCCTGGCGGTGCACGAATACCGCAACGTGATACGCTGGGCGGACGAGATCGGCGCGCGGCCGGCGGTGAAGCGCGGGCGCATGGTCAACCGCACCAGCGGCGATCCCGCGCATCAGCTGCATGAACGCCATGATGCCAGCGATTTCGATACCAAAACGCAGGACAAGGTGGCGGCGGGAGGGTGAAGGAAGTCTTCTTTTTGTGAACGAAAAGAAGCAAAAAAACTTCATTCATTGGAGCATGTGGCACGGGTATCGCCCCATTCTCCAATGAACAGAAGTTTTTTGGTTCTTTTTTTCAAAAAAGAACTTCTTCCTTCTACCCTGCCGGCGGCTTGTCGGCATCGCGCATCACCACATAGATCGCCGGGATCACCAGCACGGTCAGCAGGGTGGACGAGGCCACGCCGAACAGCAGCGAGATCGCCAGGCCCTGGAAGATCGGGTCGGACAGGATCGTTGCCGCCCCGATCATCGCCGCCAGCGCGGTCAGCAGGATCGGCTTGAAGCGGATCGCGCCGGCCTCCAGCACCACTTCGCGCAGCGTCGCCCCGGGGGAGGCGCCGTGGCGGATGAAATCGACCAGCAGGATCGAGTTGCGCACGATGATGCCGGCCAGCGCGATGAAGCCGATCATCGAGGTGGCGGTGAACGCCGCGCCCAGCAGCCAGTGGCCCAGCACGATGCCGATCAGGGTCAGCGGGACCGGCGTCAGGATCACCAGCGGCAGCTTGAAGCTGCGGAACTGGCCGACCACCAGGATGTAGATGCCCAGGATCGCCACGCCGAACGCCGCCCCCATGTCGCGGAAGGTCACGTAGGTGATTTCCCACTCGCCGTCCCACAACAGGGTGGGGGCGGCTTCGTCGGTGGGCTGGCCGCGCCAGCTGACCGCGGGCTTGGGCAGGCTGCCCCAGTCATGGGCGGCGATGGCGCGGTTGACGTCGAGAATGCCGTAGATCGGGGCCTCGAACGCGCCGGCGAGTTCGGCGGTGACCAGGTCGGCGAAGTGCCCGTCGCGGCGGAACAGCGCCGGCGAGCCGGCCTCCAGGCTGGCGCGCACCACCTGGCCCAGTTCCACCACGGTGCGGCTGCCGGGCTGGGTGTTGGCGGGCACCGGGGTCGCGGCCAGGCGCTCGTTCCACGACAGGTCGGATTTCGGCTGGCCGATCACGATGTCGATCGGGCTGCGCTCCTCGCCGCGGTGGGAGGTGCCGATACGCTGCTGGCTGAACAGGGTGCGGATGGTATCGTACACGTCGCTCTGCTCCACGCCGAAGAACTCCAGCTGCTCCTGGTCGATGGACAGGCGCAGGCGCGGGCGGGCGGTGCCGTAGCTGTCGCCGACATCGACGACATAGGGCACGGTGCGGAACAGCTTCTTCACCTCCTCGGCCACCGCCCGGCGGGTGGCGATGTCGGGGCCGTAGATCTCGGCCAGCAGGGTGGCCAGCACCGGCGGACCCGGCGGCACCTCCACCACCTGCAGCGTGCTGCCGGCGGGCAGGGCGAGGGCGGACAGGCGGTGGCGCAGGTCCAGCGCGATGGCGTGGCTGGACCGGTCGCGGGCGGATTTCGGGCTCAGGTTGAGTTGCAGGTCGCCCAGCTCCGGCGCGCGGCGCAGATAGGAGTGGCGCACCAGGCCGTTGAAGTTGAACGGTGCCGCGGTGCCGGCATGAACCTGGACCGACACCAGCTCGGGCAGGTTGCCGGCCAGCCGCGCAGCGGCAAAGAGCTGGCGCTCGGTCTCCTCCAGCGTGGTGCCTTCGGGCAGGTTCAGCACCACCTGCAGTTCGGACTTGTTGTCGAACGGCAGCAGCTTGACCGTCACGTCGCGGCTGTAGAAGGCGATGCAGACCGCCACGGTGGCCAACCCGACCGCGATGAGGAAGGTCCAGGCGCGGCGGCGGCTGCGCAACACCGGGGCGGCGACGCGCAGATAGGCGCGGCCCAGCCGGCCGCCGCCGCTGTGGTCATGGCCGTGGCCGGCGGCGTCGCCGCGCGGCGCCAGCTTCAGCATCAGCCACGGCGCGATCACCATCGCCACCACGAAGGAGAACAGCATCGCCGCCGAGGCGTTGGCCGGGATCGGCGCCATGTACGGGCCCATCAGGCCGGAGACGAACAGCATCGGCAGCAGGGCGGCGACCACGGTGAGCGTGGCGATGATGGTGGGATTGCCGACCTCGGCCACCGCGTCGATCGCCGCGCGCATCCGTGGCCGGTCGTCGTCCATGGCCCAGTGGCGGGCGATGTTCTCCACCACCACGATGGCGTCATCGACCAGGATGCCGATGGAGAAGATCAGCGCGAACAGGCTGACGCGGTTGATGGTGTAGCCCATCAGATGGGCGGCCAGCATGGTCAGCAGGATGGTGGTGGGGATCACCACCGCGGTCACCACCGCCTCGCGCCAGCCGATCGCCAGCGCGATCAGCGCCACGATCGAGACGGTGGCCAGGCCGAGATGGAACAGCAGCTCGTCGGCCTTTTCGTTGGCCGTCGCACCGTAGTCGCGCGTGACCTCCACGCGGATATCGGGCGGGATCAGCCGGCCCTTCAGCCCCTCCACCCGGTCCAGTATCGCCTGGGACACCACCACCGCATTGGCGCCGGCGCGCTTGGCCAGCGCCAGGCTGGCGGCCGGCGCGCGATCCAGGCTGCCATCGGCGCCGCGCGCGAGGTTCCACACCCGAACCTCCTCGGCGGCCGCGCCCACCTGCACGCGCGCGACGTCGCGGACATAGACCGGCCTGCCGTCGCGCGTGGTGATCAGCAACAGGCCGATATCGGGCACGCCGGCCAGGGTCTGCCCGGCCGCCACCACCAGGCTGTCGCCGCCGCCGCGCACCTGGCCGGCGATGAAGGAGCGGTTGGCCTCGCGCACCTTGGCGGTCAGCTGCTGCAGGGTGACGCCGTAGCGCGCCAGCCGTTCGGGGTCCGGCTCCACGCGGATCTGCTCGGGGCTGGTGCCGACGATGTAGCTGGTGCCGATATCCTCGACCTTGGTCATCTCGACCTGAAGCTTGCCGGCCAGCTCGTACAGCCGCTGGTCGGTCCAGCGCGAAGCGGCCTCGGGCGTGGGCGACAGGGTCAGCACCACGGTGGCCACGTCGTTGATGCCGCGGCCGACCACCAGGGGCTCGCTGATCCCCGGCGGGATGCGGTCGATATTGGCGCGGATGCGGTCGTGCACGCGCAGCACGGCGTCGTCCTCGCTGGTGCCGACCTTGAAGCGGGCGGTGACCATCACCCGGTCGTCCTGGGTCTGGCTATAGACGTGCTCCACCGCCGGGATCGCCTTGACGATCGTCTCCAGCGGCTTGGTCACCAGCTCGGCCGCGTCCGCCGCGCGCAGCCCGTCGGCGGCGACCAGGATATCGACCATCGGCACGCTGATCTGCGGCTCCTCCTCGCGCGGGATCACCATCAGCGCGATCAGCCCGGCAATCAGGGCGGCAATCAGGAACAGCGGGGTCAGCGGCGAGCGGATCGTCGCGCTGGTCAGCCGGCCGGAAAGGCCGAGCCGGTCCGGGGTGCTCACGGTTGCACCAGCGCATCACCGGCGACCAGGCCGGACAGGATTTCCACCCCATCGGTCATCTCCGGGCTGGGGGTGGGCCGGCCGCGCTGGATCGGCGTTTCCACCACGGCCGCGCCGCGCCGCACCAGGGCGTAGTCCAGGCCGAAGCGGGTGCGGATCAGCGCGGCGGGGATGACGATGGCCGGGCGGGGACCGGCGCCGATCCAGACGGTGACCCGTTCGCCGACGAAATAGGCGTCCAGCCCCGCCATGTCGGCATCGGCCACCACGCGGCCATCCTCGATGCGCGGATAGAGGCGGGTGATGGTGCCGAACGCCACGACACCCGGGCCGCCGCGCCCGGTGGTATCCAGGCGCACGCGGTCGCCCAGCCGGATGAAGGCGGCGTGGCGTTCCGGCGCGCGCAGCCGCAGCACGTAGTTCCGCGCCGCGATGCTGGCCAGCGTGTCGCCGGGCAGCACCACGGTGCCGTTGGTGACCGGCACCGTCAGCACCCGCCCGCCGACCGGCGCCAGCACGCGGCCCTCGGCGATCTGCTGGTCCACCACCGCGCGCTCGGAGACGCGGGCCTGGATCGCGGCGTTGGCGACATCCAGCGCGGTGCGCGCCTGTTCCATCGTCACCCGGGGGCCGGAGCCCTGGCGATACAGCGTCTCGGCGCGGGCGAGGTCGGCGCGCGCCTGCTCCAGGCTGGAATGCAGCCCGGCGATCTGGGCGTCGATGGTGGCGATCCGCAGCAGCAGCTTGTCGTCGGCCACCACCGCCAGCACCTGGCCCGGCGTGGCGCTGTCGCCCGCCTTGACCGCCAGCAATCCGACGGTGCCGCCGATGCGCGCGCGCGCCGGCACCACGTCCAGGCTCTCGACCGTGGCGAACACTGCCTTCTGGTCGGCCAGCGGCGCCACCTGCACCGTGAAGTCGGCGGCCGCGGCGCCAAGCGCCGGCGCGCACAGCAGCAGCATGGCGGCCAGGGGGAAGCGGGGCAGGGACAGGACGGGCACGGGCGGATCCTCCGCAAGCTGGGGCGCGGCCGCAATTCGGCGCGGTCGCGAGGGGCGATCATGCCCGCCGGGGGTGCCGCGGGCATGGACTCAGATCAAGGCGGCCGCGGCATCGCCGGGTCATGGTTTCAGACGCGGGTGCGCCGTGGCGGCGGCGCGGCGCAGTAGATCGCCGACAGCGTCTCCAGCACGCGCTGGGCCGGGGTGCTGGCGATGGCATACCAGATCGTCTGGCCGTCGCGCCGCGCCTGCACCACCCCGTCGCGCCGCAGCAGGGCGAGATGCTGCGAGACGGTGGAGTCGCGCACGCCCATCAGGCTGGCCAGCTCGCCCACCGAGCGTTCCCCGCCCACCAGCTGGCACAGGATCATCAGGCGGCGGGGGTGGCCCAGCGCCTTCAGCAGGTCGGTGGCGGAGTCCGCGGCGGCGGACAGGGCAGCGGGATCAACATTCATGGTTGCGTAAATACGCAATTACGCATATATAGTCAAGCACCGCATCGGGATGCGGCCGTCCGGCACAGCCGCGGCGCCCCGCCCGGATGACGGCGACAGGAGGAGCAACCATGGCTGAAATCGTCGTACTGGGTGCCGGTCTCGGCGGCACGTTGATGGCCTACGAAATGGTGGACCAGATGCGTCCCGAAGATCGGCTGACGGTGATCGGCCAGGGCGCCGGCTACCATTTCGTGCCCTCCAACCCCTGGGTCGCCGTCGGCTGGCGCAAGCGGGCGGACATCGAGCTCGACCTGGGCGCGATCATGGCCAAGAAGAAAATCCGCTTCCTGACCCAGGGTGCCGAGCGCGTCGATCCCGCCGCCAAGCGCGTGGAACTGGTCGGCGGCGCGCAGGTCGCGTACGACTACCTGGTGATCGCCACCGGGCCGGAACTGGCCTTCGACGAGATCGAAGGCCTCGGCCCCGACGGGCACACCGAGTCGATCTGCCACGTCGATCACGCCCAGCGCGCCCATGCGGCGTTCGAGGCGTTCTGCGCCAACCCCGGCCCGATCGTGGTCGGCGCCGTGCAGGGTGCCTCGTGCTTCGGCCCCGCCTACGAATTCGCCTTCATCCTGGACACCGAGCTGCGCCGCCGCAAGCTGCGCGACCGGGTGCCGATGACCTTCGTCACCTCCGAACCGTATATCGGCCATCTCGGCCTGGACGGGGTCGGCGATACCAAGGGGCTGATGGAGAGCGAGTTCCGCAGCCGCCACATCAAATGGATCACCAACGCCAAGGTCGCCGGCGTGCAAGCCGGCATGATGCATGTCCAGGAAGTGGCCGAGGACGGCAGCCCCAAGGCATCGCACGACCTGCCGTTCGGCTTTTCGATGATGCTGCCGGCATTCCGCGGCGTGGCGGCGGTGCGCGGGGTGGAGAAGCTGGGCAATCCCCGCGGCTTCATCCTGGTGGACGAGCACCAGCGCAATCCCACCTTCCCCGAGGTGTTCGCCATCGGCGTCTGCGTGGCCATCCCCCCCACCGGCCCGACGCCGGTGCCGGTGGGCGTGCCCAAGACCGGCTTCATGATCGAATCGATGGTCACCGCCACCGCCCACAACATCGGCGCCCTGCTGCGCGGCGAGCAAGCCACCACCCGCGCCACCTGGAACGCCGTCTGCCTGGCCGATTTCGGCGACAGCGGCGTGGCCTTCGTCGCCCAGCCGCAGATCCCGCCGCGCAACGTCAACTGGGCGGCCAAAGGCGTCTGGGTGCACCTGGCCAAGGTGGGCTTCGAGAAATACTTCCTACGCAAGATCCGCCGCGGCGAAAGCGAGCCGTTCTACGAGCGCTTCCTGATGCGCCAGCTCAACATGGAGAAGCTGAAGGAGCCGTCATGACCGACACCCAGCACATCGTCTGCCCGCATTGCGGCACCACCAACCGCGTCGCCACCCCGCGCGCGGCCCAGGCGGTGTGCGGCGGCTGCAAGGCCCGGCTGTTCGACGGTGCGCCGCACGCAGTGGACGAGGCCGGCTTCGAGCGCCAGTCGCGCACCAGCGACGTGCCGGTACTGGTGGACATCTGGGCGCCATGGTGCGGCCCGTGCCGTACCATGGCGCCGCACTTCGCCCGCGCCGCCGCCGAACTTGAACCCGCGGTCCGGCTGCTGAAGCTGAACGCCGACGAGGCGCCGCAGGTCTCCGCCCGGCTGGGGGTGCGCGGCATCCCCGCGCTGTTCCTGATGCACCACGGCCGCGTGCTGGCGCAAACCAGCGGCGCCATGCCGGCGGAACAGATTGTCCGCTGGGCGCGGCAGCATGTGGCTGCGCAGGGGTGAAGGAAGGATGTTCTTTTTTGAAAAAAAGAACCAAAAAACTTCCATCCATTAGTGTCGGTGTTTCCATCTACCCACCGAAGCAAGTGAATGAAGTCTTTTTGCTTCTTTTTCTTCAGAAAAAGAAGACTCTTTCTTCCCTTACAACCTGACTTCCCACGAAGGAGCTTTCCATGTCGATCGACCGCGCTGTTTTCGCTTTTGCCGGGATTGTCGTGCTGTCCAGCCTGGCGCTGGGCTGGTTCGTCAGCCCGTGGTTCTATCTGCTGAACGCCTTTGCCGGGCTGAACATGTTCCAGGCCGCCTTCACCGGCTTCTGCCCGGTGGCGAAGCTGTTCAAGGCGGTGGGTTGCCCGGCGGGGGCGGCGTTCCGCTGAGCCGCCTCACTCCCCCTCGGGCACCAGCGACTTGATCAACTCGAACACCCGCTTGCGCACCGCCGGGTCGGTGATGCGGTAATAGGCGCGGACCAGTTCCAGCGTCTCGCGCCGGTTCATCGCCTCGTCGGTGCCGCTGGCGCCGAAGCCTTCCTGGGCATCGGCGAAGCCGTAGCTGCGCCTTGCGCCGAGAATGCCGGGCTGGCCGCCATGGCTGGTGGCCAGCGGCTCCGGCATGTCGTCGAAGAAGAAGCTGATCGGCACGTCCAGCACCCGCGACAGGTCGAACAGCCGCGACGCGCCCACGCGGTTCACCCCGCGCTCGTATTTCTGCACCTGCTGGAAGGTCAGGCCCAGCGCCTCGCCCAGCCGCTCCTGCGACATCCCCATCAGCGTGCGGCGCAGCCGGATGCGCGTGCCGACATGCCCGTCGATCGGGCTGGAGCGCGATTCCCGCTCCGGCCGGCCTGCCGGTTCATCGTCACCGCCACCTGCGCTTGCCGCCATTGCGAGCCCCATCTGTACTTCAGCCACGTATCGCCAGTGCCCGCCGGGCAACGCCGTGAGTCCCCAACCGCCTTTGGTTGCCTGAAACCTTAGGGCCGCAACCAAAAATCGTCAAGAAATGGTGAAACACGCGTTTCTTCGTCTCAGCCCATGAGACCGCGCGACAGCGCGTTCCCGCACCCTAGCATACTCTGCGGCACATCCCCGCCGCCAGCGCCAACAGCGCCAGCACCGCCGGTCCCCACAGCCCCAGCCGGGCGAACGGCGTGGGCGGCAGCGCGCCCGGCAGGGCCAGCGCCAGGGTGCCCGTCTCGCCCATCCCGATCCGCCCGAGTTCGCGGCCGAACGCGTCGTAGCCGGCGGAAATGCCGGTATTGGCGGCGCGCATGATCGGCAGCCCCTCCTCCACCGCGCGCAGCCGTGAAGCGGCCAAATGCTGGCGCGGGCCGGTCGAATTGCCGAACCAGGCATCATTGGTGATCGTCACCAGCCAGGCCGGCCGATCGGCCGCCACCACCTGACCGGAGAAGATCACCTCATAGCAGATCAAAGGCCCGAATGGCGGCAGGCCGGGCACCACCAGGGTCCGGGGGCCCGGTCCCGCCGCGAAGCCGCCAGGTCCGAATTCGACCGGCAGCGGCAGCCAGCCCGGCTGGTATTCGCCGAACGGCACCAGGTGCCACTTGTCGTACACCGCCACCGGCGGACCCGCCCCCAATCCCGCCCCCAATCCCGCCCCCAATCCCGCCCCCGTCCCCGCCAGCGCCATCAGGCTGTTGTACGGCCGCTGCCGCGCGTCGAACCGCACCGCGCCGGCCAGCGTCGGCACCACCGTGCCATCGGGCCGCCGCGTGGCCGCCGCGATCATCGCCCGCGCCGCGGCGTCGCGGTCCAGCAGGTAGGGGCTGGCCGTCTCCGGCCACACCACCACCGCCGGACCCCGGGTTGCCGCAACGGCGGTGCGGGTCAGCGCCAGGTAGTGCTGGAAAATCTCCGCCATCAGGCCGCGCTCCCATTTCTGGCCCTGCGCCACGTTGCCCTGCACCAGAATCACGGTCACCCCGGGTGCGGGCGGGACGGTGGTGTCCAGCCGCCACCAGCCCAGCACGGCCCACAGCGCCAGCACCGCCAGTCCCGCCGCCACCGCCCGCCGCCCCAGCGCCGGCGTGGCCGCCAGGGCCAGCGTCGCCAGGGTCAGCCCGTGCACCCCCACCCAGGCCGCCGGCTGCAACATCACGTCGCCCAGCAGCCCCGGCACCGCCCACACGCTGCCCCACGGGTTCCACGGAAAACCGGTGGCGACGAACTGCCGGGCCAGCTCGGCCAGCCCCCAGGCGCCGACCAGCCCGGCCACCCGCCGCCAGCCGGCTGGAAACCGCCATGCCAGCGCACAGGAAGCGGCGATGAACAGCGCCAGCACCGCCGCCAGCGCCGGCACCGCCAGCGGCACCAGCCACCAGTAGCGGGCGGATTCGATCAGGATCGCCTCGGTGATCCAGTACAGCCCCACCATGTGGTGCCCCAGCCCGAACCAGAAACCGACGCGAAATGCCCCCCAGCCACCGCCCTGCCGCCCCAGCAGCGCCAGCAGCCCCGGCACCGCCAGCCACAGCACCGGCACCAGGTGCAGTGGCGGCAGGGCGAGCGCGGCCAGCGCGCCCAACGCCATCGCCCTCGGGATCAAGCGAATCCCCGTCGCCGCGTCGGCCCGGACCCGGCGGGACGGCGCGCCCGCGCGGCCAAGCTACCCGGCAACGGCAATGCGCGGCGCCGATGCCGTCCGGCCCGTATCCACCAGCGCGGCTTCGGTCACGACTCCGGATCCTTGGCGGTACGTTCGAAGTGACGCAGGTATTTCTCGGTGATCAGGTCGGTCTTCACCACGATGGCGACATCGACGGTGTTGAACTGGCGGTCGATCACCGCGCCATCGCCGACAAACCCGCCCAGCCGCAGATAGCCCTTGATCAGCGGCGGCAGCGCCGCCAGCGCCCGCATCGGTGCCAGCGCCGCCGGGTCCATCCGCCGCATCTGCACGTAGCGCGCCGGCACCGCCCGCGGCCGCAGTTCCGGCGGGGCGAGGTGGTGGGTGTAGAGATAGGTCAGCTCGACCGCCAGCGCATCCGGGTCGGTGCCGGGCAGGCTGGCGCAGCCGAACATCAGCCCCACCCCGTGGCGGAACACATAGGCGGCGATGCCGCGCCACAGCAGCTGCATCACCGCGCGGTTGCGGTACCGCGCATCGACGCAGGAGCGACCGAGCTCCATCACCAGGCCGGGAAACGCCAGCACCGCCGACAGGTCGTATTCATCCGCCGAGTAGAACCCGCCCGCCTTGGCCGCCGCCGCGGCGCGGATCAGCCGGTAGGTGCCCACCACGCCTTCCGGCCCCGGCCCGATGGCATGGTCCACCACCAGCAGGTGGTCGGCCACCGCGTCGAACCGGTCGCCATCGCGCCCGCTGGAAGCGGTGGCCGCGTCGGGGTGGGCGCCCATTTCGTCGTAGAAGACATGGAAGCGCAGCGCCTGCGCGGCGTCGATCTCGGCGGCGCTGGTGGCGATGCGCACGCCCAGCGTGCCGCTGCGCAGCTCGCCGAATCCCGCCGCCAGGTCGGGCGCGATGGTCATGCCGGCCGGTCCTTGCGCCGGCGCGGGGCGGCATCGGTGCCGGCGTCCGGGGCGCCCACCGGCTTGGCGGCGGCAATCCGCCGGCCGAACAGCTCCAACCGGTGGGACACCAGGTCGAAGCCCAGCCGCTGGGCGATCGCGGCCAGCACCTGTTCGTGGGAGCGGTCCTCGAACTCGATCACCCGGCCGCTGTCCACGTCGATCAGATGGTAGTGATGGCCGTGTTCGGTCGGTTCGTAACGCGCCCGCCCGCCGCCGAAATCGCGCCGCTCCAGGATGCCGCGCTCCTCCAGCAGCCGCACGGTGCGATAGACGGTGGCGATCGAGATGCGGGCATCCAGCGCCACGGCGCGGCGGTACAGCTCCTCGACATCGGGATGGTCGTCCGCATCCGACAGCACCCGCGCGATCACCCGGCGCTGCCCGGTCATCTTCAGGCCGCGTTCGACGCAAAGGCGTTCGATCCGGCTTTCCATCCGAGCTCCCGTGCCCCCTGCGCGCCGTGGCCATCTGACTGACGCCGGGGCCGCTGCGCCATCCCTGCGGGCGGCGCTGCGCGGCAAACCGCTGCCGCCCGCCGTCAGCAGGTGCGTAGCCGATCGGGCATGGCCGTGTCCATTCGGCCACCCCCGCCGACGGGGGTGGCCGATGGCGCGGCGCTCAGCGCTGGCGCGACCGGGTGCCCAGGCCGGTCTTCTTGGCCAGGGAGGAGCGGTGGCGCGCATAGTCCGGCGCCACCATGGGATAGTCGGCGGGCAGCCCCCAGCGCGCGCGGTACTGGTCCGGAGTCAAGCCGAAGGATGTCATCAGGTGGCGCTTGAGCATCTTCAGCTTCTTGCCGTCCTCCAGGCACACGATATGGTCGTCGAATACCGACTTCTTCACCGGCACCGCCGGGACCGGCTTGTCGGCCGACGCAGGCTCCCGCCCGAC
>JADLHF010000099.1 GCA_020848935.1 Acetobacteraceae bacterium
GCCATGGTGCGCAAGCGCAAGCTTGGCTGTGTCGAGTTGCTGGACCATTTCGTGGCCCGCATCGAGCGCCATGACGGTGCCATCAACGCCGTGGTGGTGCGCGATTTCGAGGCGGCGCGGCGGCGGGCCAAGGCGCTGGACCGGATGAAGGCGCCGCTGGGACCGCTGCATGGCGTGCCGATGACGGTGAAGGAGAGTTTCGATGTGGCCGGCCTGCCGACCACCTGGGGCGTGCCGGCGCTGCGGCGCATCGCCACGGCGGACGCGCTGGCGGTGCAGCGGCTGCGCGGTGCCGGGGCGGTGGTGATGGGCAAGACCAACGTTCCGCCGATGCTGGGCGACTGGCAGGCGAGCAACGAGATCTACGGCACCACCAGCAACCCCTGGGATACGACGCGCTCACCGGGCGGGTCGTCGGGCGGCGGGGCGGCGGCGCTGGCGGCGGGGCTCACCGGGCTGGAATGCGGCAGCGATATCGGCGGCTCGATCCGCCAGCCGGCGCATGCCTGCGGCGTGTTCGGCCACAAGCCGACGCATGGGCTGCTGCCGCTGTATGGCCACGCGCCGGTGGCGGACGGGGTGGGGCAGGTGGATATCGCCTGCATCGGGCCGCTGGCGCGCAGCGCGGGCGATCTTGCGCTGGCGCTGGACGTGCTGGCCGGGCCTGATCCGCTGGACAGCGTCATGGCGCCGGTGCTGCCGAAGGGACCGAAATCCGCCAAGGGGGTGCGGGTGGCGATCTGGGCCGATGACCCCGCCAGCCGCACCGACGCGGAGGTCGGCGCCGCGGTGCTTGAAGCCGGCCGGGCGCTGCACAAGGCGGGGGCCAAGGTCAGCACCACGGCGCGCCCCGCGATCGACCAGGGCGAGGCGTTCCGCCTCTATCTGCGCCTGCTCGGTGCCGTGCTGCTGAGCCGCCTGCCGCCCGGCGAGGAGGCGCAGACGGCCGCCCAGCTCGCGGCGCTTGCACCGGACGACTGCTCGGCCGATGCCGAGTTGCTGCGTGCCTTTGGCATGGGGCACGGCGCGTGGCTGTCGCTGCACGACGCGCGCACGCGGATGCGCCGGGCCTGGGGGGCGTTCTTCGCCGAGTGGGACGTGCTGATCTGCCCCGCCTTCGCGGTGCCGGCCCAGCCGCACATGGTGGGGCTGCCGAACCACGAGAAATTCGCCGAGATCGGCGGCGCGAAGGTGGCGTGGGGCGAGCTGCTGTTCTGGCCCGGCGTGATCGGCGCGATGCTGCTGCCGGCGACCGCCGCCCCGATCGGCCGCACCGCCGCGGGGCTGCCGATCGGCTGCCAGATTGTCGGGCCGATGCATGGCGACCGGACGACGATTGCGGTGGCGGGGATGCTGGAGGATGTGCTGGGCGGGTTCGTGGCGCCGAAGGGGTGGGGGTAGCGCCGCCTACCGGTCCTGGGCGCTGTGCCAGACGCGGAGGATACGAACCGTCTCGCGTTCGATGTCGTAAACCACGACGTAGGGGCGGGCCGCCACCAGTTCACGCGTGCCTGCAACCAAGCCGGCGCGGCCGCGTTGTGGGAGGATTTCCAGGCTGTCGCCGGCAATGACCAGTTCCCGCGCGATCCGCCTGGCGGCAGCCGGGTTTTCGTTGGTGATGTAGACCAGAATGCGTTTGATATCGGCGAGCGCCGCCGCCTGCCAGACGACCTTCACACCCGGCGGGGTACCGGCGGCGGCGCGTCCACCTCGCCATCGGCCACGCGCAGCAGCCAGTGGCGCATTGCGGCATGCGATACCGACCGATCGTCAGCGCGCGCCAACGCTACCGCCGCGGCCAGTGCTGCGGCCTCGGCGGTGTCGTCATCGACCGGGACAGGTTCAGGATGCGGCATGGCCGGCTTATAGCACAGTTGGCGTTGCGCGCATATTTCCAGCCCTGGTGCGGGCGGCGGGACTTGAACCCGCACTCCCCTGCGGGAAGCAGATTTTAAGTCTGCTGCGTCTACCAGTTTCGCCACGCCCACACCGGGGCCAGTTTCGTTCGGCGAAGCCGGCGGCGCAATGGTGCTCAGGCGGCCAGTTCGGCGCGCAGGGCGGTGGCGAAGGCGGTGACGTCGCGTTCCTCGTTATAGACGTGCGGGCTGACCCGCATCACGCCCATCCGGTCGGCGACGTGGACGCCGCGGGCGGTGAGGCGGTCGAGCAGGCCGGGGGGCATGCCGCCTGACAGGCGCAGGCCGAGGATGTGCGGGGCGCGCAGGGCGCGGGGCAGCATGGTGATCCCCGGGATGTCGGCGACGGCTTCGGCCAGGGCGTCGGTGAGGCCGCGCAGGCGGGCGGCGACGGCGTCGGGTTGCCAGGCCAGCACCTGTTCCAGGCCGACGGCGGCCATCGGCAGGCCGATCGGGTCGTTCTTTTCGCCGCGGTCGAAGCGGCGGGCGGTGGGGATGTAGCTGTTGGAGCCGGGGGTGCGGGCGGGGCCGTGGTCTTCCAGCGGGCGGCCGGACTGGTGTTCGGGCGCCACGTAGAGGAAGGCCAGGCTGTAGGGGCCGAGCACCCATTTGTAGGTGGGGAAGGCGAGGAAATCCGGCTTCAGCGCGGCGAGGTCGAGATCGAGCACGCCGGTCGATTGGGTGGCGTCGATCACGATGCGGGCGCCCTGGCGGTGCAGGGCGGGGACGATCCGGGAAAGATCGATCAGGGCGCCGTCGCTCCAGTGCAGCGGGGTCAGCGCGGCCAGGCCGACCGGGGGGGCGCCGGGGCGCTCGATGGCTTCGAGCAGGGCGGCGGTCCAGTCGGCGTCGGCCGGGCGGGGCACCACCTCCACCGTGGCACCGGCGGCTTCGGCGAGTGCGGGCCAGGCCAGGGCGAGGGAGGGGAACTCGCCCTCGATCATCAGGACCCGGCTGCCGCGC
>JADLHF010000100.1 GCA_020848935.1 Acetobacteraceae bacterium
CGGGCCGTAGCAGAGGGCGGGGATGGCGTAATAGTTGAGGTAGGCGCGAACGTCGGCCACGCCGGTGGAGACGTGGGATTTGAGGGGTTCGCCGTAGACGGCCTGGTGGGTGGCGGCGAGGGTCTGTTCGGCGTCGGAGCCGGGGGGGAGGTGGAAGCCGTCGGCCTGGAAGCCGTTCCAGATCACTTCGGGCGGGTTGTTGGCGAGGAAGCTGTCGCCGCGGGCGGCCTGGGCGACGGCGTCGAGGACCTGCTGGCGGGCTTCGGACAGCTTGGTGCCTTCGAGCAGGCCGATGCGGCAGTCCACTTCGCACCAGGCGGGGGTGGAGGAGCCCCAGTCGCCGCCGCGGATGATGCCGGGGTTGAACTTCACCGGGTTGGTCATGCCGGCGAAGAGGGGGTGGTGCTTGGCCTTTGCGTTGATGCGGGCGGTGAGGTCGTAGAGCTCGTTGAGGAGGGTGTAGGCGCTCATGATGGCGTTGGTGCCGGTGTCGGCGACGGCGACGTGGACGGGGACGCCGCGGATGCGCAGGCGGAACCACATCACGCCGACATGGCCGCGGGTGAGCTGGGCGCCGGTGGGTTCGGGGATCAGGGCGGCGTCGGCGCGGTAGCCGCGGGCGAGGGTGGAGAGGGCGCCGTTGCCGGTGCATTCCTCCTCGGTGACGGTCTGGACGTAGATGTCGGCGGCGGGGGCGAGGCCGGCGGTGCGCAGGGCGTCGAGTGCCCAGAACATGGCGGCCACACCCTGTTTCATGTCGTGGCTGCCGCGCCCGTTCATCCAGTCACCGGTGATGACGGGGTCGAAGGGCGGGCGCTGCCACATCGCGACGGGGCCGGGCGGGACGACATCGACATGGCCCTGGAGGATGAGGGAGCGGCCCTTCTGTTCCGGCGCGCGGATGGTGCCGACGACCTGGACGGCTTGGGCGTAGTCGGTGTCCATGACCGGGGAGAAGCCGGGGAGGTGGTCCATCTGGACCTCGGCGAGGGTGTAGCGATCGACGTTCCAGCCGCGGGTGGCCATTTCGCGGGCGAGCCAGTCCTGGCAGGGGCCCTCCTTGCCGCGGACGGAGGGGAAGCGGACCAGGGTTTGCAGCCAGGCGAGCTGGCGGTCCCAATTGGCGGCGACGGCGGCTTCGAGCCTGGCGACGAGGGCCTGGGCGGGCGGGGCGGCGGGGTTGGCGGCGGGGGGCATCGCTGGGGTCTCCACGTCTTGGCGCCGCGGGGGCGGCGCAGCAAGGCGGGACAGCATCACAGCGCGGGGGGCACGGCAAGGTGCTGACGGCACGGCGGTGGCGGGTGGGCGTTGGTGGTCAGCTCCTGCGGCGGCGGCGGGACAGGGCGACGCCGACGAGGCCGACGCCGAGCAGGGCGAGGGAGGCGGGCTCGGGCACGGAAGTCTGGTTGTGTTGTCCCGGGGCCGGCAGGGCGACGAAGCCCTGGTAGGCGTACTGGCCCTGGGTATTCAGCGGGTTGATCCAATAGACGCTGGAGACGGGTGCCACGTTGTCGCCCAGGGCGGCGGCGTAGGCATTGAAGTAGCCGATCGCGGCGGGGCTGTTGTAGGCGGTGTTGGTGTCGAAGCTGACGGTGTGGCCGTTGGCGGGGCTTTCGAGCTGCCAGATCAGGCCCTGCAGTCCCTGGAACTGCGCCTGGCTGGTCAGGCCGGGGGCGATGTTGACCATCAGCCAGGCGATCTTTTCGGCAGCGGGAAGGGTATGGCCGTTGATGACGCCGGCGGTGTTGTAGGTGGTGGTGTAGGTGGCGCCGAGGGAGGCGCCGGTGAACTGGTCCACGCAGTAGAGCGCTGCGAAGTTGATGGTGTTGCCGTCGATGATGCCAAAGGAGCCGGCGATGTTGCCGCCGCCCTCGGTCACCCGCCCGCCATCGACGATCATGCGCAGATTGCCGGAATAGGAGGTGCCGAGCGTGACGCTGTCGGCGCGGGCCGGGCCGGACAGGACAGCGCCGGACAGGACAATGCCGCACAGCAGGGCGGCGAACAACAGGCGGGGCGATGGGAGCATGAACGTGGTTCTCCTCGGCAATGCCACGCCCGGCGGCGGGTGCCGGCGCGGGCGGCAGATCAAATCAATCCTGAAATAGGCGCGCGCCGATTGTGCCGCGCCATGGCGGTGATACAGGGAATTGCTTGCAAAAAAGTTGCAGCCTGGTCGCCGAAGGAATTCAGCCGGCTCATGCCAGCCCGCGCGCGATGCCAACCCGCGAAACGGCCAGAAAAGCCGGCCGTTTCGCGGGTTGGCATCAATCGCCGGCAGGCTTGCGGTAGGCGTAGTTGCGGTCCAGCCGCGCCATCAGGTAGTCGCCGTAGCGCACCGGGGCGAAGCGGGGCGGGTTGTCCGGGCCGGTGCAGGTGGGGACGCAGGCGACGGTGCTGTCCATGTCCATGTCGAAGAAATAGGGATTCGAGAACCGGTCCCCGCCCGACAGGTTCTTCACCCGGTGGGGGGTGGATTGCCAGCGCCGGTTGGTCCAGCGCGACAGCATGTCGGCGACATTGACCACCCAGGTGCCGGGGATCGGCGGCGCCTTGAGCCAGGTGCCGTCGGCGCGCCGCACCTCCAGCCCGCCGGCCGAGTCCTGGCACAGGATGGTGAGGAAGCCGTAATCGGTGTGCGGGGCGGAGCCGAAGGCGTCGTCCGGCGCGTCGGGCGGCTGCGGCGGATAGTGCAGCAGGCGCAGGAAGGTGGTGGGTTTTTCGAAATGCGGCGCGAACCAGTCGGGCGGCAGGTTCAGCGCGAGGGCCATCGGGCGCAGGAGCTTCAGGCAGAATTCGCGCATGGCGGCCTCGTAGGCTTCGACGGCGGCGCGGAAGCCGGGCAGGTCGGGCCACTGGTTGGGGCCGTGGACCTCGCGGCCGAAGCGCGGGTCGGTGGGCGCGACCTCGTGCATCAGCATGAGCGACTCCGAGTAGTTCGGGCGCGTCACGTTGGCCACGGTGGAGGTGACGATGACCGAGGTGTTGGGCGCCATGTAGCCGCGATGGGTGGCGTTCATGGCCAGCGCGCGCTTGGCGGCCTCGGGCTGGGCGTGGAAGCGGGCCGATGCCCGGAACAGGCCATCGACGAGCGGCTGGTCCACGCCGATGTTGCGGAAGTAGCAGAAGCCGATGCCGCGGAAGATGGCGTCGAGCTGGCCGGCGAGCGTCTGGTCGGCGGCCTGGCTGGTGCCCAAGGTGGCGAAATCGACAATCGGGAGGGTGTCGCGTTCGGTGGTGGCGGTCATGGCGCGGGCTCCTGGCAGGGCGATGCGAGGCTAGAACGTCAGCGGCGCGGGCGGAACAGGCTGAGCGCGCCGGCCAGCACCGAGAAGACCGCCGCGATGGCGAGCACCAGGGGGGTGCCGCCGGCGGGGGCGAGGTTGAACAGCATCGCGACGATGGCCGTGCCGAGGGTCTGGCCGAGCAGGCGGGAGGTGGCCTGCATGCCGCTGGCGCCGCCGCTGCGCGAGCGAGGGGCGGCGGCCATGATGGTGCGGTTGTTGGGCGAATTGAACAGGCCGAAGCCGAGGCCGCATACGATGGTGGGGCCGACGATCCACCACCAGGCGGGTGCCGCCGGCACCAGCGCCAGCCCCACCAGGCCGAGGCACATCCCGGCCTGGCCCAGCCCGCCCATCAGCGCCGGCGAGTAGCGGTCGGCCAGCCGGCCGGCGAAGATCGCGGTGAAGGCCATCGCCACCGACCACGGCGTCATCAGCAGGCCGGTCTCGGTCTGGCTGCGGCCGAGGTCGTGGATCAGGAAGAACGGCAGCGCGGTGAAGGCCATGCTCTGCGCCGCGAAGGAGCTGACCGAGGCGGCGATCGAGAGCGCGAAGATCGGGCGCATGAACAGGTCCACCGGCAGCAGCGGCTTGGTCTGCGGCAACTGGCGCCAGACCAGGGCGACGCCGACGGCGACGGCACCGGCGAGTTCGAGGGTGACCGCCATGCGGTCCTGGCCGTGGCCGAGCCCGTCGATGCCCAGGATCAGCAGGCCGAAGAAGCCGGCGTTCAGCGCGGCGCTGGCGCCATCGAACCTGTGCCCGCCGAGCGGGGTTTCGGGCAGATAGCGGCGGCCGATCACGAAGGCGAGCACGCCCAGCGGCAGGTTGACGGCGAACAGCATGTGCCAGTCCGCCACCGCCAGGATGGCGGACGCGATCGACGGGCCCATCGCCGAGGTGGTGGAGCCGATCAGCGCATTGTAGCCGACGCCGCGGCCGAGCTGGCTGGAGGGATAGATGAAGCGGATCAGCGCGGTGTTGACGCTCATCACCCCGGCGGCGCCGAAGCCCTGGATCACCCGGGCGCCGACCAGCTGCGGCATGGTCTGGGCCAGCGCGCAGGCGCAGGAGGCCAGGGTGAACAGCACGAGTCCCCAGAGATAGACCCGGCGGTAGCCCAGCTTCTCGCCCAGCGAGGCCAGCGGCAGCAGGGTCATGGTGACCGCGAGCTGGTAGGCATTGGCGACCCAGATGGAGTCGGACGCGCTGACCTGGAGTTCGCGCGCGATGGTGGGCAGGGCCAGGTTGGCCAGGCTGCCGGTGAGCACCGCCATCGCCAGGCCGAGGCCGAGGGTGAGGATCGCCCAGCCGCGCTGCGGGAAGGGCAGGCCGTCGGCGCTGGCGCTCATGGCGATGGTGGCGCCCCCTGCCCCTGGCTGCACTGTCGGTCGGATCGCGTGCCGGATTGCCTCATGCGGCACCGCAATATCCGCCGGGGCGGGACACGGTGCAAGCGGGCGGTCAGCGCCGTGCGTAGGCGGTGTCGATCAGGGCGGTGGCGCGGGCGAAGTCGGCCAGGGTGAGCGGCGGCTGGCGGGCCTCGCGCAGGCAGGCCAGCACCTCGGCCAGGTAGGCGCCGTAGCGGCGGGCGACGGGCACGTTCGGGCGCTCGACCGTGCCGGCGGCGGTGGAGAGCAGCAGGCGGGTGCCGTCATCCCACAGGCTGGCGCCGCGGCCGTCCAGCCGCCAGGCGGTGAAGCCGGCTTTCGGATCGGCCACGCTGTAGCCGGCCTCGACAAGCCCGAGCATGCCGTCGGCGGCGCGCAGGACCAGGCAGGCGTAGTCCTCGACCGCCGCGCCGTGCACGCCGGGGCCGAAACTGGCGCTTTCCAGCGTCACGTCCTGGGCGCCGGCCAGGGCGAGGAAGGCGTCGACGCCGTGGACGCCGAGGTTGCGCAGCGCGCCGCCGCCGCTCTGCGCGGGGTCGAGCATCCAGCCGACGCCCCATTGCGGGTAGCGCGACGGCGGGCCGTTGAGCAGGCGGAACTGCATGTGGGAGATCGGGCCGATCTCGCCCGCGGCGCGCAGGGCAGCCGCCTCGGCGAGCAGGCCGGCGGTGCGGCTGGGCAGGGCGACGGTGACCAGGCGGCCGGCGGCGGCCTCGACCAGGGGTGCCACGTCAGCAGCCGACAGGCCGAGCGGCTTGTCCAGCAGCAGCGGCGGTCCCGGCCGGGCGAGCAGTTCGCCGACCAGGACGGCGGCGCGCGGGCCGCGGCCAAGGACGATCAGCAGGTCGCAGGCGGCGTCCAGCGCAGCATCGAGCGAGGCGAAGGGCTCGGCCTGTTCCTGGGTCGCGAAGGCGGCGGCGATACCCGCATCGTCGTCCCATACGCCGGCCAGTTCGGCGCCGGCTTCGCGGATGGCGGTGCTGTGGTGGCCGGCGTGCCAGTGGCTGACCCCCAGGATTCCCACGCGCATGACTTCCTCCTAACATCTGTCCGTTCACCCTGGAGGATACGGCCATGGCTCGGGATATCAAAGGATTGCGCGGCGTGGTGCCGCCAGTGGTGACCCCGCTGCAGGGCGATTTCACGGTTGACTACCCCTCCTTCACCCGGGTGATCGAGCATCTGATCGCCGGCGGGGTGCACGGGCTGTTCTTCCTCGGCTCGACCAGCGAGGTGGTGTTCCACGACGAAGCGACGCGCGATCGCATCCTGGCGCATGCGGTCGGGGTGGTGGCCGGGCGGCTGCCGGTGCTGGCCGGGGTGGTCGATCCGGCGACCGACCGGGTGATCGGCCATGCCAGGCGCGCCGCGTCGCTGGGGGTGGACGGGGTGGTGGTGACGGCACCGTTCTATACCCGCACCAGTGCCGCCGAGACCGTGGAGCACTTTCGCTGCGTGGCCGCGGGCTCGCCGGTGCCGGTGGTGGCCTATGACCTGCCGGTGAGCGTGCATTCCAAGCTGGCGCGCGAGACGGTGGTGGGGCTGGCGCGCGAGGGGGCGATCGTCGGGCTGAAGGACTCCTCGGGCGATGGCGGCGGGCTGCGCTACGTGATCGCCGACATGGCGGACCGGCCGGATTTCTTCTGCATGACCGGCGGCGAACTGGACGTGGACGGGGCGCTGCTGATGGGCGCGCATGGGGTGGTGCCGGGCTTGGGCAATGTCGATCCCGGCGGCTATGTGCGGCTGTACGAGGCGGCGATGCAGGGCAACTGGGCGGTGGCGAAGGCGGAGCAGGCGCGGCTGTGCCGGCTGTTCGAGATCGTCTGGTGCGGGGTGCCGCGGACCAGCGCGGGGGCCTCCGGCGTGGGCGGGTTCAAGACGGCGATGCGGGCGATGGGGATCGTCGCCACCAACACCATGGCGCGGCCGCAGCGTTCGCTGAATGCCGAGGAAAGCGCGCGGGTGGAGGCGATCATGCGGGGGGCGGGGTTGCTGTAGGAAGGAAGCAAGATGTCCTTTTTTGAAAAAAAGAACCAAAAAACTTCCATTCGGTAAGGTAAGTCAATCCAGCCGAGAAAACGGACAAAAGTCTTTTCGCTTCTTTTTCTTCAGAAAAAGAAGACCTTCCTTGCTTTATCCATGGCTGCCCCGAAAGCGGCGAGGACCCGGCGGCGCAACGGCGGCTTCGGCCATCGCGGCGGCCCTGGCGCGGATCAGCCGCAGGGGGCGGCGGCGGCGGCCGGGAGGCGGGCGAGCACGCCGTCGTCGAGCAGTTGCTTGACGGTGGCGTCGGTCTGCACCTGGGTGGCGCCGCCGGGTTCGTCGAACCAGGGGGCGGCGCGGCCGATCCAGACCGGGAGCGGGGTGAGCACGCGGAAGCTGCTGTAGGGCTGGGTGGCGCAGGCGGTGGGCAGGGCGCGGGCGCGGAAGGCGGCGCCCTTGGGGCTGAGGAAGCGGCCGGTGTCGGCGCCGAAGCGGTCGAGCAGCACGCCGGGCGGCAGGATGATGGGCGTGGCGGTGCCGCGGAAGCCGTCCTCCGGCGGCCAGCGGATGTCGCCGGCGGCCGAGAGCCAGGCGGGCGCGAGGTCGGGCCGCGCCCAGGCCGGAGGCGTGGGCACCGGGGGCGCGGAGACCGGGGGCGCGGAGACCGGGGGCGCGGAGACCGGGGGCGCGGGTGCGGCGCAGGCGGCGAGCAGGAGCAGCAGCCCGAGGGCGCGCATCGGTGAGGCCTATATCCTGCGCAGCTTGTGCAGCGCGCGCAGGCCATCGGGGCGCGGCGCGTCGGGATGGAAGTTGGGCCAGTTGGTCCAGGAGACCTCGCCGACATAGAGGTCGCCGTGGCTGTCCATGGCCAGGCCGTGCGGGGCCATGAAACGGTCGGGCTCCATGCCCCAGCCGGCGGGGTTGCCGAGGCGCGCAACGCGCCTTCCGGTGCGGTCGAGGACGGAGATGCGCGGGCCGATATTGGGCATGTGGCGGTTGACCGGCATGCCCGGCCCGAGCTCGCCGACCAGGCAATGCTGGCAGCCTTTGGGCATGAACAGGGCGCAGGGGCGGTGCAGGTTGTTCCACTGGGTTTCGTATCTGCCGTTGCCGTCGAAGACCTGGATGCGGTGGTTCTCGCGGTCGGCGACATAGACCCAGCCGGCATCGTCGCAGACGATGTTGTGGACGATGTTGAACTCGCCGGGGTCGGTGCCCGGCGCGCCCCAGGATTTCAGCAGCCTGCCCTTGGGATCGAATTTGTGGACGGCGGCGTTGCCGTAGCCGTCGGCCACGTAGAGGTCGCCCTGCGGCGAGAGGGCGGTGTGGGTGCAGCGGTGGAACGGCTCGTTGGACATGTAGGGGGCGGGTTTGCCGGGGATGCCGATTTCCAGCAGGATCTTGCCGTCCAGCGTGCATTGGCGAACGGTATGGTCGCCGTCATCGGTGAGCCAGACGGTGCCGTCCGGCGCCATGTGCAGGCCGTGCGGGCGGGGAAAGACGCCCTCGCCCCAGGATTTCAGGAAGTTGCCGTCGCGGTCGAAGACGATCATCGGGTGCTCGCCGCGGTTGAAGACGTACACGTGGTCGTCGGCATCGACGCCGACCGCGCCGATCTCCTTGAACGACCAGCCCGGCGGCAGTTTGGCCCAGTTCTCGACGGGTTCGTAGGCCCAGTCGCCCTCGCCCATGCGTATCGTCATCGTCGCCTCCCCGCCGTTGCGGCGAGCCTACGACCGGCGGCGGCGGGCGGGAAGCGGGATTGAGACAGATCAACGCCGGGATGGCATGATCCTGCCATTCTGCTGCCAGCTTGAGGAGGTAGACATGGCCCAACGTCAGATCGGCGACGTGGTGCGGCGCAAGCCGGTGACCCTGCCGGGCAGCGCCACGGTGCAGCAGGCGTGCCAGGCGATGAACCAGCATCGCATCGGCGCGGTGCTGGTGGTGGATGGCGACGGGCGGCTGGAGGGCATCTTCACCGGGCGCGACGTGGTGCGGTTGTTGGCCGATGGCAAGAATCCCGGGCACACCAGGCTGGAGTCGGTGATGACCCACAAGCCGGAGCACATGCCGCCGAGCCATACCGCGATCGACGCGCTGCGGTTGATGCATGACGGCGGGTTCCGCCATGTGCCCGTGGTGGCCGACGGCTGCGTGGTGGGGATTGTCTCGGCGATGGATTTCCGCGCGGTGGAGCATGACCGGCTGGACGAGGAAAGCGGCTTCTGGGAGCGGATATAGCCGCGTAATGGCGCATCCAGAAAGAAGGAAGGCCTTCTTTTTCTGAAGAAAAAGAAGCAAAAAGACTTTTATCCGTTTTCTCGGCTGGATTGACTTACCTTACCGAATGAAAGTTTTTTGGTTTTTTTTCAAAAAAGAACATTCTTGCTCCTGACGACCCACGAACGAACCTAACCCACCAGCGCATAGGCGGGCCGGCGCGGATCGGCGCCGGCTTCGATGAGGCCGCGCCCCGGGTGGGCGCGGGCGGCCTCGACGCTGCCGGCGAGCCAGGTCCAGCCGGGCCAGTCGGCCATCGCGTGGCCGCGGGACGCAAGTTCGGCCCGCACCGCGGGATCGATGCGCGCCTCGGCGGCCAGGCGGCCGGGGAAATAGTCGAACGGGGCGAAGCTGGAGGGGAAGGAGTAGCTGGCCACGCGCGGCGCCTCGATGGCGGATTGCAGGTCCATGCCGTGCTGGAAGACGTTCAGGATCACTTGCAACATCGCCTGAATTTGCACGTCACCGCCGGGCGTGCCCAGCGGCATGGCGCCGCCATCGGCGGTGACGACCATGGCGGGGTTGGGCGTGAGGCGCGGGCGCTTGCCAGGGGCGACGCCGGCGGGGTGGCTGGGGTCGGGCCGGCTTTGCGAGCCGCGGGCGGAGGGCACGAAGCCGAGGCCGGGGACGACGGGGGCGTTCCAGGAGCCGTCCGAGGGGGTGGCGCTGAAGGCATTGCCCCAGCGGTCGATGACGCAGGCGTAGGAGGTGTCGGCCTCGATGCGCGGCAGTTCGACGTCGGCGGGCTTGAGGTTCGGCGGCGCGTTGTCGAGCGGGGGCGGCATGGCGGGGAAGGCTTGGTCCATGCGGACGCGGGCGGCCTGGCGGGCAATCCAGGCCGGGGACAGCAGGCGGTCGATCGGGACGTCGATGAAATCCGGGTCGCCGAAGCTGTATTCGCGGTCGGACAAGGCGAGCTTGATGGCTTCGGTGAGGATGTGGAGGTAGTCGGCGGAGTTGTGGGCGTGGCCGGCGATGCCGAGCTGTTCGGCCAGCAGCAGCGCCTCGATCAGCGAGGGGCCTTGGCACCACGGCCCGCAGGCGAGGATTTCGTGGCCGCGCCAGGGGCGGCGGATGACGGGTTCGATCCTGCTGCGGAAATTGGCGAGGTCCTCGGCGGAGAGCCAGCCGCCTTCGGCCTGCTGGTGGGCGACGATCTTCCGGGCGATGTCGCCGCGGTAGAAGGCGGCGCGGGCGGCGGCCAGCCCCCCTGCCCTATCGGCGCCGGCGGATTTTTCCTGGTCGGCCATGAACTGGATGGTGGCGGCGAGGTCGGTCATGACGAAGCGTTCGCCGGGCAGCGGGGCGCGGCCGCCGGGGAGGTAAAGGGCGGCGTTGCCCGGCCATTTGCGGTAGTTGTCGATGTTGGCGTTGATAGTCTGGGCGAGCAGCGGATACATCGCGAAGCCGTCGCGGGCGTGGCGGATGGCGAAGCTGGCGACCTCGCCGAACGTCATCGTGCCATGGCGCTCCAGCGCGGTGATCCAGGCGTCCGGGGCTGCGGGCACGACGGTGCGGCGTACGCCGTTGGGGATCTTGCCGCCGTGCTCGCGCATGAAGACATCGGCCGGCATGGCGCGGGGCCAGTGGCCGAGGCCGGCGATGCTCTCGGTGGTGCCGTCGGCCAGGCGGATCAGGATCGGGGCGACGCCGCCGAAACCCACCAGGTCGGGCTGGACGATGCCCAGGGTGATGCCGGCCGCACAGCCGGCGTCGATGGCGTTGCCGCCGGCTTCCAGGATGGCGAAGCCGGCCGCCGTGGCGAGGTAATGGCCGGCGGAGACGGCGTGGCGGGCGCCGTAGAGCGCGGGGCGGGTCGGAGTCATGGCGCGGGGCTCCCGGTTTCGGGGGGGACTCTACACAGCGCAGGGGCGCACGCTAGAAGGGCGCATGACCCATACCATCATGATCGCCTCGCCGCTGGAACCCGAGAACGTCGCCCTGATCCGCGAGACGCATCGCGAGCTGGAGGTGCTGTACGATCCCGCGCTGCTGCCGCCGGTGCGCTACGTGGCGGACCACAAGGGCATCGACGGCTTCACCCGCACGCCGTTGCAGCAGGCGCGGTGGGTGGAGATGCTGGGGGCGGCGGAGATCCTGTGGGACCTGCCGGCGGCGGAGGACCTGCCGCATCTCGGCCAGTTGAAGTGGATCCAGACCACCAGCACCGGGGTTGGGCAATACGTGGCCACCATGGGCCTGGCGGAGCGCGACGTGCTGGTGACCACGGCGCGGGGGGTGCATGCGCGGCCGCTGGCGGAGTTCGTGTTCATGGCGCTGCTGTCGCACTGGCGCGGGCTGGACCATCTGCGCGCCGAGCAGAAGGCGCATTCCTGGGTGCGGATGTGCGGCGAGGAGGTGGCCGGGCGGCGGCTGGTGACGATCGGCGCCGGCGACCTGGCGCGCGGCTGTGCGAAGCTGGCGCGGGCCTTCGACATGTCGGTGGTGGCGGTGGCGCGCGACCCCGGGCGGGCGCGGGCGCACAATGACCTGTTCGACGCGGTGGTGCCGGTGGCCGAGATGCACCGCGCCCTGGCGCAGGCCGACGCGGTGGTGGTGACGGTGCCGCACACGGCGGCGACGGTGAACCTGGTGGATGCCGCGGCGTTCGCGGCGATGCCGCAGGGCGTGGCGTTCGTGAACATTGCGCGCGGCACGGTGGTGGACGAGGATGCGCTGATCGAGGCGCTGGCCAGCGGGCGGATCGGCTTCGCGGCACTGGATGTGGCGCGGGTGGAGCCGCTGGCGAAGGACTCGCCGCTGTGGGACATGGGCAACGTGCTGATCTCGCCGCATTCGGCCAGCACGGTGTCGTCGGAGAACCGGCGGATTACCGAGATCTTCCGGCACAATCTGCTGTGCTGGGTGGACGGAAGGCTGGGGGAGATGCGCAACGTGCTGGACAAGCGTTTGTTGTATTAGGAAGGAAGATGTTCTTTTTTGAAAAAAGAACCAAAAAACTCTTCCCCACTCATGCGCGGGCGCTGATCCGGGGAGCAAAGGAATAAAAGTCTTTTTGCTTCTTTTTCTTCAGAAAAAGAAGATCTTCCTTCCTTCGAGGAGCCAAAGCCCATGACCTTCTCCCTGATCGGCCGCTGTGCCCGCACCGGGCAGTTCGGTGCCGTCGTCACCACGTCGGCGGTGGCGGTTGGCGCGCGGGTGCCGTTTGCGCGGGCCGGGGTGGGGGCGGTGTTGACTCAGCATCGCACCGATCCGCGACTGGGGCCACTGGGACTTGATCTTTTGGCACAAGGGTTCACCGCGCAGCAGGCGATGGACGCGATCGTGGCGGCGACGCCGCATCGGGATTGGCGGCAGTTGGCGGTGATCGACGCGGCGGGGCGGACGGCGCATTTCGACGGGGCGAATGTGCGGCCGGCGATTTCGGTGGCGCATGGGCGGGATTGCGTGGCGGCGGGGAACATCCTGCGCAACGAGCACGTGGGGCCGGCGATGGTGGCGCGGTTCGAGGCGGACCTGGAGATGGGCCTCGCGGATCGGCTGGTGCGGGCGATCCAGGCCGGCGAGGATATCGGCGGGGAGACGGCTGCGGTGGTTTCGGCGTCGCTGCTGGTGGTGGATCGGGAGAGCTTTCCGTTCGTCGATCTGCGGGTCGATGCGCATGCTGCGCCGCTGGCGGAACTGGCGCGGCTGTGGGCGCTGTATGGGCCGACGGCGGAGGATTACGTGCGCCGGGCGGTGGACCCCGATGCCGCCGATTCCTATGTGGCACCGCCACCGAAAGGGGTTTGACAGCGCCCGCGGATTGCTGCCCCCTTTTTGCTTCGCCGCATGCATCGTGGGGGCTTCATGTCATCTCCTCTCAGCCAGATCGAGTTCGAGGCATTGGTGAAGCGCGCCGGTCTGCCGCTCTCGCCGGCGGAAATCGCCGACATGTACAGCGCCTGGCCGCATATCGAGCGGTTCGCGGCGCGGCTGCGCAATCCCGCGCGCGGGCGGGAGGCGGAGCCGGCGCATCTGTTCCGGCCGCTGAACGCACAGGGCGTGTGAGATGGACGGGTTTCCGACCATTGCCTCGGCGGCGGCCGATCTGGCGGCGAGGCGGGTTTCGCCGGTTGAGCTGACGCAGCATTGCCTGGAGCGGATCGGGCGGCTGGACGGGCAGCTCAACAGCTTCCTGCTGGTGACCGGGGAGCGGGCGCTGGCGGATGCGAAGGCAGCCGAGGCGCGGTTCATGGCGGGGACCCAGCGCGGGCGGCTGGACGGCATCCCGATCGCGCACAAGGACATCTACAACACCGCCGGCATCCGTACCACCGGGCATTCGCGGCTGCTGGAGCACAATGTGCCGGCGGCGGATGCGATGGTGGTGCGCAAATGGGCCGATGCCGGCACGGTGATGCTGGGCAAGCTGGCGACGCATGAATTCGCCATGGGCGGGCCGAGCTTCGACCTGCCGTGGCCGCCGGCGCGCAACCCGTGGAACACCGATCGGATGCCGTCGGGCTCGTCGTCGGGCACTGGGGCGGCGGTGGCGGCGGGGTTGATCCTGGGGGGGACGGGATCGGATACCGGGGGGTCGATCCGCGGGCCGGCGGCGTATTGCGGCATTGCCGGGATCAAGCCGACCTATGGCTTGTGCTCGCGGGCGGGGGTACTGCCGCTGACCTATTCGATGGACCATACGGGGCCGTTGGCCTGGACGGTGGAGGATTGCGCGATCCTGTTGCAGGCGATGGCGGGGCATGACCCGGCGGACCCGGCGAGCGCGACGCGGGCGGTGCCGGATCTGCTGTCGGGGCTGGACGCCGGGGTGGCCGGGGTGCGGATCGGCGTGGTGCGGCATTTCCATGAGGTGGACAACAAGGTGGATGCCCCGGTGCAGAAGGGCATCGATGACGCCGTGGAGCTGCTGCGGGGACAGGGCGCGGTGGTGCGCGAGGTGGTGCTGCCGAGCTTGCAGGAGTTCCAGGCCTGCGGGTTCCTGATCCTGGTGGCGGAGGGATACGCCCTGCACGAGCAATGGCTGAAGACGCGGTGGCGGGAGTATGGCGAGCTGTTCCGTACCCGGGTGTCGCTCGGCGGGCTGATCAGCGGGGCGGATTACGTGCAGGCGGTGCGGCGGCGGCGGGAGTTGCAGGCGGCCGTGCGTGCGGCGATGGCGGATGTGGATATCATGTTGACGGCTGGCGCGCCGACGGTGGCCACCAGGATCGACGACACGCCGAAATGGTCGAACCTGGAGAAGCCGGGCTTCACCATGCCGTTCAACGTGACCGGGCAGCCGGCGATGACCATCTGCGCCGGGTTCGGCGAGGGCGGCTTGCCGGTGGGCATCCAGATGGCGGCACGGCCGTTCGAGGATGGGCTGCTGCTGCGGGTGTGCCAGGCCTATGAGCGGGCGATGCCGTGGCGGGCGACGCGCCCGGCGATGGCGGGCTGAGGTGGACGCGGCGATCGGCGGCGAATTCCTGCTGGAGGAGGGGTTCGCCACCGTCAACCATGGCGCGTACGGGGCGACGCCGCGTGCCGTGCTGGCGGCGCAGGATGACTGGCGGGCGCGGATGGAGCGGCAGCCGAGCCGGTTCTTCAACGGCACCATCCTGCCGGCGTTGCGGTCGGCGGCCGAGGAACTCGGCGGGTTCCTGGGGGCGCGGGGGGTGGATATCGGCTTTGTCGGCAATGCCACCGAGGGGATGAACGGGGTGCTGCGGTCGCTGGCGTTTGCGCCGGGGGACGAGATCGTGGTGTTGGCGCATGTCTATGGCGCGGTGCGCAATACGGTCCGCCATGTGTGTTCGGTGAGCGGGGCGCGGATGGTGGAGGTGCCGGTGGCGTTTCCGCGGCCGGACGACGGCGAGGTGCTGGCGGGGCTGGCGGCGGCGTTGGGGCCGCGGGTGAGGCTGGCGGTGCTGGATCATATCACGTCGTCATCGGCGCTGCTGCTGCCGATCGTGGAGATGGTGGCGCTGTGCCATGCGCGCGGGGTGAAGGTGCTGGTGGACGGCGCCCATGCGCCGGGGCAGGTGGCGCTGGACCTGGCGGCGCTGGATGCCGACTGGTACGTCGGAAACTGCCACAAATGGCTGTTCGCGCCAAAGGGGTGCGGGTTCCTGTGGGCGCGCGGGGATCGGCAGGAGGGCATTCATCCCGCGGTGATTTCGCATGGCTATGGCCAGGGGTTTGCGGCGGAGTTCGACTGGACCGGAACGCGGGACCCGTCGGCGTGGCTGGCGGTGCCGGCGGCGCTGGCGTTTCATGCCCGGCTGGGCGGTGCCGGGCTGATGGCGCGCAACGTGGCGCTGGCGGCTTCGGCGGCGGCGGGGCTGGCGGCGCGGTTCGGCACCGAGACCGGGGCGGGCAACCGGGCGGCGGGCGCGATGGCGACCGTGCGACTGCCGGATGGGCGGCCGGCGGATCGGGCGCGGGCGGAGGCGGTGCGGGCGCGGCTGCTGGCGATGGGAACCGATGTGCCGGTGATGGTGCACAATGACCGGCTGTGGCTGCGGCTGTCGGCGCAGGCCTACAACGACCCCGCGGATTTCGAGCGGATGGGGGCGCTGGTGACGCAGGCGGTGGCGGCGGTCTGACGGGGCCCGGTTTCATCGCGGCGGGAATTCGCTATCGTCGCGGGAACAGGCGGCGGAGGAAGCCATGGCATTGCAGATTGTACCGATCCCGGCGGGGATGCTGCTGCGGGACCTGACCGAGCATGCGACACAGCGCGCGTTCGTCTATTCGCGTGCCTGGCGGCTGCATGACCTGGTGATGTGGGACAACCGGGCGACGATGCATCGGGCGCGGGGCTACCCGGCCGAGCAGGTGCGCGACCAGCATCGCACCACGGTGGCGGATTCCGCGCCGACCTTGCAGCAAGCCGCCTGAAGGAGCCGAGCATGAGCAATCCGCGCTGGACGCGTCGCCCCGAGGGTTCGACCTGGGGCGACTGGGGGCCGGACGACCAGTTGGGGCGGCTGAACCTGCTGACGCCGGCGAAGGTGTTGCAGGGGATCGCGGAGGTGACGCACGGCAAGGCGTTCTGCCTGTCGCTGCCCTTGGATTATCCCGGCGGCGCGATCCTGAGCCCGCGGCGCCATCCGCCGGAACTGATGCCGACGATGCGCGACGGGCGGCCGAACATGGCGGTGCCGCTGCGCTGCTACGACCCCAACGCGCTGGACGTGATCTGCGACGACCGGGTGCTGATGACGCTGCAATACTCCACCCAGTGGGACTCGCTGGCGCATGTCGGGCAGATGTTCGACGTGGCGGGAAACGGGGTGATGGAGGACGTGTTCTACAACGGCTTCCGCGCCGGCACCGATATCGCGGGGCCGCTGGTGTATGAACGCGGGGTGGACGGCAAGCCGAACCCGGTGCCGCCCGGGGCGCACAAGCTGGGGGTGGAGAACATTGCCGTCGCCTGCGTGCAGGGGCGCGCGGTGATGGTCGATCTGCTGGCGCATCATGGGCGCACGGGCAAGGTTGTGGGGTATGAGGAACTGATGGCGATCCTGGCGAAGGATAAGGTGGTCGTCGAGGAAGGCGACATGGTGTGCTTTCGGACCGGGTTCGCCGAGTTGCTGCTGGAGATGAAGAAGCAGCCCGACCGCGACGTGCTGTTCGACACCACCTCGGCGCTGGACGGGCGCGATCCGCGGCTGCTGCAATGGGTGACCGACTCCGGGGCGGTGGCGCTGTTCGCCGACAACTACGCCGTGGAGGCGATGCCGGCGCGGCCGGGGAGCAGCGATCCCTGCGCCACCCTGCCGCTGCATGAGCACTGCCTGTTCAAGCTCGGCTGCTACCTGGGCGAGATGTGGTACTTTACCGAACTTGCCGACTGGCTGCGGGCGAATGGGCGCAGCCGGTTCCTGATGACCGCGCCGCCGCTGCGGCTGCCCGGCGCGGTGGGGTCGCCGGCGACGCCGGTGGGGACGGTCTGAGCCAAGGGGAAGGCCAGGGCTCTGCCCTGGACCCGCCAAGGGCGGAGCCCTTGGAACCCCTTCATGCGTGGATTTTGTTGTTATATCGTAATGATTTCGGCGCGCGTTGGCGGGGTGCCTGCCTGGGGGTTTGGGGGTGGTCGGGCGCGTGCCGGGGCGCGGCGCGTGATGGCGGGGCGGGGTGGGGCGGGGTGGGGATGATCGGGCCGCGCGGCGGCGGCGCCGGGCGGCGCGGCGGCGACAGGGAGTGCTGAGGGCGTCCGAATGGTTTCGTCGCCGGCCGCGCGCGCGGCGCGCCAGGCGCGCGGGCGCGATGCCGTCCATCGTCGCCCTGCCCGGCGGGCAGGAGGCGGTGATGGCGCGGGTGGCGGCGCGGCGCGGGTGGGGCGCGGGGAGTTGGCCGGACTCCCACCGCGCGATCATCTGTTCCAGGCAGCCGAAGATGCGCAGGAGGCAGGCGACGATCAGGGCGTGCAGGGAGTCGGGCAGCCAGAACGGCGCGCGGTCCGACTGGACGGCGGCGCGGAGCGTGGCGGCGGACTGGGCCAGGGCGGATTGCGAGGTCACCTAGGAAATATATCTCCTGTCCGGCGCCGCTGCAAGGGGGGTTTTTGGGTTTTTTTTCTGATGCGATGCCGGAGCGAAGGCGCACCCGTCCCTTGCCGGCCCGCGGCGGGGCCGTCCAGCCCTCCGCGCAGGATGCTGGTCCCGCCTGGCGGACGAGGTTTTCCCGCTTCTTCTTGTTCGCGCAAGGACGACCCGTCCTTACGGCAGGACCTTTCCCGGATTCATGAGTCCCTGCGGGTCGATCGCCTGCTTGATGCGTTGCATGAGGTCGAGTTCGGCGCCGCCGCGCCAGTCGGGCATCATGTAGGGCTTGAGCTTGCCGATGCCGTGTTCGGCGGAGAAGCTGCCGTCGAGGTCGCGGACGACGTCGCCGACGGTGTCCATGATGGCGTGGTCCCGGGCGAGGAATGCGGCGGGGTCCATGCCGGGCGGCTGTTGCAGGTTGAAGTGGATGTTGCCGTCGCCCATGTGGCCGAAGGGCACGGCGCGGATGCCGGGCATCAGGGCCGCGCAGGCCAGGGTGGCGCGGCGGATCAGCTCGGGCACTTTCGAGACCGGCACGGAGACGTCGTTCTTGACGCTGGCACCTTCGCGCTTCTGGGCCTCGGTGTGTTCCTCGCGCAGTTTCCATATGGCGGCGCGCTGGGCTTCGCTTTCGGCGATGGCGGCATCGAGCACCTCGCCGGAGTCCAGGGCGGCTTCGAGCACGGCTTCCAGCGTGGCGCGCAGGCCGGCGTTCGGGCGCGGGGTGGCCAGTTCGATCAGGGCGTAGTGCTCGGCCGGGGCGGCGAGCGGCAGGGTGACGCCGGGGATGTGCTTGAGGACAAGGCGCAGGCCGAGGCCGGACATGTATTCGAAGGCCTGGATGGCGGCGGGGTCGTGGGTCTGCATGCGGTGGAACAGGGCGAGGGCGGCTTCGGGCGAGGCGACGGCGCAGAGGGCGACGGCGGTTTCGCGCGGGCGGGGGACGAGCCGGAGGACGGCGGCGGTGATGATGCCCAGCGTGCCTTCGGCGCCGACGAAGAGCTGGCGCAGGCAGTAGCCGGTGTTGTCCTTGCGCAGGCGGCGCAGGCCGTTCCAGATCCGGCCGTCGGGCAGGACGACTTCGAGGCCAAGGACCAGGTCGCGGGCATTGCCGTAGCGCACGGTGTTGTTGCCGCCGGCATTGGTGGAGAGGATGCCGCCGATCTGGGCGGTGCCCTCGGAGCCGATGGACAGCGGGAACAGGCAGCCGGCGTCCTGGGCGGCGGTCTGGGCGGCTTTCAGGGTGGCGCCGGCTTCGATGGTCAGCGTGAGGTCGATCGGATCGATGGCGCGGACGCGGTTGAGGCGGGCGAGGCTGAGGACAAGTTCGCTGCCGTCTTCGGCCGGCACGGCGCCGCCGACCATGGAGGTGTTGCCGCCCTGGGGCACGATTGCGGCCCCGGCGGCGGCCCCGGCGGCGGCACAGGCGGCGACGCAGGCGGCAAGCTCGGCCGTGGTGGCCGGGCGGAGCACCGCGGCGGTGCGGCCGCGATACAGGCGGCGCCAGTCCTGGACATGCGGTGCGGTGTCGGCGGGGTCGGTCAGCAGGCCGCGCGGGCCGAGGATGGCGCGCAGGCGTTCGAACAGGGCGGGGCTGGGCTGGTTGGCATCGGGCATGCGGGCGACCTCCGCCGCCAGCCTATCCGCGGCGGCGGGGCGGAACAATCGGGGCCGGGACGGGTGTCGAAAAGCTTTACACTTGGCCGTGCTGGCTGAAGGCAACCCGTTGAAATTGTTCATTGGCGCGATAATTGCTTAGTTCACAAAGCGGATAGAAGCCTCCCGCTGTTGCGAGGGTCGGACGCATGAAATTCCTGGATCGGGTCCGTACGTTCTCCCTGAGCCTGGCCGTGTTGGCCGGGCTGCTGGTGCTGCTGCCGACACGGGCCGGGCTGGCCGACCGGGGGCGCGAGGATGGCGCGCCGCGGCATCCCGGCTGCGCCGATTGCGTGGCCGGCCTGGCCGATCAGCTTCCGGCGGGCCGGTCGGGCGCGACGCTGTCGGTGAATATCGCGATCGTGGGGTTGGGGATGATGTGGCTGGCGCTGATGTTGCGGCGCAGCCAGCAGCACCCGCCGCAGCGCAGCCTCAGCACCGATGATCCTGCGGGCGCGGGGCCGCGGCGCGCCGCAGGCGGTCATTGATCGCAGCACCCAGGTCATCGTCGGGGATCGGCATCACCGCGATGGCGCGCAGATGGCCGCCGGCCGCGTCCAGGCTGCGCAGGCCGGTGAACAGCCGCGCCGCGGCCTCGACCAGGTCGCCGGTGGCGCTCAGCTGATAGGTGAGTGCCGCGCCGGCCAACGGCGTGCCGAAGGCCAGCAGCGCCTCGTCGGCCGCGACCCGGGTGGCGGCGAGGCGGACCGGCAGGCGCGGGGCGTAGTGGGAGACCAGCAGGCCCGGCGAGCGCAGGCCGCGCGTGGCCTCGGCCTGGGCCGGGGTGATGCCGGTGCCGATCGGGCCGATCACCGCCTGGATGCGCGCGCGGGTCACGCCGCCGGGGCGCAGCAGCACCGGGGCGGCGCCGGTGAGGTCGAGCACGCTGGATTCCAGGCCGACCTGGCAGGGGCCGCAATCCAGCACCGCGGCGATGCGGCCGGCCAGGCTGTCCAGCACATGCGCCGCGGTGGTGGGGCTGACCTGGCCGGAGCGGTTGGCCGAGGGCGCGGCGACGGGGCGGCCGACCTGGCGCAGCAGGTCCAGCGCCGCGGGCCGGGCCGGGACGCGCACCGCGAGGGTATCGAGCCCGGCACCGGCCAGCAGCGCGACCGGGCAGTCGGGCTGGCGCGGCAGCACCAGGGTGAGCGGGCCGGGCCAGAAGGCGGCGGCCAGCGCGCGGGCATGGGCGGTGGCCTGGACCTGGGCGAAGGCGGCATCAGGGTCGGGGTAGTGGCAGATCAGCGGGTTGAAGTGCGGACGGCCCTTGGCGGCGAAGATGCCGGCGACGGCCTGTTCGCTGGTGGCGTCCGCACCCAGGCCGTACACCGTCTCGGTGCCGAAGGCGACCAGCTCGCCCGCGCGCAGCAGGCCGGCGGCCTCGGCGATCCCGGCCGGGGTGGCCGGCAGCAGCCGCGTTGCGGTCACGCCAGCCCCGAGCAGACGAAGGGCGGGTTGCGCCACTCCGGCTTGCCGTAGCGCAGCACGCCGCCGCCATCGAGCAGGCGGATGCTGCCGCCGGCGGCCTCCACCACCGCCTGGGCCGCCGCGGTGTCCCATTCCATGGTGGGGCCGAAGCGGGGGTAGAGGTCGGCGATGCCCTCGGCCACCCGGCAGAATTTCAGCGCCGAGCCCATGTGCAGGATTTCGGCCACCTTGCGGCCGGCGAGGAAGGGCTTCAGGCGCGGGTCGTCGGCGTAATGGCGCGAGGCGACGACGGACAGGCCGGCGGCGGGCGCGCGGCGGGCGCGGATCGGGCGTTCGGTGCCGCCCTCGCGCTTCCACGCGCCGTGGCCGACGATGCCGCCGAACAGCGCGCCGGTGGCGGGCTGGCCGACCACGCCGAGGACCGGCGCGCCGTGGCGCACCAGGCCGATGCAGACGGCGAAATCGTCGCCCCGGCGGGCGAATTCGCGGGTGCCGTCGAGCGGATCGACCACCCAGAGGGTTTCCGCGTCGGCCGGGACGTGGCCGGCGGCGATCTCCTCCTCGGCGACGACGGGGATGTCCGGGGTTGCGGCGCGCAGGCCGGCGACGATCAGCGCCTCGGCGGCGTGGTCGGCCTCGGTGACCGGGGATTCGTCGGGTTTCGCCGTGGTCGTGAAGCCGCGCGCGCGGACCTGGAGGATCAGTGCGCCGGCGCGGCGGGCGAGGTCGAAGGCGAGGTCGAGCAGGGCGCGGTCGTTCATCCGGCCTCATTACAGGCTCGCGACCGTCTGGCCAATCGCGGGCGGGCTGCTACAGTCCGCCGCCAAACCCATGCGCATCGGAGCGTCCGCCATGCTCGACATCGCCTTTGCCAAGCCTGCCCTGCCGAAATCCGGCGCGCTGGTGCTGCTGCTGGAGGAAGGGGCGGCGGCCGGGTCGCCGACGGCGGCGTTGCTGGATGCGGCGGACGCGGCGACCGACGGCGCGGTGTCGCGGGCGCTGGCGGCGGCCGAGTTCAAGGGGCGGCGCGACCAGACCGTCACGGTGCTGGCGCCGGGCGCGGGGCTGTCGCGCGTGGTGGCGGTCGGGTTGGGCAAGCTGGACGGGATCGCGGCGCGCCACCTGGAGGATGCCGGCGGGCATGCCGCGGCGGCGCTGGCGCGCGAGGCGGCGGCGGCGGTATCCACCGCGGGGCTGACGGGCGCGCAGGCGGCGCATGTGGCGATGGGCCTGGCGCTGCGCAGCTACCGCTTCGACCGCTATCGCACCGCCGAGAAGCCGCAGGACAAGCCCAAGCTGGGCAAGGCCACCGTGCTGACCGCCGAGTTGCCGAAGGCGCGCGATGCCTGGGGAGGGCTGAAGGCGGTGGCGGAGGGCGTGTTCCTCAGCCGCGACCTGGTCAGCGAGCCGGCCAATGTGCTGAATCCCGCCGAGATGGCCGAGCGCTGCCGCAAGCTGCAGTCGCTGGGCCTGAAGGTGGAGGTGTTCGGGCCGAAGGAGATGACCAAGCTGGGCTTCGGCGCGCTGATGGGCGTGGCGATGGGCAGCGCCAACGAGCCGCGCATGGTGGTGATGACGTGGAACGGCGCCGGCGCGGCCAAGGGCAGGACGAAGGCCAAGCCGCTGGCCTTCGTGGGCAAGGGCGTGACCTTCGATACCGGCGGGATCTCGATCAAGCCGGCCGGCGGGATGGAGGACATGAAGTGGGACATGGGCGGTGCGGGCACGGTGGTCGGGCTGATGGCGGCACTGGCCGGGCGCAAGGCGAAGGTTGATGCCATCGGCCTGGTCGGGCTGGTGGAGAACATGCCCAGCGGCAGCGCGCAACGCCCGGGCGATGTTGTGAAAACCTATTCCGGGCAGACGGTGGAGGTGATCAACACCGATGCCGAGGGGCGGCTGGTGCTGGCCGACGTGCTTTGGTACTGCCAGCAGAAATACGATCCGCGCTTCATGATCGACCTGGCCACGCTGACCGGGGCGATGATCGTGGCGCTGGGGCACGAGTATGCCGGGTTCTTCAGCAACGATGACGGCCTGGCCCAGCAGCTGCACGATGCCGGCACGGTGACCGGCGAGGCGGTGTGGCGCATGCCGCTGGGCGAGGCCTATGACCGGCAGATCAAGAGCGACATCGCCGACATGAAGAACATCGGCGGCCGGCCGGGTGGTGCGATCACCGCCGCCCAGTTCATCCAGCGCTTCGTCAACGCCAAGCCCTGGGTGCACATGGATGTCGCCGGCACGGTGTGGAGGAGCAAGGACGCGCCGACCATCCCCAAGGGGGCGACCGCCTTCGGCGTGCGGCTGCTCGACCGTCTGGTGGCCGAACACTACGAGGGCTGACGGGGCGGGATCGGGCAGGGAGCGGCGATGCTGGAGGTTCGCATCGGGCGCAGCGCGCCGAGCGCCACGGCCACCGCCCGGCCGGTGGCCGAAGGGTGGGCGCTGCCCGGGCCGCTGCTGGCCGCGGCGGCGGCGGATGGTTTCACCGGTGCGGCCGGGACGCTGTGCGAGGTGTTCACGGGCCAGGGCCGGGTGCTGCTGGTGGGCCTCGGCGGTGCCGCGCCGGACGAGGAGGCGCTGCGCCAGGCTGGCGCGCGCGCGGCCGCGGCGCTGGCCGGGGTGGCGCATGTGGCGCTGGATGCGCACGGGCTGTCGCCGCAGGCTGCCGCCGGCTTCGCCGCCGGGGCCTGTCTGCGCGCCTGGCGCTTCGATCGGCTGCGCACGCGCCATGATGAGGACGCGGCGAAACTGGCCGCCATCGATCTGCTGACCGACACCCCGGACACCGTGGAGGCGGCCTGGCGCGGCGCCTCGGCCGGGGTGCGCGGGGCGCTGTTCGCGCGCGACCTGGTGGCCGAACCGGGCAACGAGCTGACGCCGCAGGACTTCGCCGCCCGGTTGCAGGCGCTGACGCGGCACGGCATTGCCGTCGGCATCCTGGGGCGTGCCGAGCTGGAGCGGCAGGGGCTGGGGGCGCTGCTGGCGGTGGGCCAGGGCTCGGTGCATCCGCCGCTGATGGCGGTGTTGCGCTGGAAGGGGCGGATCAAGGCGCCGCCGGTGGCTTTTGTCGGCAAGGGCATCACCTTCGACAGCGGCGGGATCTGCATCAAGCCGGCCGCGGGCATGGAGGCGATGCGCGGCGACATGGCGGGTGCGGCGGCCGCCGCCGGGGCGATCCTGGCGCTGGCCTTGCGCCACTCGCCCACCCCGGCGATTGCCGTGCTGCCGATCGCCGAGAATGCCACCGGGGCGGCGAGCTATCGGCCCGGCGACGTGCTGCGCAGCTTTTCCGGCAAGACGATCGAGGTGGTGGATACCGATGCCGAAGGGCGGCTGGTGCTGGCCGATGCGCTGGCCTGGACCGCGCGCCAGCACAAGCCGCGGGCGATGATCGACCTCGCCACCCTGACCGGCAGCATCGTCACCGCGCTGGGCCACCATATGGCCGGGATGTTCGACAACGACGCGGCACTGGCGGCCAAGGTGGCGGCAGCCGGTGCCGCGGTGGGCGAGCCGGCCTGGCGCATGCCGATCGGCGAGGGCCACCGGCGGGACCTGGAATCGGCGATTGCCGATATCCGGCACTGCCTGTCGGGGCGGATGCAGCCGGATGCCTGCCACGCCGCCGCCTTTCTGCGCGAGTTCGCCTGCGGGGTGCCGTGGGTGCATCTGGACATCGCCGGGGTGGCGTCGCGCGCCGAGGCCGATCCGCTGCATGCGGTGGGGCCGACCGGGTTCGGGGTGCGGCTGCTGGATCGGCTGGTGGCGCAGGCGTTCGAGCAGGGGTGAGAAAGAATGTTCTTTTTTGAAAAAAAGAACCAAAAAACTTCTGTTCCGTGGAGTGTGTGGCAAGCTGGCGCCGTACGATGAACAATGAATAAAGTCTTTTTGCTTCTTTTTCTTCAGAAAAAGAAGACCTTCCTATCTTGTTTTTTCAACTGAAAGAACACGACTTGGCCGAGATCGGCTTCTATCACCTGACCCGGACGGGGTTGGAGGACGCCCTGCCCCGCCTGCTCGGCCGCACCTTGGAGGCTGGCGCGCGGGCGGTGGTGCGCTGTGGGAGCGCGGAGCGGGTGGCGGCGCTGGATACCGCGCTGTGGCTGTGCGCGCAGCCGGTCTGGCTGCCGCATGGCAGTGCGGCGACGGGCGATGCCGATTTGCAGCCGGTCTGGCTGACCGTTGAGGACGAGGCGCCGAACGGGGGGACGTTCCTGTTCCTGGTCGACGGCACGGACACGGCGCGGATGGCGGAGTATGCGCGGGTCTTTGACTTGTTCGACGGCAACGACGCCGAGCAGGTGGCACGCGCGCGCGCGCGCTGGCGCGCGGCCAAGGCGGCGGGGCATGCGCTCAGCTACTGGCAGCAGACGGAGCGGGGGTGGGAGAAGAAGGCGTAGGGGAAGGAAGGTGTTCTTTTTTGAAAAAAAGAACCAAAAAACTTTCATTCATTAAGGCGTTTGCGTGGGATGATGCAGCGCGGAACAATGAATGAAAGGTCTTTTTGCTTCTTTTTCTTCAGAAAAAGAAGTTCTTCCTTGCTTCATGCCGCCAGCGTGGTGGTGGCATCGAGCCCCATCGCCTGCGCCAGCCGGTCCAGCCGCCGGGTGACGCTTTCGCCGGCGAAGACGCCGCTGCCTTCGGCCAGTTCCAGCGTCAGGTTCTTGCCCGGCCGCAGCCGGGTCCCGGCCAGCAGCCGCGCGGTGCCGGCCGACAGCGTGTAGGCCAGGCGCAGCGCGACGCCGAGGATGGTGGCGCGGCGGATGGCCTCGGGCGCCAGCAGGCCCTGCACCGGCTTGAGGAACGGCGCGTCGGGCTCGGCCTCGTAGCGCAGGGCCAGGGTCAGGCCGAGGAAGGCGCGGGCCTGGTGGTCCAGTCCGATGCCGGGCTGGCGCAGGATGCGCAGGAAGGCCTGTTCGGCGCGGTATTCCGGGTGGTCGCGGCTGCCGATGTCGCTCATCCAGCAGGCGGCCTCGCGCTGGCGGCGGGCCTCGGCGGGCTCGCCGGCAAACAGCGGGTCGGTCCAGGCGAGCAGGGCGGGCGGCAGGGTGATGTCACGGGCGAAGCGGCGGGCGTAGTCGTGGGCGGCGGCCAGCAGCGGGTCGTCCTCCTGCCGGGCGGCGGGCACATGGCGCATGTACCAGCCCTCGCGCAGGCCGCTGGCGCTGAACACCACGCGCCGGGCGCCGGTGGCGCGCAGCAGGCGACGCAGCACCACGGCGGCGAAGGGCAGGTCATCGACGCGCCGGCGCGGCATGCCCGGCAGCTTCTCCAACTGGCGGCGGCTGGCGTTGGACACCAGGCCGGCGAGGTCGCGCGCCTCCTCGCGGCTGATGGTGTAGTGGTGCAGCAGGGTCAGCGGATAGCTGGTCTGGGCGATGTGGATGCGCGCCAGCGCGCGCCATGCGCCGCCGACGGCATACAGATCGCTCCCGGCCATCTCCGGCAGCCATGATTCGGCGGCGAGGTCGGCTTCCGCGATGGCCCTGGCGCGTGTCGGATCGCCGCCGGCGCGTTCGGACAGGCGGATCACGCCCAGGCGCAAGGTGCGCGCGATGCCGCGGCGGCCGCGGTCCAAGCGGGCCAGTTCCAGCGAGCCGCCGCCGATATCGGCCAGCAGGCCGTGCGCGCCGGGGATGCCGCACAGCAGGCCGGCGGCCGACAGGGCGGCCTCCTCATGGCCGGACAGCACGGTGATCGGCACGTCGGGCATTCGGGCACGCAGGAGATCGACGAATTGCGGGCCGTTGACCGCATCGCGCACCGCCGAGGTGGCCAGCACCTCGAACGGATCGGCCTCCATGGCACGGGCGATGGCGGCGTAGCGGTTCATCACGGTCAGCGCCTGGGCGGTGCCTTCGTCGTTCAGCCGGCCGGTGGCTTGCATCCCGCGGCCCAGGCGCAGCACCGCGCGCTCGTTGAAGATCGGCACGGGGTTGCGGTCATCGCCCTCGAACACCACCAGGCGCACGGAGTTGGAGCCGAGATCGACCACGGCGCGCCGGCGCAGGCTCGGCATGCGTGTTGCCGCCGCGGGCAGGTCGAAGGGGTCCATGCTCAATCCTGCAACATACGGTCGGGGCGGCGCGGGGCGCCGGCGGGGAAGGCGACGACCGGGCCGTGCAGCGCGGAGCCGCGCCCGGAGAGGGAGGGGTTGGTCATGAAGTAGTCATGCGCGCAGACGCGTTTCTTTCCTGTGCCCGGCGCCACCCGCCGCCACACGCCGTGCGAGTCGAGCTCCCACGACTGCATGGTGTCGCGCAGGTTCACCGCCATGATCTGGTCCAGCACCTGGGCGTGGACGGTGGGATTGAAGATGGGAACGAAGCTTTCCACGCGCCAGTCCATGTTGCGGGCCATCCAGTCGGCCGAGCTGATATACACCCGCGCGTGCCGGCTGGGCAGGGCATGGCCGTTGCCGAAGGCGCAGATGCGGCTGTGCTCAAGGAAGCGGCCGACGATCGACTTGACCCTGATGTTCTCCGACAGGCCCGGCACGCCGGGACGCAGGCAGCAGATGCCGCGCACCACGGCGGCCACCTTCACCCCGGCGCGCGAGGCCTCGTACAGCTTGTCGATCAGCCGGTCATCGACCAGCGAGTTCATCTTCAGCCAGATCGCAGCCGGGCGGCCCTCGGCGGCGAACATGATCTCGCGGTCGATCAGTTCGCCGATGGCGTTGCGGGTGGTCAGCGGGCTGAAGGCCAGCGCGTCCATCCGGTCCGGCCTGGCGTATCCGGTCATGTAGTTGAACAGCCGGGCGGCGTCGCGGGTGAGGTCGGCGTCGCAGGTGAAGAACGACAGGTCGGTGTAGGTGCGCGCGGTGATCGGGTGGTAGTTGCCGGTGCCGAAATGGGCATAGCTGCGCATGGCGTGGCCTTCGCGCCGGACCACCAGGCTGAGCTTGGCGTGGGTCTTCAACTCGGTGAAGCCGTAGACCACCTGCACCCCGGCGGCCTCCATGGCGCGGGCGAGGCGGATATTCGCCTCCTCGTCGAAGCGGGCGCGCAGTTCGACCATGGCGGTGACGGACTTGCCGGCCTCGGCGGCCTCGATCAGCGCCTTGACGATCGGGCTGTCGCGGCTGGTGCGGTACAGCGTCTGCTTGACGGCGACCACGTTGGGGTCCTGGGCGGCCTGGCGCAGGAACTGCACCACCACGTCGAAGCTTTCGAACGGGTGGTGGACGATGATGTCCTTGGCGCGGATAGCGGCGAAGCAGTCACCGGCGAAATCGCGGATGCGTTCGGGAAAGCGCGGCGTGTAGGGCGGGAACAGCAGGTCGGGCCGGTCCTCGACGATCAGCTGGCTGACATCGGCCAGGCCGAGAATGCCGTCATGGACGTGCACGTCCTGGGTGCTGGCGTCCATCTGGTCGATCATCAGCTGGCGCAGGTCGGCCGGCATGGCGGCATTGACCGACAGGTGGATGGCCACCCCGCGGCGGCGGCGCTTCAGCGCGGTTTCGTAGGAGCGCACGAGGTCCTCGGCCTCTTCCTCGAACTCCACGTCGGTGTCGCGGATCAGGCGGAACATGCCCTCGCCGGTGACCCGGAAGCCGGGGAAGATGCGGTCCAGGAACAGGGCGACCAGCTGTTCCAACATGATGAAGCGGATCGGCGCGGTGCTGGATGGGGTGTCGGCCGGCAGGCGGATGAAGCGGGCAACCAGCGACGGCAGCGGCACAAGGGCGCGCATGGAGGTGCCGTCCTCGTCGCGTGCCAGGCGCAGCACCATCACCAGTCCCATGTTGGGGATGAAGGGGAACGGGTGGGCCGGGTCGATCGCCAGCGGCGTCAGCACCGGGAAGACCCGCTCCATGAACCAGGAATCGAGCCACATGCGCTCGCCGTCCGACAGGCGGGCGGGGTTGCACATCACCAGGCCGGCCTCGGCCAGCAGGCCACGCAGCGACTGCCAGACGGTGAGCTGCTCGGCCATCAGGCGCTCGGCCCTGGCCTCGACATCGAGCAGTTGCTGGGCGGGCGAGCGGCCGTCGGGCGAGGGGGTGGTGACGCCGGCCTTGGCCTGGCCGATCAGGCCGGCGACGCGCACGGAATAGAACTCGTCGAGGTTGGCCGCGGAGATCGAGACGAAGCGCAACCGCTCCAGCAGCGGATGGCGCGGGTTCTCGGCCTCCTCCAGCACGCGGTGGTTGAAGTCCAGCCAGGAGAGCTCGCGGTTGATGAAGCGCTGCGGGCTGGTGGCGATCGGCGGAAGCGCGGTGTCCTGCTGGCGGCTGGGGGTTCGGTGGTCGATGGCGATCGCCCCGGCCGCGGTCAGGTCGGTGCCGATCGGGGCTTCGGAGGGCATCAGGCGGTTCCCGGCAAATGTTCGGCGCAAGCGCTGGGTCATCCTACAGGAAACCGGCGGTGGTGGGCGAGGTGGCGGGGGATGATGCGGAAATGTCATCCGCCGGCAATGCCTCGGGCAGATCGGCGGGATCGGCCAGCAATTCGGGCAGGGCCAATCGGGCGAGCGCCGGGGTGATTGCCATGCCGAGCACCTGGGCGGCGCGGTCCAGGCGATCGACCGCCATCGCCATGGCGGCATGGGTGCGCGGCAGGCGTGCGAGCAGCCAGTCCAGCGTCGGCCCGGTCGGGCGCAGCTGGCGTTCGGCCAGCAGCCGGGCCAGCAGCGCGTGCAGCAGCGAGTCCTCCGGCGGATCGATCGCGACCGCGGTGGTGGCGCGCAGCCGGCTGTCCAGGTCGGGCAGCGCCGGTGCCCAGCGCGATGGCGGTGCCGTCGCGGCGAGCAGAACGGCGTGCCCGGCCTCCTGCGCCGCGTTGAGCGTGTGGAGCAGGGCCAGCGGCGGCGCGCGGTCGGCGTCGTCGATGGTCAGCGGACCGGTGTGCGGGGCGAAGCGCAGGGCTTCGCCCGGCCGCATGGCCGCCCCCGCGCGCCGCGCCCAGTCGGCCAGCAGGCGCGACTTGCCGCAGCCGGGCGGACCCCAGAGCGCGAGGCGAAGCTGCGGCCAGGCGGCGGTGCGGGCGAGCCAGGCGCGCGCCTCGCGGTTCGATTCGGCGGCGATCACCGGCGCGTCGAACACGCGGCGCACCGGGGCGAAGGGCAATGGCAGTTGCGCCAGCGCGGCACTCATGGCGCGGTGCCATCCGACGGCGGCGGCGGCGGGTCGAGGTAGAGCGGGCTGGCCAGGTAGCGGCGCAGCCAGAATCGGCTGAGCACGCCGATGGTGGCGGCCACCGGCACGGCGAGCAGCACGCCGAGGAAGCCGAAGGCGGCGGCGCCGGCGAACAGCGCGAAGATCACCCAGACGGCGTGCAGCTCCACCCGGTCGCCGAGGAAGCGGGGGTAGATGACGTAGGCCTCCAGCAGGTTGCCGGCGATGAACACGCCGACCACCATGGCAACCCCGGCCCAGGTGGGAAACTGCGCGGATGCCAGCCCGGTGGCGACCACCAGGCCGGTGATGCTGCCGACATAGGGGATGAACGACAGCATCCCGGCGGCCATGCCGACGATCAGGCCGAGGTCGAGCCCGACCAGCGAAAGCGCCACCGCGTAATAGATGACCAGCGCCAGGCAGCACATCGCCTGGCCGCGCAGCCAGGCGGAGAGGATGCGGTCCACTTCGCGGGCCTGGGCGCGCAGCACCACGCCATAGCGGCGCGGCAGCCAGGAATCGACGCGGCGGATGATCAGCGGCCAGTCGCGCAACAGATAGAAGGCCACCACCGGGGTGACCACCAGCAGCGTCAGCACGTTGAACAGCGCAAACCCGCCGCCGATCAGCCGGCTGACCGCCGTGACCAGGAACGACAGGACCGAGCCGGCCTGGCTGGCCACCAGTTCGCGCAGGCGCTCGTCGACGAACTCGGGGCCGAGCTGCTGCTGGAAATGGACCAGCACCGCATCCGCGGCGGCGCGTGCCAGGTTCACATAGGTCGGCAGCCGGATGATGAGGATGCCGAGCTGCGCCAGGATCAGCGGATACAGCAGGAGCACGAACAGCAGGGCGGAGAGCAGCGCCGTGGTCAGCATCAGCAGCGCGCCGACCGTGCGCGGCAGGCCGGTGCGCTGGAACTGGGTGGTTGGCGGATCGAGGAAATAGGCGAGGACCGCGGCCATCACGAACGGCAGCAGGACCGACGCGAAGAGCTGAAGCGCAAACCAGCCAGCGATCAGCAATCCGGCCAGAAGCGCCAGCCGCTGGGAGCGCGTGGCGCCGGGAGGTTGGTCGTGGGGCGGCATGTTCATCGGCCGCGCGCGGTATGCCAGAGATAGGCGCCCAGCGAGGCGAGCGTGCTGGCGACAACCGTCCAGAGCAGCACCAAGTCCAGGATCGGCCAGGCAACGCCCAGGCCCATGGTCAGCAGGGTCACGGCGATCATCGCGATCTGGATCACCGTGTTGAGCCTGGAGATCGCCAGCGGCCGGATCACCACGGGCTGGCCCAGCACGGACAGCGCCAGCACGCCGCCGACGATCACCACGTCGCGGAACACCACCAGGATGGCCAGCCAGTCGGGCAGCACGTGGACCACGGCCAGGGTGACGAACATGCTGACGAGCAGGGCCTTGTCCGCGACCGGGTCGATGATGGCGCCCAGGCGGGTGGGGCCATGGCGCCGGGCCAGCCAGCCGTCGACGGCATCCGACAGGCCGGCGGCCAGGAACAGCCAGAATGCCGCGATATATTGCCCGCGCAGCACCAGCCAGACCGCCACCGGCACGGCGCACAGGCGCAGGAACGTGACGAAGTTGGCCACGGTGAAGGTGGCCGTGCCCATCGTCGGGGAGGATTTGGCGCCGTCTGGCATGGCCCATCATAGCGGCGTTGCCGGCATGCTGGCCACAACCGCGCCATCGCGGAGTGCGCGCGTCTCGGGTGGGCCGCGCGTGTGTCGGTTGCACCGCCGGGCGGCCCATGGTTGTTTCCGCCGCATCGGGACCGGAGGGCCGCATGGCCAGCATGACGTATCGCGCGGCCGGCGTTGACATCGACGCGGGCGATGCCCTGGTGGAGCGGATCAAGCCGCTGGCGCGCGCGACCAGCCGCGCCGGGGTGATGGGCGGGCTGGGTGGCTTCGGCGCGCTGTTCGACCTCAAGGCGGCCGGTTTCACCGATCCCGTGCTGGTGTCGTCCACCGACGGGGTGGGGACGAAGCTGCGGATCGCCATCGACACCGGCAGCCATGACCATGTCGGCATCGACCTGGTGGCGATGTGCGTCAACGACCTGGTGGTGCAGGGGGCGGAGCCGCTGTTCTTCCTGGATTATTTCGCCACCGGCAAGCTGGATGTCGAGGCCGCGGCGCGGGTGGTGGCGGGGATCGCCGAGGGCTGCCGGCAGGCCGGCTGCGCGCTGGTCGGCGGCGAGACGGCCGAGATGCCGGGGATGTATGGCGCCGGCGACTACGACCTCGCCGGCTTCGCGGTGGGGGCCGCCGAACGGGGTGACCTGTTGCCGCGGGACGTGGCGGCGGGCGATGCCATCCTGGGGCTGGCGAGCAGCGGGGTGCATTCCAACGGGTTTTCCCTGGTGCGGCGAATCGTCGAGGCGGGCAATGCCGGCTGGGCGGCGCCGGCGCCGTTCGGGTCCGGCACATTGGGCGCCGAGTTGCTGAAGCCGACGCGCATCTACGTGAAGCCGCTGCTGGCGCTGCATCGGGCGGGGCTGCTGAAGGCGGCGGCGCACATCACCGGCGGCGGGCTGCCGGGCAACCTGCCGCGGGTGCTGCCGGCCGGGATGCGCGCCGTGGTGGATGCCGGTGCCTGGCCCCTGCCGCCGGCATTCCGCTGGCTGGCGCGGGTGGGACATGTCGACGCCCATGAGATGCTGCGGGTGTTCAATTGCGGCATCGGCATGGCGGTGGTGACCGCCGATCCCGACGGCGCGCGCGCGGTGCTGGAGGGCGCGGGCGAGACGGTGTTCGCCATCGGGCGGATCGAGGCCGTTGGCGGCGAGGATGCCGGCGAGGATGCCGGCGAGGCCAGTATCCGCATCGCGCTGCCGGCGGGCTGGCCGGGGTGAGGAGCGGCAGATGCGCAGGCGCGTCGGCATCCTGATCAGCGGCCGCGGGTCGAACATGGCGGCGCTGTTGCGGGCGGCGTCGGCGGCGGACTACCCCGCGGAAATCGTGCTGGTGCTGGCAAACAGGGACGACGCCGGCGGGCTGACGGCGGCGGCGGCGGCCGGCATCGCCACCGCGTGCGTGCCCCACCGGCCGTTCGGCCCCGACCGCGCCGCGCACGAGGCGGTGGTGAATGCCGAGTTGCAGGCCGCGGGCGTGGAGTTGGTATGCCTGGCGGGCTACATGCGGCTGTTCACGCCGTTCTTCGTGCAGTGCTGGGCCGGGCGGATGCTGAACATCCACCCCAGCCTGCTGCCGTCCTTCCCCGGCACCGATACCCATGCCCGCGCCCTGGCCGCCGGGGTCAAGCTTCATGGCTGCACCGTGCACCTGGTCACCGAGGGCATGGACGAGGGCCCGATCCTGGCCCAGGCGGCGGTGCCGGTGCTGACCGGCGACGACGAGGCGACCCTGGCCGCGCGGGTGCTGGCCCAGGAACACCTGCTCTACCCCGCGGCGCTGCGACGCTTCGTGGCTGGCGGCGGTGGCGAGGCGGCGGCGGCGGCGGCGCTGCGCAACCCGGACGGCTGAAGTGCTGCGCGGCGTTGGCACCCCGTGCCGGCACAAGCTACACTTGCCGGCCATGGCGGAGATTCCCAGCTTCATGCGGCCGACCCCTCCACGCGACCTGTCGGCGGTGGGCTGACGCATGCCGTTTGCCACCACCCTGACACTGTACATCGCACGCGTGTTCTCGGTGCACATGCTGGGCATGCTGGCGGCGCTGACCGGCGTGGTGTCCCTGTTCGACCTGATCGAGCTGTTGCGCCGTGCCGCCACCCGCCCGGACGCGACCTTTGCCGTGGTGGCACAGATCGCCGGGCTGCGGCTGCCATGGGCGATGATGCAGATCCTGCCGTTTGCCGTGCTGCTGGGCGGTATTCTGGCGTTCTGGCGCCTCACCCGCTCCTCCGAGCTGATTGTGGCGCGTGCCACCGGGATGTCGGCCTGGCAGTTCCTGGCCGGCCCGACGCTGTGCGCCGTGGGCCTGGGCTGCTTCGCGGTGGCGGTGGTGACGCCGGTCTCGGCGGCGATGCGCGCGCGCGCCGAGGCGCTGGACAGCAACTACATCAAGTCCGGCGGCGGGCCGATGGCACTGAACGGCGGCCAGCTCTGGCTGCGCCAGGCCGACCACGAGCTGGACAGCCAGGGCGTGGCGCTGCTGCATGCCAACCACGTGGTGGTGCGTGACGGCACGCTCGCCGCCTTTGGCCTGAGCATCTTCCGGCTGGATGCCGAGGACCGGCTGCTGGAGCGGATCGAGGCGGTATCGGCGCTTCTGACGCCCGGCAACTGGGTTCTCAACGAGGCGCGGACCATCGTGCCCGGCCGCCACCCCACCGCCGCGCGCGACGTCTCGATGCCCACCAGCATGACGGTGGATCGCGTGCAGGACAGCTTCGCGCCGCCCGACACGCTGTCGATCTGGGCGCTGCCGGGGTTCATCGCCCTGCTTGACCGCTCGGGCTTTTCGTCCATCCGCCACCGCCTGCACTTCCATTCGCTGCTGGCCATGCCGCTGCTGGCCGGCACCATGTCGCTGGTGGCCGCCGGCTTCTCGATGCGCCCGGCCCGGCGGGGTGGCGTGGCGCAGATGATCGGCAGCGGGGTGGCCGCCGGCTTTGCGCTGTTCGTGATCGCCAAGGTCGCCGAGGAGTTCGGACAGACCGGCACGCTGCCGCCGGCGCTGGCCGCCTGGGCGCCGATCGGCGCGGGGCTGATGCTCTCGGTCTCGCTGCTGCTTCACCTCGAGGACGGCTGATGCGCCCAAGCGCCGACAGGCCCCGCCGGAACGTCCGTCTGCTGCCCCGGCGGCTTCGTTGGGGGCTGCCCTGGGTGCTGGCCATCCTGTTGACGCTGTTGCCGGCGCGCCCGGGCGCCGCCCAGTCCGCGCTGGCCGGCCGTGCGCCGGTGGAGCGCGACGCACCGGCCTACTACCAGGCCGACACGGTGGAATACGACCGCGAGCGCGGCGTGGTCACGCTGTCCGGCCATGTCGAGTTCTGGCAGGGCGAGCGGCTGCTGCTGGCCGACAAGGTCACCTACAACCGCAATTCCGGGATTGCTGCCGCCATCGGCCATGTCGTGCTGCTGGAGCCCGATGGCCAGACCGTGTTCGCCGAATACGCCGAGCTGACCCAGGGCATGAAGGACGGCGTGATGGCGGGGCTGCGCGCCCTGCTGGCCGAGAACGGCCGCTTGGCCGCCAATGGTGCGCGCCGCACCGATGCGCGGGTGAACGAGCTGAGCCGGGTGGTCTATTCCACCTGCGACCTGTGCCCGACCGACCCCAGCCGCGCGCCGCTGTGGCAGCTGCGCGCCCGCGAGGCGATCCAGGACAAGGACAACAAGCGCATCGAATACCGCGACGCGGTGCTGGATATCTTCGGCATTCCGGTGCTGTACACGCCGTTCCTGACGCATCCCGACCCGACCGAGAAGCGCGCCAGCGGCATACTGGTGCCGGGCTTCGGCTATTCCAAGCACCTCGGCGCCTATGCGACGGTGCCCTATTACTGGGTGATCGACGACAGTTCGGACGCCACGATCGCGCCGATCGTGGCCGCCAGGAACGGCCCGGCAGCGGACCTGCAATACCGCCGCCGCTTCAACAACGGCCGCGTCACCATCGACGGGTCGCTGGGCTATTACCGCAGCCCGACCGGCGGGAACGGCGCCGCCGGCCATGTGTTCGCCCGCGGCGAGTTCAACATCGACGACACCTGGCGCTGGGGCTTCGACGTCAACCGGGCGAGCTCGCTGAACTACCTGCGCGACTTCCGGGTGCAGAACTGGCAGCCGGTGCTGGCCTCCCAGCTCTATCTGGAAGGCTTCGGCCAGGGCAGCTACACCCGGCTGGATTCGCGCACCTACCAGGGCCTGGCCAGCACGATCATCGCCCGTCGCCTGCCGGTGATCGCGCCGTACTACCAGTACAGCTATGCCGGCGAGCCGGACCGGCTGGGCGGGCGGGTGGGGCTGGACTTCGACATCCTCAACATCATGCGCACCGAGGGCACCTCCACCCGGCGCGCGCGGCTGTCCACCACCTGGGAACGGCCGGAGATCGATCGGCTGGGCGGGGTGTGGAACCTGAAGCTGCGGCTGGACAGCGCGGCCTATACCGCCTCGCAGTTCGACCAGGCGCCCAACTTCGCCGCCAGCCGCCAGACCAATGCCGCGCAGGCCATGCCGACGATCGCGCTGCAATGGCGCTGGCCGCTGCTGCGCCATGCCGGCGACTGGGGCAGCCAGGTGGTGGAGCCGATCCTGCAGATCGCGATGTCGCCGCGCGGCGGCAGCTACCTGGCCAGCCGCACCCGCATCCCCAACGAGGACAGCTTCGCCACCGAGTTCACCGATGCCAACCTGTTCGCGCTCAACCGGTTCCCGGGCACCGACCGGCTGGAGGGCGGCGTGCGCGCGGCCGGGGCGCTGCGCGGTGCCTGGACCTTGCCATCCGGCGCCAGGATGGAGGGGCTGGTGGGCCAGTCCTGGCGCCTGAAGCGCGACTCGGCGTTTCCCACCGGCTCCGGCCTGAACGAGACCGCGTCGGACGTTGTCAGCCGCGCCACCTTCGCGCCGGCCAAATGGCTGGACCTGACCTCGCGCCAGCGCTTCGACCGGCGCAGCTTCCAGCCGCGCTTTGTCGATGCGCTGGCCAGCGTGGGCACCGACCGGCTGCGGCTGACCGGGGGCTACATCTACACCACCACCAACCCGTTCCTGTATTTCGACCACGCCACCGCGAACACCGCGCCGACCAAGCCGCGCAACGAGGGCACGATGGGCATCTCGACGCGGATCGGCGAGCATTGGCGCGTCGCGGCCTATGGGCGGCGCGACCTGCGCACCGGCAAGGGGGTCAGCGACGGGCTGCGAACGTCCTACGAGGATGAGTGCTTCATCTTCGATGTCAGCCTGGCGCGCCGCCACGTCTCGATCAACGGCGACAATGGCGCCACCATCCTGCTGTTCCAGCTGACCTTCAAGACGGTCGGCCAGTTCGGTTTCAACGCGCTGTAGCGGGCGCGGGGGTGCCCGGCGGCCAGGGCCGCTATTGCGGCGCCGGCCATGCTATGCTTCTGCACGGTTCCGGCCCCGGCCGGTGCCGCCAACGAGGAGTCGACCTGCGCCGATGCGTATCCTGCCCCCCCTGTTCGGCGTGCTGCTTGGCGTGCTTGCCATTTCCGCTGCCGCCATCCCAACCGTCATCCCGCGCACCGCGGCCGCCGCGGCGCCGGCGCGCGCGCCGGGGGTGCCGGCCGCCGGCATTGCCGCGGTGGTCAATGGCGACGTCATCAGCAACGCCGATGTCGAGAACCGCGCCCGCCTGTTCGCGCTGTCCACCGGCCTGCCGATGGCGCAGGACGTGCTGGAGCGATTGCTGCCCCAGGTCCGCCGCCAGCTGATCGACGAGCGGTTGCGGCTTCAGGAGCTTCAGCGCCGCGGCATCTCGGTGAGTGACCAGGACATCGCCGCGGCGATTGCCCAGATCGAACGGGCCAACGGCATGAACCCCGGCGTGATGCGCCAGCGCCTGGCGGCCGCGGGGGTTGGTCTGCGCACCATGATCGACCAGATCCGCGTCCAGATCGGCTGGAACCGGCTGCTGCGCGAGATCCTGGGGCGCAATTCCGAGATCAGCCCGGCCGAGACCGCCGAGCTGGCGGCCGCACTGCGCGGCCAGGCCGGCAAGACCGAGTTCCGGGTGTCGGAGATCTTCGTGCCGATCGAGAATGCCAGCCAGGCCGCCGATGCCCAGCGCTTCGCGGACACCATCATCGCCCAGCTGCGCGCCGGCGCCGCCTTCGGCGTGGTGGCGGCCCAGTTCAGCCAGAGCCAGACCGCCCTGCAGGGTGGCGACCTCGGCTGGGTGCAGGCCAACCAGCTGGACCCCGAGGTGCTGCGCATCGCCGAGATCATGCCGCCCGGTGCGATCAGCAACCCGATCCGCGTGCCCGGCGGACTGTCCATCATCACCCTGCGCGGCAAGCGGGTGATCGGCACCGACAATGCCACGGTGGCCACCATCCGCCAGGCGTTCTTCCCGTTTGCCACCAAGCTCAACCCGGCCGCACCCACCGATGCCCAGCGCGCGGTGCTGGAAAAGGCGCGCGCGCTGTCCCAGTCCGCGCGCAGCTGTGCGGATATCGAACAGGCCAATGCCGCCACTGGCGGCGGGCATGCGGCCGATCCCGGCGAATTGCGCGTCGACTCGATCGAAAACCCGGCGCTGCGCGCACTGATCGGCTCGATCGCCGTCAGCAAGGCCAGCCAGCCGCTGATCGCCGAGGACGGGATTGCCATCGTGATGGTGTGCACGCGCGAAACCAAGAATCTCGGCCAGCCGACGCAGAACGAGCTGAGCCAGCGCATCCTGGCCGAGCGGGTGGAACTGACCGGCCGCCAGCTGATGCGCGAGTTGCAGCGCCGCGCCGTGATCGACCTGCGCTCCTGACCGCCTTGCCGATTGCGCCATCCCGCGAACCCGGCGACCTGCCGCCGCTGCGCGAGGTGATCGCCCGCCACGGGCTGGATGCACGCCGCAGCCTGGGCCAGCACTTCCTGCTGGACTCCAACCTGGTCGGGCGCATCGTGCGCCAGGCCGGCGAACTGGCCGGGCGGCACGTGGTGGAGGTGGGGCCTGGTCCCGGCGGCCTGACGCGGGCGCTGCTGGACAGCGCGGCGGAGACGGTGGTTGCGGTGGAGGTCGATCCGCGGGCGGCCGGCGCCATCGCCGAACTGGCGGCCGCCTGCCCCGGCCGGCTTGTGCTGGTCGAGGGCGATGCCTTGGCGCTGGATCTCGCCGCCCTGGTGCCGGCGCCGCGGCAGATCATCGCCAACCTGCCCTACAACATCGCCTCGCCGCTGCTGGTGGGCTGGCTGAAGCAGGCATCGTCGTGGGAGCGGCTGACGCTGATGTTCCAGCAGGAGGTCGCCGAGCGCATCTGCGCGGCCCCCGGCAGCGGCGCCTATGGACGGCTGTCGGTGCTGACGCAATGGCTGTGCCGGGCGGAATTGCGCCTGCGCATCCCGCCGGCCGCCTTCGTGCCGCCGCCCAAGGTCTGGTCGGCCGTGGCGGTGCTCACCCCGCACGCCATCCAGCCGCCGCCGGCGCTGTTCGCCGCCATGGAACGCCTGACGGCGGCCGCCTTCGGCCAGCGGCGCAAGATGCTGCGCGGCGCGCTGAAGCCGCTGGGCGGGGAGGCGCTGCTGGTGCGCGCCGGCATTGCCGCCGACCGGCGGGCGGAGACGCTGGCGATCGCGGAGTTCGACCGCCTCGCGCGGCTGCTGGCATGACGCCCGCGGTGGTGGGCGGGCGGTTCCCAATTCGGCGAATGTCATCTAGATAGCGATCAACGCCCCACCACGCAGCAGAACGAGACCGCCCATGGCCCACGCCCCGTCGAACAGCCCCGCCTCGGTGACCGAGGAGGCATTCACCGCCGACCGGCAGCGCGCGTTTGCCGGGTTTTGCAGCGGTGCCACCGTCAGCGTCATCGTCTCGGCGGTGGTGCTGGTGTTGATGGCGGTGTTCCTGGTCCGATAGCGGGCGGCC
>JADLHF010000101.1 GCA_020848935.1 Acetobacteraceae bacterium
ACGGCCCGATGGCCTACATGTACCAGACCGTGCGCCCGATCGCCGTGCGCAAGGAGGTGAAGGGCTTCGCCATCACGCCGTTCAACGTGGCCTACGACACCGCCGGCAAGTAGCCGGTGGCCGCACGCGACACGACGGCGGCACCGAAAGCGGCGGACGCGGGACTCGCGCCCGCCGCGCGGTGGCTGAAGCTGGCGGGGCGGCAGGTCGGCTCGGTGCTGGTCACCCTGCTCGGCCTGCTGGCGCTGACCTTCTTCATGGGCCGGATGCTGCCGATCGACCCGGTGATTGCCATCATCGGCGAACAGGCGGAGCAATCGACCTATGACATGGTCTATGCCCAGCTTGGCCTGGACAAGCCGCTGTACGTGCAGTTCGCGCTGTTCATCCGCGACATGATGACCGGCGAGTTCGGCAATGCGCTGTTCACCGGCAACCGGGTGGCCGACGACCTGCGGCGCGTGTTTCCGGCCACCATCGAACTGGCGAGCGTGTCGATCATCATCGGTATCGGCCTGGGCGTGCCGTTCGGCATGCTGGCCGCGGTGTATCGCGGCAGCATGCTGGACCATGTGGCGCGCTTCATCGGCCTGCTGGGGTATTCCAGCCCGAACTTCTGGCTGGGGCTGATGGGGCTGATCCTGTTCTACGCCACGCTGGGCTGGGTGGGCGGCCCGGGCCGGCTGGACGTGATGTTCCTGGACATGGTCCCGTCGCGTACCGGCCTGATCCTGGTCGACTCGCTGCTGGCCGGCGAGCCCGATGTGTTCTGGGACGCGTTCAGCCATATCGTGCTGCCGGCCTCGATCCTGGGCTATTCCTCGATGGCCTATATCAGCCGCATGACGCGCAGCTTCATGCTGGAACAGCTGGGCCAGGAATACATCGTGGCGGCACGGGTGAAGGGCATGTCGCGCTGGCAGGTGGTGTGGCGCCATGCCTTCCGCAACATCCTGGTGCAGCTGGTCACCGTGATCGCGCTGGCCTACGCCTTCCTGCTGGAGGGCGCGGTGCTGACGGAGACGGTGTTCGCCTGGCCGGGGTTCGGGCGCTACCTCACCTCGGGCCTGCTGGCCGGGGACATGAACGCGGTGCTGGCCTGCGTGCTGATCATCGGCATCATCTTTGTCGGGCTGAACCTGTTCAGCGACCTGTTGTACCGCATGCTGGACCCGCGCACCCGATGAGCGATGCATCTCCCACCCTGCGGGCCTGGCTGACCGCCGAGGTCACCACGTCGGCGCGCCAGGCGCGCATCCAGAGCTTCTACTATGGGTGGCTGCGGCTGCGGGCCAATCCGCTGGCGTTGATCGGGTTGCTGATCCTGCTGGGGCTGGTGGTGGTGGCGATCTGCGCGCCGCTGATCGCCCCGGTGGGGCCGAACGACCAGGACCTGATGCGGCGGCTGGCCCCGCCCAGCGGGGTGCACTGGTTCGGCACCGACGAGTTGGGCCGCGACGTGTTCGCCCGCGTGGTGTACGGCTCGCGCATCACGCTGTATATCAGCTTCCTGGTGGCCATCATCGCCGCCCCGATCGGGCTGGCGGTGGGCACCACCGCCGGGTATTTCGGCGGCTGGACCGATACCGTGCTGATGCGCATCAACGACATCTTCCTGTCCTTTCCCGGGCTGATCCTGGCGCTGGGATTCGTGGCGGCACTGGGATCGGGGATAGAGAACGCGGTGATTGCCATCGCACTGACCGCCTGGCCGCCGATTGCCCGGCTGGCGCGGGCCGAGACCCTGACCATTCGGGCATCCGACTACATCGCCGCGGTGCGCATCCAGGGTGCCTCGTCGGCGCGCATCATCCTGCGCCATATCGTGCCGATGTGCGTGCCCTCGGTGGTGGTGCGGATCACGCTGAACATGGCCGGCATCATCCTGACCGCGGCCGGGCTGGGCTTCCTGGGCCTGGGTGCGCAGCCGCCGCTGCCGGAATGGGGGGCGATGCTGTCCACCGGGCGGCAATACATGCTGGGCGCCTGGTGGATCGCCGCCATGCCGGGGCTGGCGATCCTGCTCACCTCGCTCGCCTTCAACCTGTTCGGCGACGGGTTGCGCGACGTGCTGGACCCGCGCTCGGAATGACCGAAACCCCTCAGCTCCAGGTCGAAGACCTGCATGTTCGCTTCCGCACCCCGCAGCGCATCGTGCATGCCGTGCGCGGCGTGACGTTCCAGGTCGGCCGGGAAAAGGTGGGCATCGTCGGCGAATCCGGCTCGGGCAAGTCGCAGACCGGGCGCGCCATCCTGAAGCTCACGCCGCCGAACGGCACCGTCACCGCCAAGCGGCTGCAATTCCAGGAACTGGACATCGCCGCGGCCAGCGAGCGGGCCATGCTGAAGGTGCGCGGCCGCCGCATCTCGATGATCATGCAGGACCCCAAGCATGCGCTGGACCCGGTGATGCGCGTCGGCGCGCAGATTGCCGAGGCGATCCCGGCTGACCAGAAGCTATCCGCCGCCGAGCGGCGCGAACGCGTGATGGCGATGCTGGAGGCGGTGCATATCCGCAATCCCGCCCGCGTGCACGAACTGTACCCGCACGAGGTGTCCGGCGGCATGGGGCAGCGGGTGATGATCGCGATGATGCTGATGGCCGAGCCTGACCTGCTGATTGCCGACGAGCCGACCTCGGCGCTGGACGTGACCGTGCGGATGCAGGTGCTGGCGATCCTGGACGACCTGGTGACGCGGCGCGGGCTGGGCCTGATCTTCATCAGCCATGATCTCAACCTGGTGGCCACGTTCTGCGACCGCGTGCTGATCATGTATGCCGGGCGGATCGTGGAGGAGTGTGCCGCCGCCGAACTGGCCGACGCGAAGCATCCCTATACCAGGGGGCTGCTGGCCTCGCTGCCGCGCATCGGCTCGCGCCACCAGAAGCTGGCGGTGCTGAACCGTGATCCGGCCTGGCTGGATGGGTGACACGGCGATGATCTCGGTGAACAACCTGCGCGTCAGCTTCGGCAGCGGCGCCAACGCGGTGCAGGCGGTGGACGGCGTGTCATTTTCCGTCGGCCAGGGCGAGACCTATGGGCTGGTCGGCGAGTCCGGCTGCGGCAAGTCCACCATCCTGCGCGCGCTGTGCGGGTTGAACCCGAACTGGTCCGGCGATGTGGTCATCGGCGGCGAGACGATGCTGCCGCTGCGCACCCGCAGCTTCTATCGCCGCGTGCAGATGGTGTTCCAGGACCCGTATGGCTCGCTGCATCCGCGCCACACCGTCAACACCACGCTGTCCGAGCCGCTGGCGATCCATGGCATGGGTGATGCCGATGCGCGCATTGCCCGCGTGCTGGTGGAGGTGGGGCTGGGCCCGGCGTTTCGCTACCGCTACCCGCACCAGCTTTCCGGCGGGCAGCGGCAGCGGCTGGCGATTGCCCGCGCGCTGATCCTGGAGCCGCAGGTGCTGCTGCTGGACGAGCCGACCTCGGCGCTGGATGTCTCGGTGCAGGCGGAAATCCTCAACCTGCTGGTGGACCTGCGCGCGCGGCTGGGGCTGACCTGCATCCTGGTCAGCCACGACCTGGCCGTGGTGGCGCATATGTGCGACCGGCTTGCGGTGATGAACGCCGGGCGGGTGATGGAGGAACTGCCGGTGGCGGCGCTGGAGGATGACAGCGCGAGCCATCCCTACACGAGGCAACTGCTCGCTGCGAGCTTGGGGTATGACCGGCGGCTGGCGACGGGGGCGGTGGAGGATATCGACGGGTAGGAAGACTTCTTTTTGTGAACAAAAAGAAGCAAAAAAACTTCACTCATGGCTCCGCGGGCAGTGGTAGACGCCGTGACCAATGGATAAAGTTTTTTTGTTTCTTTTTGTTCACAAAAAGAAAGCGCTTCCTTACCTCTTCTGAATATTCGGCATCACCCCATCGGGGATCGGACAGACATAGGGCGTCGCCGCCGTCCGCGCCGCATGGTCGGCTTTGGCGGCGGCGAGCAGGGCGGGGTTGCGGATGGCTTCGGCGGCCGTGGCGGCCATCACCTTGGCGACGTGGACCATGCCTTTCTTGGCCAGCGGCGACTTGCCTTGGGCGGTCATCTGCCAGGAGTGGAACGGCGTGCCGATGGCAACCGTGGCGCCGTCGGCCTGGACCAGCGGCACTTTCCAGCTGACATCGCCGACATCGGTGGAACCGAGCATGGGCGCGCCGGTCTGGCCGAGCGGGTTGATGGCGTCGGCCAGCGGCTGGTCGGCGCGGAATGGCACGCCGTGGCGGCGATAGGGGTAGCTTATGTCGTCGGGCGACAGGGTGGCGCGGATCTGCTCGGCGAAGATGCGGTCGGTGGCGTCGAAGGGGGGCGGGCCGAGGCGTTCGAACTCGGCGTGCATCGCCTTTTCCAGCGGCGTATTGGCCATCAGGTTGGAGACCGCGGAGATCACCTGTTCGGTGACCGTGGTTTCGGTCATCAGGGCGGCACCCTGGGCGATCTTGCGCACGCGGTCGTTGAGCTGCCGCATCTCGGCGAGGTCGCGGGCGCGGACGGCGTAGCGGATTTTGGCGGTGCCCTGGACCACGTTCGGCGCGATGCCGCCGGTGTCGAGATAGGCGTAGTGGATGCGGGCGTCGCTGGGCATGTGCTCGCGCATGTAGTTCACGCCGACGTTCATCAGTTCCACGGCATCAAGGGCGCTGCGGCCGAGGTGCGGCGAGGCGGCGGCGTGGCTGGGCCGGCCGGTGAAGGTGAAGTCGATGCGGGTATTGGCCAGCGAGAGCGCGTCGTTCACGCCGGCGAAGGGCATGGAGTGCCAGGTGATGGCCATGTCCACGTCGTCGAAGCAGCCTTCGCGCACCATGAACGTCTTGGCGGCGCCACCTTCCTCGGCCGGGCAGCCGTAGTAGCGCACGCGGCCCTTGATGCCCTGGGCGGCCAGCCAGTCCTTCACCGCGGTGGCGGCGAGCAGCGCGCCGGAGCCGAGCAGGTTGTGGCCGCAGCCATGGCCCATGCCGTCGCCGGGCAGCGGGGTGGGGGTGACGGCGCCGGCTTCCTGGGACAGGCCGGGCAGGGCGTCGTACTCGCCGAGGATGGCGATGATTGGGCCGTCCTCGCCGGCTTCGCCCATGATGGCGGTGGGGATGCCGGCCAGGTTCTCGGTGATGCGGAAGCCCTGGCGTTCGAGTTCGGCCTTGTGCTCGGCGACCGAGCGGTACTCGGTGTAGGCGATCTCCGGCATGTCGAAGACGCGATCGCTCAGTGCCTCGAACGCCTCGCGCTTGGCATCGACGAGTTGCCAGATGATGTCGGAGTTCTGCATCGTATCTTCCTTAGGTCATGAAAGTTTTTTGGTTTTTTTTCAAAAAAGAACAGCGCTTCTTTTTGAAAAAAGAAGCAAAAACTTTCATTCATTGGGCAGGGGCCAGCGGGTCAGGTAGGGTTGGTATTCCGGTTCCACGTCCACTTGCATGGTGGCGAGGAAGCGGACCACGGCGCAGTAGAACGCGATGGTGATCACCAGGTCGGTCAGGTGCTCGGTGCTGAAGTAACCCTTGAGTTCACCGAAGGTCGCTTCGCTGGCGGCACCCTGGGCGGTGATTTCGCGGGCGGCGCGCAGCACGCAGCGTTCCACCGGGCCGAGGGGGGTGGGCTTGGCGCTGGTGTCGTCGATCAGGGCCTGGATGTCGGCATCGGAGACGCCGAAATCATGGCCGATCTTGACGTGGTGGGACCATTCGTAGGGCGAGCGGGCCAGCCAGCCGACCTGCAGGATGGCCAGTTCGCGCAGCCGGCCGTCCAGGGTGGATTTGTTGCGGATATAGCCGCCGAGGGTGGAGAATGCCCTGGTGGCGCCGGGGCTGTGGGTCATCAGCCGGAACAGCGCGATGTCGCGGGCCAGGAGGTTCCGGTCTTCGGGGGCCAGGTCGGCCTGGGTCAGGTAGGGCAGGCGGGCCATGCGGGCGCTCCTTGCGGCGGATGGGCGGGAGCATAGAATGGACATCCAGGCTGCACCAACTGCTGGCGGAGTGTTCGTGGACGGAAACCGGATTGCCCATGCGCCCTATGTGAGCGAACCCGTGCCGGAACTGGCGGAGTCCGCCACCATACTGCGCACGCCGTGCGGCGACGGCAGCATGGTCTGGCGGCGCTGGGGCAGGGGCTCGCCGCTGGTGCTGCTGCATGGCGGCACCGGCTCGTGGCGGCACTGGGCGGGAAATATCGCCGAATTGTCGCGCCACTATCAGGTGTTTGCCGCCGATGCGCCGGGGCTGGGCGATTCCGACATGATGCACGAGACGCCGGACATCACGCCGGAGAGCGTCAGCGCCATCGTGGCGGATGGCCTGTCCCGCGTGCTGCCGGAGGGGGCGCGGTTCGACATCATCGGCTTTTCCTTCGGTGCCATGGTGGCAACGCACGTGGCCGCGATGCACGGGCCGCGGGCGCGGTCGCTGACCATTGTCGGGCCGGCGGCGCTGGGCTTCTCGCGCCCGGCGGTTCCGCTGGAGAAGGTGCGCAACAAGCAGGGGGCGGCGCGCTACGAGGCGAACCGGAAGAACCTTGGCATGTTCATGTACGCCGATCCCGGCCGCATCACCGAACAGGCGGTGGCGATCCAGGACTGGAACACGGTGCATGCCCGCTTCAAGAGCAAGGGGTTTGCCGGCTCCACCTCGCTGCGTGATGCCGCCGGGCGGGCGACGGCGCGGCTGACGGCGGTGTGGGGCGATGGCGATGTCACCGCGTTTCCCTCGATCGGCGCGCGCATGGAGTCGCTGCGCACCACGCGGCCGGACGCCGAGCTGCGGGTGATCGAGGGGGCCGGGCATTGGGTGGCCTATGAGGCGGCGGAGGCGTTCACGGCCCTGGCGCTGGAGATCCTGGGCGACGCCGAAGGGACGTGACATGTGGCGGCGTGGCCTGATCGGTCTCGCCGCCGTGCTGCTGTTGGGTGCGCCGGCGCGCGCCGCGACGGCGGTGGATCTGCTTCTGGTGCTGGCGGTCGATGCCTCCAGCAGCGTGACCGAAGAACGGTTCCACCTTCAGCGCCAGGGCTATGCCGAGGCCTTCCGCACCCCAAGCCTGCACCAGTCGTTGCGCGCGGGCTCGGCCGGCGCGGTGGCGGTGACCGTGTTCCAGTGGACCGGGCCGTGGATGCAGGCGGAGACGGTGCCATGGACGCGGCTGTCCGGCGCCGCCGAGGCGATCGAATTCGCCCGCCAGCTGGAGTCGGCACCCCGCATGCTGTTCGACGGCGGCACCTCGATCAGCGGGGCGATCGATCATGGCATGCGGCTGTTGGCGCTGGCGCCGTTCAACGCCGGCCGCCGGGTGATCGACATTTCCGGTGACGGCATCAACAATCACGGATTTCCGGCCGAAAATGCCCGCGACAAGGCGGTTGCCGCAGGGGTCGTGATCAACGGCCTGCCGATCCTGGCGGTGGAGGGGAAACTTGACGACTACTATCTCAAGAACGTCATCGGCGGGCGGGGCAGCTTCATGATCCCGGTGGCGAGTTTCGAGGAATTCGGCCCGGCGGTGCTGCGCAAGCTGGTCAGCGAAATTGCCGGCGTCGCGCCTCAGAGGTTCAGCGTGGCGAGGAATCCGTTGATGGCGTCGGCCACCAGCGCCGGGGTCTGCACCGCCATGAAGTGGCCGCTGTCCAGCGCCTGGAACCTGGCGCCGGGGATGGCCTGCGCGATCGGCGCCACCAGTGCCGGCGGGCGCAGCTTGTCATGGATGCCGGCCAGCAACAGCGTGGGGCAGGCGATCCGACCGTAGGAAGGGGCGAGGTCGGTGTCGGCCAGCATGCGGTAGATCGCGGCGTAGCTGTGCGGGTCGTTGGCGATCCAGCGGGCGCGGAATTCCCGAAAGTGCTCGGCGTTGTGGCGCACCTCGGGCGGGTAGGAGTTGGCGAAGCTTTCCTCCACCACCGCGGCCATGCCGGATTTCTCCGTGGAGTCGGCCCGCGCCAGGGTGGCCGCGCGACGTTCGGCGGAAACGCCGGTGGCCGGGCCCATGGCGATCAGCGCCGCCGTGCGCGCGGGGTGGCGCAGCGCGAAGGTCATGGCGATGCCGCCGCCCACCGCGCAGCCGGCGATGGCCACGGGGCCGGCGATGCCGGCCGCATCCAGCAGGGCGGCGATGTCGTCGGCCATCAGGGCCATCGTTGGCGTGGCGGCGAGTTTTTCCGACTGGCCGGCCCCGCGCGTGTCGTAGCGCAGCACGCGACGATTGGCCGACAGCGCCGGCAGCACGTGATCCCAGCTATCCAGCGTGCCGCCCATTTCGTGCACCAGCACCAGCGTGGACGGGCCGGCGCCGGTGACCTCGTAGCGCAGTGCCGTGCCGTTCACCTCGATCCATTGCTTCATGTCAGATTTCCGGCAGGGCGATGGCAGGGGCGGCGAGGTCGCTGCAATCGGGGGCGAATGCCAGCTTCGCGCCGGTGCGCGCCTGCAACGCATCGCGGGAGATGCCCGGCAGGATCTGGTGCACCAGGAAACCCTCGGGCTCGACCGAGATCACGGCGATGTCGGTATAGATGCGCTTGACGCAGTGCACCGCGGTCAGCGGCAGGGTGCAGCGTTCCAGCAGGCGCGGCGCGCCCTTGCGGGTATTGTGCTCCATCAGCACCCACACCGCCTGCGCGCTCGCGGCGAGGTCCATGGCGCCGCCGACCAGCGGACCCTTGTCCGGGATGCGGTTGTCCCAGTTGGCGAGGTCGCCGTTGGCCGCCACCTCGAAGGCGCCGAGGATGGTGACGTCGATGTGCCCGCCGCGGATCATGGCGAAGCTGGCGGCCGAATCGATGATGGTGGAGCCGGCGCGCAGGGTGACGCGGCGGCTGCCGGCATCCACCAGGTCGGGGTCGGCGGCATTGGCCGAGGCGAGCGGGCCGACGCCGATGATGCCGTTCTCCGACTGTATCACCACGTCGAAATCATGCGCCACGTAGTCGGACACGTTGACCGGCATGCCGAGGCCGAGATTGACCACCATGCCGTCGGCGATGTCCTGGGCGGCGCGCCACGCCATCTGCAGGCGGTTGAGCGGCTTCATGCCCGCACGTCCGCAACGAAGATGCGATCGACAAAGACGCCGGACAATTGCACCTGCGCCGAGGGGATCGGGGTGTCGCTGAATCCGCGTACCTCGGCCACCGCCAGCTTCGCGGCCGTGGCCATGGCGGGGCCGAAATTCTGCTGCGCGTGGCGAAAGGTGAGGTTGCCCCAGCGATCCGCCGTATCGGCACGGATCAGCGCGACATCGCCCGCGATGGCCTGTTCCAGTACGTAGTCGCGCGCGCCGAAGCGGCGGGTCTCCTTGCCGGCGGCAAGGTCGGTGCCGAACCCTGTGGGGGTGAAATAGGCCGGGATCCCCGCCCCGGCGGCGCGGATGCTTTCCACGAAGGTGCCCTGCGGCAGGACTTCCAGTTCGATTTTTCCATCCTTGTAAAGCTGCTCGAACGCCGACAGCCCGCTCTTGTCGTGGCCGCGGGCGGCGGAGCAGATCACCTTGCGGACCATGCCGGCCTCGATCAGTTCGTGGGTGTTGGCCAGGCGGTGGGTGGCGGAGTTCACCACCAGGGTCAGGTTGCGCGGGCCGAGGTCGCGCAAGGCGGCGACCAGCTGGTTGGCAAACCCGGAGCCGGCGAAGCCAGACAGCATGATGGTCGCACCATCCGATATTCCAGCCACGGCTTCGTCGGCCGTCGCCCTGCGCTTTTCGATCGCCACGCGCGTTCCCCCTTGTCGCTCGGTCGGACTCTAGGCGACACGGTGGAGCGATGCCAACATGCGGGGATCGGGAGGATACCGCATGAGCGACACTGGCCGGATGGTTCTGCACTGGTCGCCGCGCTCGCCCTATGTGCGCAAGGTGGTCGTCGCCGCGCATGAGCTGGGGTTGCAGGACCGCATTTCGCTGGTGCGCACGATGGTGGGCGGGACCACGCCGCATCCGGCGCTGATGCGGGAGAATCCGTTGGGCAAGATTCCAACGCTGGTGCTGGCGGACGGGACGATCATCTACGACTCGCCGGTGGTTTGCGAATATCTCGACCGGCTGGCCGGCGGATCGCTGTTCCCCACCGACTGGGCGGCGCGGCTGGTGGCGCTGCGCTGGCAGGCGCTGGGCAGCGGCATGCTGGACATCGCGCTGCTGCGGCTGGGCGAGCGCGGGCGGGCGGAGGCGATCCGCTCGGCCCCGCACGAGGCGCTGTGGCATGGCAAGATCGTGTGCTGCCTGGATGCGCTGGAAGCCGAGGCGGCGACGTTGGCCGCGACGCCATTCAACATCGGCCATATCGCCATCGGGGTGGCGCTCGGCTATCTCGATTTCCGTTTTGCAGCCGAGGCATGGCAGCAGGGCCGGCCACAACTCGCCGCCTGGCAGGCAACATTCAATGCGCGGCCGTCGGTGGCCGCCAACATGCCGCAGGAGGGCTGAGCCGTGCTGCAATCACGCATGATCGGCGACGCGAGGGTCACCCGCGTGCTGGAATACACTGGCCCCACCCATGCGCCGGAGTTCCTGTTCCCCGAAGTCCCCAAGGTGGAGCGCGACGCCGGCATCGCCGCCCAACTGGGCTGGCTGGCACCGCACCACTACGTGCCGGCGATGGACCGCTTCGTGGTGACCATCCAGGCCTGGCTGGTGCATGCCGGCGGCAACGTCATCCTGATCGATACCGGCGTGGGCAACTTCAAGACCCGTGCGGCGCCGCGGATGAACAACCTCAATACCCTGTTCCTGCCGTGGCTGGAGGCGGCCGGGGCGGGGCCGGAGCAGGTGACCCATGTGGTGCACACCCACCTGCACACCGACCATGTCGGCAACAATACCGTGCTGCAGGACGGGCGCTGGGTGCCGACCTTTCCCAATGCGCGCTACCTGATGCCGAAGCCGGAATTCGACCACTGGAAGGCGGATTTCGACCGTGGCGAGGTGGTCCAGGCCGGGTCGTTCGCCGATTCCGTGATGCCGGTGGTGGAGGCCGGGCTGGTCGATTTCTATGACGGTGGCAAGGAACTCGCCGGATGCCTGATGCCCGAGCCGGTGTTCGGCCATGCGCCGGGCATGTTCTCGCTGCGGCTGCGGTCCAAGGGCGAGGAGGGGATGTTCTCCACCGACACGATGCACTCGCCAATCCAGGTGGCCAATCCGCACTGGAACGACCGCTACGTGCTGGATGCCGGCATGGCGCGCGAGGCGCGGGCGCGAACGCTGAAGAACGCCTGCGAGCGCGGGGCGCTGATCATGCCGTTCCATTTCGGCACGCCGCATTGCGGCTTCGTGCGGCGCCAGGGCGAGGGGTATGCGTTCGAGGCGGCTGGCTGGTAGGGGGAAGTGTAAGGGAAGGTCTTCTTTTTCTGAAGAAAAAGAAGCAAAAAGACTTTATTCATTGGAGTGTGAAGCCAGCGCCAAAGACAAATGAATAAAAGTTTTTTGGTTCTTTTTTTCAAAAAAGAACATTCTTCCTGCCTTGCTGGCGTCTGCCCTAACCCCGGATCGGCACCGCATCCAGCAGGTCCAGCTCGCCGCCGCTGGAATCGAGGCCCTTGTTCGAGCGCAGCAGTTGCCGGGTATAGGGGTTGTTCACATCGCCGGCGGCCAGGGCATCGGCGGTGGTGGTTTCCACGATCTCGCCGCCGTTCATCACCGCGATGCGGTCGCACAGATGGGCGATCACGGCGAGGTCGTGGCTGACCATCAGCATGGTCAGGCCGTGCTCGCGCCGCAGCCGGCTGAGCAGGTTGAGGATTTCCGCCTGCACCGACACGTCCAGCGCCGAGGTCGGCTCGTCCAGCAGCAGGATGCGGGGCTCCAGGATCAGCGCGCGGGCTATCGCGACGCGCTGGCGCTGGCCGCCGGAGAGCTGGTGCGGATAGCGGAAGCGGTGGGTGGGGCCCAAGCCCACCTCGTCCAGCGCCGCGGCCACGCGACGGTCGGCGTTGCCCAGCTTGTGGATTGCCACCGGCATCGACAGCGTCTGGTCCACCGTCTGGTTCGGGTGCAGGGAGCCGTAGGGGTCCTGGAAGACCATCTGCACCATCTTGCGTTGCGCGGTGGTGCGGCGGCGCGTCATGGTCTGGCCGTCCAGCACAACCTTTCCCTCGGCATGGGCGATCAGGCCGGCGACGGCGCGCAGCACGGTCGATTTGCCGGAGCCGGATTCGCCGACCAGCCCGAAGGCGTCGCCCTGGGCCACCGACAGCGACACGTCGCGGGCGGCATCGAAGCGCCTGGCGCCGCGGCCGTAGCTGACCGTCACCTGTTCCAGCACGATGCTCACGCGCGGGTTTCCATCGGTGCGGCGATGTCGTCCAGCCAGGCGGGGTCGCGCTGCAACTGCGGCAGTTCCGCGCGCCGCTGGCCGAGTTCCGGCAGGGCGGCGAGCAGGCCGCGGGTATAGGGATGCTGCGCCTCGGCCAGGCGGCCGGAATCGCAGACTTCCATGATCTGGCCGGCGTACATCACCAGCACCCGGTCGCAGAACGCGGAGACGAGGTGCAGGTTGTGGCTGATCAGGATCAGCCCCATGCCGCGCTCGCGCACCAGCTGGTCCATGATCGACAGCACCTGGCTCTGCACGGTGACATCCAGGGCCGAGGTCGGCTCGTCGGCAATCAGCAGCTCGGGCCCGGCGATCAGCATCATGGCGATCATGATGCGCTGGCCCATGCCGCCGGAGACCTGGTGCGGGTACATGCCGTAGACCCGCTCGGGATCGCGGATATGGACCGCCTCCAGCATCTCCAGCGCCGCGGCCCGGGCCGCGGCCTTGCTGCTGGCCATGTGGGTGCGGTGGGTCTCGGCGATCTGGCGCCCGACCGTCATCACCGGGTCGAGCGAATATTTCGGGTCCTGCAGCACCATGGCGATGCGCCGGCCGCGCAGCTTGCGCATGCCGCGTTCGGACAGGCTGCGCAGGTCGGTGTCGCCCAGGCTGAGCTCGTCGGATTCGATCCGTCCGGGGTGCTGGATCAGCCGCATGATGGCCCGCCCGGTGGTGGACTTGCCCGAGCCGGATTCGCCGACGATGCCCAGCCGCTCGCGCCCCAGGCTGAACGACACGCCGCGCACGGCGCGGAAATCGCCGTCGTCGCCGGGATAGGTCACCGACAGGTTGCGCACGCGCAGCAGGGTGTCGCTCATCCCCGCCCGCCCGCGACATCGCGCAGCCCGTCGCCGAGCAGGTTGAAGCCCAGCGAGGTGACGAAGATCGCCAGGCCCGGGATGGTGGCCACCCACCACTGGTCCAGCAGCACATTGCGCCCGGTCGAGACCATCGCCCCCCATTCCGCCGCGGGCGGCTGCGCGCCGAGGCCGAGGAAGCCGAGGCCGGCCGCGGTCAGGATGATGCCGGCCATGTCGAGCGTCAGGCGGATGATCACGCTGGACAGGCAGAGCGGCACGATCTGGGTGGCGATGATGCGCAGGTGCGAGGCCCCCTGCATCTCGGCGGCCTGGATGAACTCGGCCTGGCGCCGCGTCAGCGTCTCGGCGCGCGCGAGGCGGGCATAGGGCGGCCAGGCGGTCAGCGAGATGGCGATCACCGCATTCTCGATCCCCGGTCCCAGGGCGGCGGCGAAGGCCAGCGCCAGCACCAGGCGGGGGAAGGCGAGGAAGATGTCGGTCAGCCGCATCAGCACGGTGTCGATCCAGCCGGCGAAATACCCGGCGGGCAGGCCGATCAGAAGTCCGACCGGCACCACGATCAGGCTGACCAGCGTCACGATGGTCAGCGTCACCCGCGAGCCGAACACCACGCGGGCGTAGATGTCGCGGCCCAGCTCGTCGGTGCCGAACAGATGCGCCCAGGACGACGGCTGCAGCCGGTCCTCCAGCACCTGGTGCACGGCGGCATCGGCCGAGGCCAGCAGCGGCGCGAACAAGGCCATCAGCACCAGGGCAACCACGATCGCCAGCCCGACCAGCGCCAGCGGATTGCGCCGGAAGGCGAGCCAGCCACGAAACCAGCGGCCCAGCCGCGCCTGGCCCCGGCTGGCCGGCGCGGGTTCCAGCAGCCAGGCGCGCAGGGTGTCGGGCGCCGGGGCGATGGACGGGCGCGCACTCACCGGCGCACGCTCACCAACGGTCCCGCGCGCGCGGATCGACCAGCGGATAGACCAGGTCGGACAGCATGTTCAGCCCGATATAGACCACGCCCACCAGGATGGTGCCGCCGAGCACGGCATTGAGGTCGGCATTGAACAGCGAGTTCTTCATGTACAGCCCCAACCCCGGCCAGGCGAATACGGTTTCGGTCAGCACCGCGCCCTCCAGCAGGCTGCCGAAGGTCAGCGCGATGACGGTGACCAGCTGCACCCAGACATTGCCCAGCGCGTGCACCCACACCACCCGCCACGGCGACAGGCCCTTGGCCAGGGTGGCCAGCACGTATTCCTGGTTCAACTGGGCCAGCATGAAGCTGCGGGTCATGCGCGCGACATAGGCCAGGCTGAGATAGCCGAGCAGCGAGGCCGGCAGCACCAGGTGCCAGAACGCGTTCCAGAACACCTCCACCTCGCCGGCGATCAGGCTGTCCACCGTGATGAGGCCGGTGATGGTCGGCACGATGTCGTCGTACGACACGTCCAGCCGGCCCGGCCCCTCCACCCAGCCCAGCTTGGCGTAGAACAGCAGCAGCCCGACCAGGCCGAGCCAGAACACGGGCATGGAATAGCCGAGCAGGGAGACGAAGCGGATCACCTGGTCCTGCCAGCGATCGCGATGGGTGGCGGCAAACACGCCCAGCGGCACACCCACCACCACGCCGATGATCAGCGCCAGCACCGACAGCTCCAGCGTGGCCGGGAACACGTGCAACAAATCGTCCAGCACGGGGTGCGAGGTGATCACCGAGGTGCCGAACTCGCCGTGCAGCACCTTCATCAGGTAGCGCCAGTATTGCACGGGGATCGGCAGGTCGAGGCCGATCTCGGCGCGCACCTGGGCGTAGGTCTCGGCCGAGGCCTTGTCGCCGACGATCGCCAGCACCGGGTCGATCGGCATGACGCGGCCGATCACGAAGGTGACGCAAGTCAGGCCGAGAAAGGTCAGCAGCACGGAGAACACCACCCCGGCCACGCGTCGTACGGGCCCGGCGAACCGCCGGACCCGCCCACGCGCCGCCGGGGTTGCTGTCGTGGCAGCGCTCACGACAGCCGCTCCGCCCCGGCGTTTCGGCTCATGCCTTGGTGATCGTGCGGTAGAAGTAGTTGTCCTCGATGATCCCCGGCTTGTAGCCGTGCACGTTGGCGCGCGAGGCAACCACCGCGTTGGGCTGGAACAGGATGATGAACGGGCCGGTATCGGTGACGATCCGCTGCAGGTCCTCGTACATCGCAATCCGCTTGGCGGTGTCCACCTCCCTGGACGCCGCCTTGGTCTTGGCGGTGACCGCGGGTTCGAACCAGTGGTTGCGCCACGCCAGCGGCCGGGTCTTGGGCGAGTCCGAATTGTCGTCGTTGTGGGCGAAGGTGTCGGCGTTGCTGTGCGGGTCCAGGTAGTCCGGCGTCCAGCTCATGATCACCATCTGGTGCTTGCGGGTGCGGTAGCCGCCCAGCACCTGTTTCAATTCGGCCGAGACGATGTCCACCTTGATCCCGCCCTGGCCCATGGTCTGCTGAACCGACTGGCCGATCTCCGCGAATGGCGAGGTGTTCGGCACGTCGAAGCGGATCTCGAAGCCGTCGGGGTAGCCGGCCTCGGCCAGCAGCGCCTTGGCCTTCGCGGGGTCGAGCTTATAGGGATTATAGGGAATTGCGCCCATCAGGCCAATCGGCAGGAAGGTCTGCTGCACGTTGAAGCGGCCCTTGAGGAAGGTGTTGGCCATGCCCTGGTAGTCCACCAGGTATTTCATCGCCAGCCGCACCTTGGGGTTCTTCAGCCGCTCGTCGGAGCAGTTCAGGCCGATATACCAGGTCCCGGAATAGGGGAAGGATTCGACGCGGACGGCCTTGTTGCTCATCAGCGGGGTGATCTGGTCGGGCTGCAGGCTCATCGCCATGTCCACGTCGCCCTTCTCCAGCAACAGGCGCTGGGTGGCCGGCTCCGCCACGTTGCGGACGATGACCCGCTTCATCTTCGGCGCACCCAGGCGGTAGGTCGGATTGGCCTCCAGGGTCAGCGACTCGCCGGCCTTCCACGACACCATGCGAAAGGCGCCCGACGCGGCGGAGTTGGACTTGAGCCACCCATTGCCCAGGTCGCCGTCCTTCTCGTGCGCCAGCGCCGCCTTCTTCTCAACCACCGAGGCGGCCAGCGTGCTCATCAGGTTCAGCACCAGCGACGGTGCGAAATCCTCGGTGATGGTGAACACCAGCGTGCCGGCATCGGGCGCGGTGATCAGTGTCCGGGCATTGTCCTTCGTCCAGCCGAGCTGGGTGAACAGGAAGGCCGGCGTCTTGTTCATCAGCACCACGCGCTGCAGCGAGAATGCCATGTCCTCGGCGGTCACCGGCGCGCCGCTCTGGAACTTCAGCCCCGGCCGCAGCTTGAAGGTATAGGTCTTGGCGTCGGGCGAGACCGTCCAGCTCTGCGCCACCCCGCCCACCAGCTTGGACATGTCCTCCGCCTCGTAGCGCACCAGCCGGTCATAGACCCGCGACATCAGGATCTGGGAGGCGATCTCGTAGCACTCGCCGGGGTCGCAGGTGATGATGTCGGTGATCTGGTTGGCGATCACCAGCGTGTCCTTCGGCGTTGCCGCCAGGGCCGCGGGACTGATTGTCGCCAGCGGCGACAGCGCAGCGGCGCCCAGCGCCTGGCGGCGGGTGAACTTCAGCATGTCCGATCTCCCCTTTGCGGCCCGTGGCCCTTCGTTGGCGCAATTAGGCACCTGTGCTGCGCGGCGTGCAAGTCGGTTATTCAACCGTTTCGTTGCGTGCTGTTGCGACTGGCTGAGCCTTCGTCAATCCGCGGCGCCGGCGCGGATCTCGGCCACCAGTTGGCGCAATGCCGCCGGCACGAACGGCTTCTCCAGCACCGGCCGGCCGGAGTGGCGGACCACCGCCTCGCTCGCCGAGCCCAGCGTGTCGCCGGTCACGAAGCCCAGCCGGCGGCACAGATGCGGGCGATGCGTGTGCAACCACTCGTACACCGCCGCCCCGTCCACCCCCGGCATGCGCAGGTCGCACAGGATCAGTTCATAGTCGCGCTCGGCCAAGTATTTCAGCGCGGCCTCGCCATTGTCCACCACGTCGCAGTCATAGCCCTGGCGATCCAGCATATCGGCCAGCAGGGCGGCGATCTCGCCCTCGTCGTCCAGCACCAGGGCCGGCAGCCGCCCGAACGCCGCCGGTGCTGCCACGGCTTGCGTCGCCACCACGTCCACGTTGCCACGCCGCGGCAGGCGGATGACGAAGCAGGCGCCGCCCCAGGCCGATTCCTCCAGCGTCAGCGTGCCGCCATGCACCTCCACGATGCCGCGCGACACCGCCAGCCCGATGCCCATGCCGATCCCCGCCGGCTTGGTGGTGAAGAACGGATCGAAGATCTGCCCGCGCAACGCTGCCGGCACGCCGGGTCCGTTATCGGCTACCGCGATGCGCACGAAATCGCCCTCCAGCATGGCGGACACGCGCACCAGCCGCGGCTGCGGCCGTGCCTCCAGCACCTGGCGGGCGTTGACCAGCAGGTTGCTCAGCACCTGGTTGAACTGGTCGTGGTCACACGGAATGTCCGGCAGGTCGTCCGGGATGTCGCGCTCCACCGTCACCCCGCTGCCGCGCAGGCTATAGGCCAGCAGCTCCAGCGCGGTCTGCACCGCCATGGAAACCGACATCGGCTTGACCTGGCTGCGGTTCTGCCGCGCCAGCGCCAGGAAGCTGCGCACGATCCGCCCGCAGCGCTCGGCGGCGGCCTGGATGCGGTCGGTACGCCCGATCAGCGCGGGCGCCAGGTCCCTTGCCTCCTCGCCCAGCATCATCGCGTTGCCGATCACGATCGACAGCGGATTGTTCAACTCGTGCGCCACCCCGGCCAGCAGCGAGCCGAAGGCGGCCATCTTCTCGTTCTCATGCAGCACTTCGCGCTGGCGGCGGATCTCGGCCTCCGCCACCCGCACCGCGCTGAGGTCGCGCAGATAGGCGGTGAACAGCCGGCGCGACGGCAGGCGCACCTCACCCACCGCCAGCTCGGCCGGGAAGCGCGTGCCGTCGGACCGCACCACCTCGGTCTCGATCCGGGTGCCGACCCATTCCGGCGTACCGGCCGGTGCCGCCCAGCCCGCCTTCCCGTCATCGCGCAAGGCCGCCAGGTCGATCAGCGTACCCACCGGCCGGCCGATCGCCGCCTCCCGTGCCAGGCCCAGGCAGCGTTCGGCCGACGGGTTGAATTCCACCACCCGTCCGCCTTCATCGAACACGATGATGCAGTCCAGCGCGGCGGCGGTGATGGCGGCATATTGCGCCTCGTTGGCCTTCACCTCGGTCAGGTCGCGGCTGTAGCCCACCACGCCCACCACCGCGCCATCGGCGTTGCGGAACGGGTAATAGGTGCGGTGCACGTAGCGCTCGCCTTCCAGGTAGCCGAGCCAGCCTTCCCAGACGCCGACCTCGCCGGCCAGCGCGCGCTCGAACAGCGCGCGGTGGATCGGGTCGGGCCGCATCCGGGCATAGGTCTCCTCGCCGATCACCTCGCGGATCGTCCGCCCCAGGATCCGCTCCGGCGGCTGGCGCAGATCGGCCCAATAGGCGGCGTTGACGTAGCAGTGCCGCCCCTCGCGATCGACCAGCGCCAGCCGCGCGGGAATCGTGTCCAGCATGGTGCGCAGGTCGGTGTCGGTGAGGGTCAGCGTGCCGTTGTCACCCCTGCTGGTCATGCCTGGCACCCCACCGCCACGTCACCGAACCGAAGCGAACTCCGGCAGGGCATGCGCGCTCACCGCCGGCACCGGGCCGTCCAGCCGCTGCACCTCCACCAGGCAGGTCTGCGCCGTGCAGCCCTGCGACAGCCCGGACGCCCCGGCGTCGCGCGTGAGGGCGTTCGGGTTGCCATGCTTCTCCAGCCCGGTCTGCCAATCATAATCGTACCACGCCCCGGTCGAAAGTCGCGCCACGCCGGGCATGATGGCGGCGGACACGATCGCGCCGGCCAGGCAGCGGCCGCGGGCGTTGAACACCTCCACCACATCGCCATCGGCAATGCCGCGCGCCGCGGCGTCCTCGGGGTTCAGGTATACCGGCTCGCGTCCGGCCACCTTGGCCGCGATACTGTGCGGGCTGGCATCCAACTGGCTGTGCAGCCGCCGCGCCGGCTGGTCGGACAGCAGGTGCAGCGGATACTCTCCGGGTGCCCCCAGCCACTCCGTTGGCTCGAACCAGGTGGGGTGGCCGGGGCAGTCGGCCAGCGCGAAGCCGGCAATCCGCTCAGAGAAAATCTGGATCTTTCCCGATTCGGTGTTCAGCATGTTGGCCGCCGGGTCGCGCCGGTAGGCCTCCAGCATCACGATCGGCTTGGCGTGGGCTTCGAGGTTGATCATCCCCTCGTCCCAGAACGTCGCGAAATCCGGCAGCGCGATGCCGATGCCCTCGGCGCGCTTGTGCAGCACGCCGTACAGGTGCTCCACCCAGCCCATCTCGTCGCGCCCTTCGGTGAAGACTTCGCGCGCGCCCATGCGTTCGGCCAGCGCGGAGAAGATGGCGTAGTCGTTGCGCGCCTCGCCGGCCGGCGGCACCACGCGGCGCATCGCCACCACCACGCCCTCATGGCTGCCGAAGCCGATGTCGTCGCGTTCCAGCGTGGTGGTCACCGGCAGCACCACATCGGCGAACTTCGCCGTGCTGGTCCAGTACGGTTCGTGAACGATGATGCTCGCGGGTTTCTGCCACGCACGCGCCAGCCGGGCGAGGTCCTGGTGATGGTGGAACGGATTGCCGCCCGCCCAGTAGATCAGCTCAATGTCCGGGTAGGTGTGAACGCCGCCGTTGTAACGGAACTCCGCGCCGGGATTGAGCAGCATGTCGGCAATCCGCGCCACCGGGATGAAGCTGCGCACCTTGTTGGTGCCCTGCGGCAGCGACGGGCCGGAGAGGCGGGTGTGCGGGCTGCCCATCCGGTTGGTCGGCCCATAGCCCAGCGCGAACCCGCCGCCCGGCAGCCCCACCTGGCCCAGCATGCAGCCCAGCACCACCGTCATCCAAAACGGCTGCTCGCCGTGGGAGGCACGCTGCAACGACCAGGCAGCGTTGATCATCGTCCGCGTGCCCGCCATCTCGCGCGCCAGCGCGACAATGCGCGCTTCCGGCACGCCGGTGATGGCGCTGGCCCATGCCGCCGTCTTCGCCACCCCGTCCGACGCCCCGGTCAGGTAGGGCTCGAATTCCTCGTACCCCGAACAGCAGCGCGCCAGGAAATCCCGATCCACCGTGCCATCCACCACCCATTGCCGCGCCAGTGCCAGCATCAGCGCGGTGTCGGTATTGGGCCGGATCGGGATCCACTCCACGTCGCCGCCGGTCTCCAGGTTGTCGTTGACCGGGCTGACATTGACGAACCGCACCCCGGAAGCGGCCATCGCCCGCAACCCCGCCGGGTGCTGGTGCTGCCCCACCCCGCCCTGGCTGATCTGTGCGTTCTTCAGCGGCACGCCGCCGAAGGCCACGAACAGCTTCGTGTGTTCCGCCATCACATCCCAGCTGGTCCCCTGGTTCCAGCTCTCATCGATCGGCATCAGCACATGCGGCAGCAGCACCCGCCCGGCGCCCAGCGAGTAACTGTCGTTGTGCCGCACATAGCCGCCGATGGAATTGAGGAACCGGTGCACCTGGCTGTTGGCATGATGGAACCGCCCGGCACTGGCCCAGCCATAGGAGCCACCGAAGATCGCCTCGTTGCCATGCGCCGCCTTCACCCGCGCAAGCTCCGCCGCCACCAGGTCGAGGGCGGTGTTCCAGTCCACCTCGACGAACGGCTCCCGCCCGCGCAACTCCGGCGCACTGCCCGGCCCGCGCTCCAGCCACGACCGCCGCACCGACGGCCGGCGCACCCGCACCCGGTCCAGCTCCGGCGAGAGCATGTGCAGCCCGATATCGCAGGGATCAGGATCGCGCTCCCAATGCCGCAGCACCGGCGCGCCGTCGCTGCCCTGCTCCACGCGATAGGTGCCCCAATGTGCCTGGGTGTAGTGCGTCATCGTTGGAATCCCCCAAAGACAAGCGACAGCAAGAAAGACTCTTCTTTTTCTGAAGAAAAAGAAGCAAAAAGACTTTCATTCATTCGCTGGATCGCCTGCCGGAGTCCCATGAATGAAAGTTTTTTGGTTCCTTTTTTCAAAAAAGAACACGCTTCCTATCTCCCGGTAAACCGCGGCTTGCGCTTCTCCTTATAGGCAGCCACCCCTTCCTTGAGGTCGCTGCTGCCGCGCACCTTGGCCAGCTGGTTGCTTGTTGCCACCATCCGCTCCACCGGGCCCGCCGGCATGATGATGTCGTTGACGAAGTGCTTCAGCGTCGCGATCACCAGCGGCGCGGAATTCACCAGTTCCTCGGCCATGGCGATGGCCTCGGCCTCGTGGCCGCCATTCTCGGTCACCCGGTTGATGAAGCCCACGTCATAGGCCCGCTGCGCGCCGATCTTGGTGCCCAGCAGCATCACCTCCATTGCCATCTTGTGCGGCATGCGGGTGACCAGCGATGAGATCATGCCGCCGGTCAGCCCCAGCTTGGCCTCGGGGTAGTAGAAGATCGTGTCCTTCGTGGACACGATCATGTCGCACATCATCGCCATCACGATCGCGCCGCCGACGCACCAGCCGCTGGTCGCCGCGATCAGCGGCTTCAGCGTCTTGAAGCCCACGGTGGGAATGCAGCGCCACAGCTCCGGCAAATCGGTGACATCCGCGCCGGAGGAGAACGATTTCAGCCCCACCGCCGACAGCACCGCCACGCGCTGGTCCGACGCGTCGAATTCCTGGAACGCCTGCTGGATGCCCTCGGCCACGCCCTTGCTGATGGCGTTCATCTTGTCGGGCCGGTTGATCCGGATGACCGAGACCTTGCCGATCAATTCGGTGGTGACGACAGACATGGGCGCTTCCTTCGCTGCTTCGATCCGCCAAAGTATCCACCCCTGCGGCAATGTCGAGGGTCCGTTGCCTGCGCCGCCGGCCTTCCATACTCTCGTGCCATCAGAGCAGGGCAGAAACATGGGCCACGAAGCACGCCTCCGCGAACTCGGCATCGAGCTGCCGCCCGCCAAGCCGCCACTCTACAGCTACGTCCCCGTCGTAGTCGAAGGCGGCCTGGCATGGGTGTCCGGCCAGCTCCCCTGGGTCGGCGACACCCTGGTCGCCACCGGCAAGCTGGGCGCCGACGTCGATGTCGCCACCGGCCAGGCCTGCGCCCGCGCCTGCATCCTCTCGGGCCTCTCCGCCCTGCGCGCGGCCCTGGGCTCGCTCGACCGGGTGAAACGCATGGTCAAGGTAGTCGGCTTCGTCGCCTCCGACCCCGGCTTCACCGACCAGGCAATGGTCGTGGACGGCGCCTCCAAACTCCTCGGCGAAATCTTCGGCGAGGCCGGCCGCCATGCCCGCTCGGCCGTCGGCATGGCGGTGCTGCCGCGCAATACGCCCGTGGAGGTGGAGTTTGTGGTCGCGGTGCAAGGTTAAAGAAAGAAAGTAGTTCTTTTTTGGAAAAAAGAACCAAAAAACTTCTATCCCTTCGCGCTGGATCGACGACACGGCAAATGGATAATAGTTTTTTTGCTTCTTTTTCTTCAGAAAAAGAAGTCCTTCCTTCCTACGCCATCACCCCCGCATACCGCGCCGGAAACCCCAGCAGCGCCTCGATCCCCAGGCACGCCTCCAGGATCGCCCGCTCGGCAAAGCGCGGCCCCACCACCTGCAACCCCACCGGCAGCCCCGACGACGACAGCCCCACCGGGATCGACGCCGCCGGGTGCCCGGTCAGGTTGAACGGCAGAGTATAGGGCACCCCGTCGTCCCACCGGTCATAGCCCTGGCTGTGATAGGCAATGTCGGCCAGCGGCGCCACATGCGGGGTGACCGGGGTCAGCAGCAGATGGTGGGTTTGGAACAGCGCGGCCACCCGGTTGTGCAGTCGCGGGCGCGCCACCTGGGCGGCGTTCACCCGGTCCACGCCGATCGCCAGCCCCTGCTTCGCCAGGGCCAGCCAGCCGGGATCGGTTTCCTCCCAGCGGTCCTCCGGGATCGCGCGCAACCGGTTGGCAAAGCCAGCCAGCCAGCCAGAAATCGGTGAACACGGGCTTCAGCGGGTCGATCACCGGCCCCACCGATTCCACCGCCGCCCCGGCTCGCCGCAGCACCGCCAGCGCCGGCGCCAGCACCGCCATCACCTCGGCATCGGGCTTCGCACCCCCCAGGTCCGGCGACCAGGCGAAGCGCACGCCACTCACCTTCGGCGCCAGGTCCGCCAGCCATCCGGAACGCGGTGGCGGAATCGAATACCAGTCCCGCTCATCCGGCCGCGCCATCACCGCAAGCGTGGTCGCGGCGTCCTGCACCGTGCGGGTGATCGGCCCACCGGCCACCACGGTGGCGAAGGGGCTCTCCAGCGGATGATGCGGCACCCGCCCGAAGCTCGGCTTGATCCCGAACGCGCCGCAGAACGCCGCCGGAATGCGGATCGACCCGCCGCCGTCATTGCCGAACGCGATGGTGCCGATCCCCGCCACCACCGCCGCCGCCGCGCCCCCGGAGGAACCGCCGGAGGAATGGGCCGGCTGCCACGGGTTGCGCGTCGCCGCCCCGCGCAGAGAGGAATCGGTGATCCCCTTCCAGCCGAATTCCGGCGTCGTGGTCTTGCCCAGGAACACCGCGCCCGCCTCGCGCAACCGCGCCACCACCGGCGCATCCGCCGCCGCCGCCGCCGCCGGCGTGGTGGTGGAGCCCGAGCGCGTCGGGAACCCCATCAGATCGACATTGTCCTTGATCGTCGCCGGCGCCCCGTCGAGTTTCCCCAGCGCCGCCCCCGACCGCCAGCGCGCCTCACTCGCCCGCGCCGCCGCCAGCGCCCCGGCCTCATCGACGATCTGGAAGGCGTTCAGCACCGGTTCCAGCTTCGCCAGCCGCGCCAAATGCGCCCGCGCCACCTCCACCGGCGACAGCGTGCCCTTCTGGTACCGCCCGGACAACTCGTCCAGCGACATCAGCAACACGTTATCGGCCATTGCGATTTTCCTCCCGCGCGGTTCAATGGCCGCAGTGTGCTGCGTGGGCGGCATTTGGGCAAAGCGCCCGCCGCGCCAGCGCCAATCGGGAGAGTGACAGGCATGAGCGAACGCATCGGCTTCATCGGGCTGGGGAACATGGGGCGGCCGATGGCCGGCCAACTGGTCGCCAAGGGATTCGCCACATCGGTCTTCGACCTGTCCGAAGCCCCCATGGAAATCCTGCGCCAGAAAGGCGCCACACGCGCTGCCGGCATCCCCGCCGTCATCGCCAACAGCGACGTCATCGTCACCATGCTGCCGAACACACCGGATGTTCAGGGCGTGGTCCTCGGCGAAGGCGGCCTGCTCGCCACCGGCCGGCCCGGCATGCTGCATATCGACATGAGCACCATCGACCCGCTGGCCAGCAAGGCCATGGCTGCCGCCCTGGCGGAAAAGGGCATCGGCTGGGTCGATGCCGGCGTCGGGCGCTCGCCGGCCCATGCCGATCGCGGTGAAAGCAGCTTCATGGTCGGCGCCACCGACGCCGACCTCGCCCGCGCCCGCCCGGTGCTGGCGGCGATGGGCAACGCCATCATCCATTGCGGCGGCCCCGGCGCGGGGATCTCGATGAAGATCGTGCTGAACTTCATGTCGATGGCCACCTGCCAGATCACCGCAGAAACCCTGGCCCTGGGCACCAAGCTCGGCCTGAAGATGACCGACATGAACGCCGTGATCTCCGCCGGCCTCGCCTGCAACGAACACTTCCGCCAATACTGGCCCACCAAGGTGCTGGCCGGCGACACCACCCCGGGTTTCGCCATCGACCTGGCCTTCAAGGACCTCTCGATCGCCGTGGCCACCGCCGCGGCCGCCGGCGTGCCGGTCATCACCGGCTCGGCCGCGCGCGAGGCCATGGGCATCGCCCGCTCCGTCCACGGCCTCGGCAAGGAAGACATCACCGCCGTGCTCGTCGCCGCATCCCGCAACGCCGGCGTGCAGACGCCACGGCTCTAATTCGAAAGGGCAGGGGGCCTCATCCGCGGCCCCCCCCACGCCCGATGCCGACGGGGCTCAGGCGAAGGCAGGGAAGGAAGTCTTCTTTTTCTGAAGAAAAAGAAGCAAAAAGACTTTCATGAACTGCTTCTCAGGCCGCCGTTAAGCACGACAATCTCCAATAGATAGAAGTTTTTTGGTTCTTTTTTTCAAAAAAGAACCGCTTTCTTCGTCAATACAAATGACACGCCACCGCATGACCCTCCCCGCTCGCCCGCGGCGCCGGGCGTTCGATGCGGCAGATGTCCATCACCTTCGGGCAGCGCGGGGCGAATGAGCAGCCTGGTGGTGGGTTCAGGACGCTCGGCACCTCGCCGCCGATCGCCGCACTGCGCACCCGGTCCGGGTCCGGCCGCGGCACCGCTTCCAGCAGCGCCTGGGTATAGGGATGCTTGGGCGTGGCATACAGCACCGTCTTCGGCGCATGCTCCACCAGGGCACCCGCGTACATCACCGCCACCTCGGTGGCGATCGAGCGCACCACGGCCAGGTCATGGGCAATGAACAGGTAGGACAGGCCCAGCTTCTCCTGCAGGTCGAGCAACAGGTTGATGATCTGCGCCTGCATCGACACGTCCAGCGCCGAGACCGGCTCGTCGCAGACCACGAATTCCGGCCGCAGCGCCAGGGCGCGGGCGATGCCGATGCGCTGGCGCTGCCCGCCGGAGAACTCATGCGGAAATCGCTCGGCCACCGCGCGCGGCAGGCCGACGGTTTCCAGCAATTCCGACACCCGGTCGGTGCGATCGCCGCGCGACCAGCCGCCGGCGATGTCGATCGGCTCGGCGATGCAGTCGCCCACCCGCATGCGCGGATTGAGCGAGCCGTGCGGGTCCTGGAACACGAACTGCATCTTGCTGCGCACCTTGGCCAGGGCGCGCCGCCCATCCTTGCCGGTGATCGTCTCGCCGAACAGCTCGATCTCGCCCGAGGTCGCCGGGATCAGCCCCACCAGCAGCCGCCCGGTGGTCGATTTGCCCGAGCCGGATTCGCCCACCAGTCCCAGCGTGGTGCCGGCATTGATATCGAATTCAATATGGTTCACCGCGCGCAGCACGGCCGGCGGTCCGCCGCGCCCGCGCGTCACCTGGAACTCCTTGACCAGGTCGCGCACCCGCACGATCGGCGCGTTCATGCCACCCGCTCCACGGCCAGGGCCGCCACCCGTGGCGGGCAGCGCGCCTCCCGCTCCGGCCCGGCGGCCAGCAGCTCCGGCGCCTCGCGCCGGCACGTCTCCTCCACGATCGGGCATCGCGGGCTGTAGCGGCAGCCCGGGATCACCGCCGTCGGATCGGGGATCGAGCCGGGGATGGCCGGCAGGCGGCGCACATCGACATCCAGCTTCGGAATCGCCGCCAGCAGCCCGTCGGTATAAGGATGCACCGGCCGGCGGAACAGCGCCGATACCGGCGAGGTCTCCACCACCCGCCCGGCATACATCACCATCACCCGGCGGGCGAACTCGGCGATCACCCCCATGTCATGGGTGATCAGGATCACCGACATGCCAAGCTCGGTCTGCAAGTCGCGCAACAGGTCGAGAATCTGCGCCTGGATCGTCACGTCCAGCGCCGTCGTCGGCTCGTCGGCAATCAGCAGCTTCGGGCGGCAGGCGATGGCGATGGCGATCATCACCCGCTGGCGCATCCCGCCCGACAGGCGGTGCGGATACTCGTCCACCCGTCGTGCCGCATCGGGGATGCGCACCAGCTCCAGCAGCTCCACCGCGCGGCGGCGCGCGGTGGCCTGGTCAAGCCCCTGGTGCAGCCGCAGCGACTCGCCGATCTGGTCGGCGATGGTCAGCACCGGGTTCAGCGACGACATCGGGTCCTGGAAGATCATCGCGATCTCGCCACCCCGGATTGTCCGCATCTCCCGCGTGGACAGGCCCAGCATGTCGCGCCCGCCATACATGATCCGCCCGGTCGGCATGCGCGTGGTCGCCGCGGCGTGCAGCCGCAGGATCGACAGCGCGGTGACGCTCTTGCCCGACCCGCTCTCGCCGACGATCCCCAGCGCCTCGCCCTCTCCCACGGCCAGGCTCACCCGGTCCACCGCGGTCATCCAGCCTTCGTCGGTGCGGAACCGCACGGTGAGGTCGTCCACCGCCAGCAATGGCGTGGTGTTGTCCGCGGCAGCCATCTCAGCTCTCCACCTTCAGCCGCGGGTCCAGCACGTCGCGCAGCCCGTCGCCCAGCAGGTTCATCCCCAGCGCCGCCAGGCTGATCGCAAAGCCCGGGAACAGCATGATCCACCATGCCTGCACCGCGTACGACCGCCCCTCGGCAATGATATTGCCCCATGACGGCGCCGGCGGCGGCGGTCCGATGCCCAGGAACGACAGCGCCGCCTCGGCCAGGATGGCATAGGCGAACACGAAGGTGGACTGCACCAGCAATGGCCCCGCCGCGTTCGGCAGCAGATGGCGGAACATGATCCGCACCGAGGAGGCGCCGGAAACCTGCGCCGCCTCGATGAACTCCAACTCGCGCGTCACCAGCGCCGAGGAGCGCACGATGCGCGCCGTGCGCGGGATATAGGCCACCGCCAGCGCAATGATCACGCTGTGCGTCTGCGGCCCCAGCGCGGCACCCAGCCCGATCGCCAGCAGGATCGCCGGGGCGGCCATCAGCGCGTCCATCACCCGCATCAGCGGCGAATCCAGTTGGCGATACTGCGCGCTCAGCACCCCGATCGCCGCCCCGAACACGCCGGACAGCACCGCCACCGACAGCCCGATCCACAGTGACAGTTGCGCGCCGTACAGCGTGCGCGTCAGCAGGTCGCGGCCGAACTGGTCGGTGCCGAACAGGAACGCGCCCTGCGGCGGGCGGAAGCGGGCGCGGAACCGCATCCCGTCGGGATCGATGCCGGTCAGCGGGGCCGCCAACGCGGCCACCACCATCACGGCCACCACGATGAAGCCGATCATGAAGCTGCGATGGTGCAGCAGCTTGCGCAGCACCCGAAAGCGCCGGCGGGCGGCGATCGCCTCGCCGGATGCCAGTAGGACAGCCTCACCCATAACGCACCCGCGGATCAACCAAGGTGTAGATGATGTCAACCAGGATGTTGATCACCACGAAGGCGAAGCCGAACAGCAGCATGGTGCCCTGCACCAGCGGGTAATCCCGGTTCATGATCCCCTGCACGATCAGCCGCCCGATCCCCGGCAGCGCGAACACCTGTTCGATGACCACCGAGCCGCCGATCAACAGGCTCAGCGTGATGCCCAGCACGGTCACCACGGGGATCAGCGTATTGCGGAACGCGTGCTTGGCCAGCGTGGTCCACTCGTCCACCCCCTTGGCCCGCGCGGTACGGATGAAATCCTGGTCCAGCACATCCAGCATCGCCGAGCGCGTGATGCGCGCCAGGAAGCCGATCTGGAACAGCGCGAGCACCACCGCCGGCTGGATCAGCGAGGCCAGCCACGCCACCAGCCCCGTCTCGTCCAGCGGCGCATAGCCGGATGGCGGGAACCATCCCAGATGCACGCTGAAGAACAGCACCGACAGCAGCCCCACCCAGAACCCCGGCAGCGACACGCCCAGCAAGGCCACCACCATCACGGAGGCATCGATCCAGGAACTGCGCCAATACGCTGCCACCACCCCCAACAGGATGCCCGCCGGCAGGGTGATGACCAGCGACACCAGCGACAGCGACAGCGTCACCGGCAGGCGCTCCACCACAGCGCTGACCACCGACTGCTTCAGCATCAGCGACTCGCCGAAATTCCCCACCGCCAGGTGGGAGAACCATTCCAGCAGCTGCACCAGGATCGGCCGGTTCAACCCCAGCTGCTCGCGGATCACCTCCACCGCCTCCGCCGAGGCTTCGGGCCCCGCGATCGCCAGTGCCGGATCGCCCGGCAGCAGGTGCATCAGCATGAACACCATCACGGCGAAGATCAGCAGCACCGGCACCGCCTGTGACAGGCGCATCAGAATCCCGCGATACATCGCATCTCCTTGGTCATTCCCGCAGCCCCTTCAGTTGACCCAGGTGTTCCAGAACCGCTGGAAGAAATACGGCGCCATGCCGTGCAGCCGCGTATTGTAGGCACGTACCGCGCCGAGATCGGCCACCTTGATGAAATACGCCTCACCCAAAACCAGCGTTTCGATCCGCCGCCACGCCGCCTGACGCGGCGCGAATTCCGGCGAGGCGAGCAGCCGGCGATAGGCATCGTCCAGCCCGGCGAGGTCGCGGATGTGCGGATCGGCATAGATCTGCGCCCGCCATTGCTGCGGCCCCATCAGCGGCTGGGTGCAGAACCCGGCGCTGGTCACGTTCCAGTTGCCGGTGCCGCGGCGCAGGCTGGTCAGGTTGGTCAGCCAGTCCACCACCTGCACCTCGGTGTTCATGCCCGCCTCGCGCAACTGCCCCGCCAGCACCAGGATGGCATCGCGCATGTAGCTGTAGGTGGCGTTGGTCTGCAGGATCAGCTTCTCGCCCTTGTAGCCGGCCTGGCGCAGCAGCGCACGGGCCTCGTCCAGATTGCGCCGGTCGTAGAATGCCTCGGCCCCGTCCCCGGTGTGGTAGGGGCTGCCGGGATAGACCAGCGACGCGTTGCGCCGCGCCGGCTGGCCGGAGGCCGCGATGATGTCGTCCACGTTCACCGCCGCCTGGATCGCCTGACGGATCAGCCGCTGCGCCGTCAGCCCGTTGCCGGCGTGGGTGACGAACAGCAGCTGGCAGTACGGGAACACCCGCAGCGTCGCCAGGTCGTCGCGCCCACCCAGCCGGCTGGCGAAATCCGGCGGCAGGTTCGCCACCGCGTCGGCCGTCCCGCCCTGCAGCGCCGCCAGCCGCGCGGCGGGCTCGGCGACGAAATCATAGCGCACCGTGTCGAGATAGGCGGTCTTGCGCCCCGCCAGCCCGTCCGGCCCGGCCGCCGAGCGGTCGGCCACGTAGTCGGGATTGCGTCGCAGCACCAGGTGGCTGTCCTTGTCCCAGCTTTCCAGCATGAACGGCCCGGTGCCCACCACATCCACCTCGCGCCCCGGCCGCTCCTGCTGGTCGGCCGGCACGATGGCCAGCGGATAGGTCGGCGATTTCAGCATGTCCAGGAACATCGCATTGCTGCTGGCCAGCCGCACCACGAATGTCCGGGCATCCGGCACATCGTAGCCGACCACGTCCTCCAGCAGCGCCACATTGGTGCTGACCCGGGCGTAACGCTCGAACGAGGCCAGAACGTCCGCCGAGGTCAGCGTCGCGCCGGTGCTGAAGCGCAGCCCGGGGCGCAACGTGAAGCGGAAGCGCCGCGCCGCGTCGCCCACCTGCACCGTGGCGGCCAGCATCGGGCGGGCATTGTAGCTCTCGTCCATTGCCACCAGCGTCTCGAACACATGGTGGATCACCTCCAGCGCCACCAGCGACCCCGCCACGTGCGGGTCCAGCGCGCCGGGTCCGCCCGCGGCGGCATAGGTGATCGCCCCGCCCCGCGCCGGGTCCCCGGCCTTGCCTCCCGCCGCGCCCAACGCCGGTTGCGCAAGCATGGCCGCAAGGGCGACCGTCAAGCCCGCCCGTTCCAGCCACCCCGCCATGCCTCGAACTCTCCTGCTGCGCCGCGCGCGCCGACCACTGGCCGGGCGCAAAGGTGGCCGCGCGGCGCCACGGTGTCAATCGAGGGGGGACGGAAAAATCACCAGCATTTGACACCAAGCTAGCTGAGGTCACAGGCTTTGCCCGGCGACGCCCCGGCACATCGGCGCCGCGAGGGAGGGACTGCAATGGCGCAGCAATTGGCGATGGCTTGGTCCGAGTGGGCGCGCCACGACGCGGTGGCGCTGGCCGCCCTGGTCCGCAGCGGCGCGGCAACTCCCCGCGCCCTGGCCGCCCAGGCCGCCGCCGCGGCCGAACGCCTCAACCCCGCACTTGCCGCCGTGCTGGAAATCTTCGCCGATGTGCGCGCCAACCCCAACACCGACGGCCCGGCCCGCGACGGCGGGCTGTACGGCGTGCCGATGCTGCTGAAGGACCTCGGCTCCGGCCTCAAGGGCCGCACCCAGCAGGGCGGCTCGAAGCTCACCCGCAGCTACGTGGTGCCCGAAACCGACCCGACGATCGCCAACTTCCTCGCCGCCGGCCTGGTGCCGCTCGGCCGCTCCACCACCCCGGAATTCGGCCTCACCTTCGACACCGCGACGGATATCGACGCGCTGCGCGTCACCCGCAACCCGTGGAACCCGGCCCACACCCCCGGCGGTTCCTCCGGCGGTTCGGCCGCCGCGGTCGCCGCCGGCATCGTGCCGGTCGCCATGTCCGGCGACGGCGGCGGCTCCACCCGCATCCCCGCCGCCTTCTGCGGCCTGATCGGGCTCAAGGCCTCGCGCGGCCGCGTCCCGCGCCCGCATTTCCAAAGCGAATACATGGTCCGCTTCAGCGCCGACGGCGTGCTCACCCGCACCGTGCGCGACACCGCCGCCGTGTACGAAACCCTCACCCACGTGCCCAAGGGCGGCAGCTTCATCGCCATGGGTCCGCCCCAGCGCTCCTACCTCACCGCGGTCGAAAGCGACCCCGCCCGCCTGCGCATCGGCCTCACCACCGGAATGTGGGGCCGTGCCACCGCCACCGACCCGATCGTCGCCGACCGCATCCGCGCCGTCGGCCGCGCCATGGAAGCCCTCGGCCACACGGTCGAGGAAGTCGCCGACAACGACATCTGCGACTGGGAAATCCTCTGGCGCGCCTACACCACCGCCTGGGTCGGCAACACCGTCGGGCTGGCCGACCGCGCCCGCGCCCTGGGGATCGAGCCGCAGAACCTCGCCTCCCACCTCACGCCCATGACCTACCGCCACTACCTCGCCGCCCAGCGCTACGGCGCCGCCGACATCCTGCGCATGATGGCCGACAACAACACCGTCACCCGCCAGTTCGGCCGGGTGATGGAGCGCTACGACCTCCTCCTCACCCCCACCCTGGCCATCCGCGTGCCCGAGGCCAATGGTCCCTATTCCCTATTGCGCGACGAAGACCTCGACACCTGGGTCGCCCGGCTGAGCGACGCCTGCCGCTACACCATGCCCGGCAACGAAACCGGCCTGCCCGGCATCTCGGTCCCCACCGGGCTGGACCCCGCCGGCCTGCCGATCGGCGCCCAGTTCTACGCCAGCTGGGGCGAGGAAGCGCTGCTGATGCAGGTCGCCGCCCAGCTCGAACGCGCCCACCCCGCCTGGTTCAACCAGACCCCGCCCATCCACGTCACCAACGCCTGAAGGCGCCCCCCATGACCGAACCCTGTGACCTCACCGCCGTCGAGGCCCGCCGCCAGATCGGCGCCCGCCAGCTCTCCCCGGTGGAACTGCTCGCCAGTTGCCGCGCCCGCATCGATGCCGTGAACCACGCGGTCAAGGCCGTCACCGACACCATCTGGCCGCGCGCGCTGAAGGAGGCGAAGGCAGCGGAGGCCGCCGTCATGCGCGGCGACGACCTGCCGCCCCTGCACGGCGTGCCGCTCGGGGTGAAGGACCTCGACGACGCCGAGGGCCTGATCAACAGCTACGGCTCCAGGATCTTCGCCCGGAACCGCTCGAAATCCGACGACCCGATGGTCGCCGCCTGCCGCGCCGCCGGCGCCATCGTCGTGGCCAAGACCAACGTCCCGGAATTCGGCGCCGGCGCCAATTCCAACAACCCGGTCTATGGCCCCTCCGGCAATCCCTTCGACCCCACCCGCATCCCCGGCGGCTCCTCCGGCGGCTCGGCCGTGGCGCTGGCCACCGGCATGCTGCCGATCTGCACGGGCTCGGACGGCGGCGGCTCGCTGCGCATCCCCGCGGCCTTCTGCGGCGTCGTCGGCTTCCGCCCCTCGCCCGGCCTGGTCCCCACCGACCGCCGCGGCCAGGGCTGGAACATGATTCCAACACTCGGCCCGATGGGGCGCACCGTCGCCGACACCTGCCTGCTGCTCTCCGCCCAGGCCGGCTTCAATCCCATGGACCCGCTCTCCCGCCCGATCGACCCCGCCAGCTTCCGCAACCCGACGCCACGCGACCCCACCACCCTGCGCGTCGCCTATACCGAGGACTGGGGCATCTGCCCGGTGGACAGCCGGATCGGCAAGACCTTCCAGGACCGCATCGCCCGCCTCAAGCCGATGTTCCGCCGCTGCGACCCCGTTACCCCCGACATGGGCCGCGCCCACGAGGCCTTCGGCATCCTGCGCGCCACCGGCATGCTGCACAGCCAGCGCGCCAACTACACCGACCCCAAGAAGCGCGCCCTGCTCGGCCCCAACATGATCGCCAACTACGAGGAAGGCCTCGCCTACACCGCCGCCGACGTCGCCTGGGCCCAGGCCGAACAGACCCGCATCTACCGCGCGGTCCAGCGCGTCTTCGCCGAATACGACCTGATCCTGTCGCCCACCCTGGCCATCCCGCCCTTCAAGTGGAGCCAGCTCTACCAGAACGAAATCAACGGCCAGCGCCTGCCCACCTACTACCGCTGGTTCTCGCTCACCTACATGATCTCGCTCACCGGCAACCCCAGCCTGTCCCTGCCCATGGGCCTGGAACCCAGCGGCACCCCCTTCGGCATGATGATCACCGGCCCCGCCGCCCAGGACCGCGAAACCCTGCGCGCCGCGCTGGGCATCGAACAAGCCAACGCCGCCGATCCGAACCTGTGCCGCCCGCTGCCGGACCTCGCCAAACTCGCCAAGGCCCCGAAGATCACCGACGAGTACAACGTCACCACCCCGCCGCTCGACCCGCGGCCCTGGGCGGGGATTCCGGCATAGGCAAGAAAAAAGGCCAGGGGCGTTGCCCCTGGACCCCACCAAGGGCAAAGCCCTTGGAACCCTATACTTAAGAAATGGGGTCTGGGGGCCTCTGCCCCCAGCGGGTCCAGGGCAGCGCCCTGGCCTTGACTTACCCTAGGCCGCCCGCGCGCGCCCCGCCGAAGTCGGCAGCGCCATCACCGGCACCTTGGTGCGGATCAGCTTCTCGATATCCCGCAGGAACGCTCGCTCATCCGGCGCGCAGAAGCTGATCGCCATGCCATCCTTGCCCGCCCGCGCGGTGCGCCCGATCCGATGCACATAGCTTTCCGGCACGTTCGGCAGGTCGAAGTTGATCACATGCTTCACCCCGTCCACATCGATGCCGCGCGCCGCGATATCGGTCGCCACCAGCACCCGCGCCTCGCCCGACTTGAACGACGCCAGCGCCCGCTCGCGCTGCCCCTGGCTCTTGTTGCCGTGGATCGCCGCCGCCGGCAGCCCGCTTTCCTCCAGGTGGCGCACCACCCGGTCGGCACCATGCTTGGTGCGCGTGAACACCAGCGTCCGCCCATCCGCCGGCCCGCTCAGCAGCCCGAACAGCGCGTGCCGCTTCTGCGCCTGGTCGGCGAAGATCACCGCCTGCTCCACCCGCTCCACCGTCGTCGCCACCGGCGCGACGGCCACATGCGCGGGGTCCTTCAGCATCCCGCCCGCCAGCTTGCCGATCTCGCCGGGCATGGTGGCCGAGAAGAACAGCGTCTGCCGCCGCGCCGGAATCGTCGCCACGATCTTCTTGATCGGCACGATGAAGCCGAGGTCAAGCATGTGGTCGGCCTCGTCCAGCACCAGGATCTCGGTGTGGTCCAGCCGTACGGCGCGATCCTGCATATGGTCCAGCAGCCGCCCCGGTGTCGCCACCAGCACGTCCACCCCACGCTCCATCGCCCGCACCTGCTTGCCCTTCGGCACGCCGCCGAACATCACGGTCACGCGGCAGCCGATATTGGCGCCATAGGCCCGGAAGCTGTCGGCAATCTGGCTCGCCAGCTCGCGCGTCGGCGACAGCACCAGCACCCGGCAGCCACCACGCGGCGGCTGCTTCCGGTCGGCCGCCAGCCGCTGCAGGATCGGCAGCGCGAACGCCGCCGTCTTGCCGGTGCCGGTCTGGGCAATGCCCTGCACGTCGCGCCCCGCCAGCACGAACGGAATCGCCTGCACCTGGATCGGCGTCGGCGCGGTATAGCCTTCGGTGGCCAGCGCGCGCAGCAGCGCAGGCTCCAGCCCGAGTTGTTCAAATGTTGTCATTAGGTCATCACTTTCGGATCGGCCGCGCCATCGGGCAGCGGCCGTTAGCTACAAGGCGCAGGCGCGAATACGCATACGCGCGGCAAATCGGACCGCGAACCGGCGCAATATGGGGAATGGAACGGGCTACCGAGTGGTGCGTCGGCCTGCATGCCCGCCCGACAAAGTTACGTCGGAATTCGGCAATGGGGCCACCCCTTCACAACCGAAGGGTGAAACACAGGCTGGCAGCGCACGGAACAAACTCAAGGCGCGCCCTCACTGTCTAATGGTGCGCCGCAGCAATGTCAAGAAAATAAGCCGTCACCCCGCCAGCTTCAGCGTCACCACCCCGCCCAGGATCATCGCCACCCCGAAAAACCGCCCCATCGTCGCCGGATCGCCGAACCACATCACCCCCACCGCAAACGTCCCCGCCGCCCCGATCCCCGTCCACACCGCATACGCCGTCCCCAGCGCGATCTCCCGCTGCGCCAGGTACAGGAACAGCCCGGACAACCCCATCGCCACCACCGCCCCGCCCCATCCCAGCACCCCACGCCCCGGCGCCTGCGCCAGCTTCAACCCCAGCGGCCAGCCGATCTCGAACAGCCCCGCCAGAACCAGAAACCCCCACGCCATCGCACCGCCCCTGTTGCCTCGCCGCCGCCACTGGACAATCAATGCATTGTCCCAAGCCCGGAACCCGCCATGCGCATCACCGAAATCCGCGAGATCACCCGCCCGATCTCCTCGCCCATCCGCAACGCCTATATCGACTTCACCAAGATGACCGCCAGCCTGGTCGCCGTCGTCACCGACGTGATGCGCGACGGCAAGCCCGTCATCGGCTACGGCTTCAACTCCAACGGCCGCTACGGCCAGGGCGGCCTCATCCGCGAACGTTTTTCCGCGCGCATCACCGAAGCCCCGCCCGCCACCCTGCTGAACGACGAAGGCACCAACCTCGACCCCGACCGCGTCTGGGCCGCCATGATGACCAACGAAAAGCCCGGCGGCCACGGCGACCGCTCGGTGGCCGTCGGCACCATCGACATGGCCGTCTGGGACGCCACCGCCAAGATCGCCGGCAAACCCCTCTTCCGCCTCCTCGCCGAACGCCACGGCATCCAGGCCGACCCCAAGGTTTTCGTCTACGCCGCCGGCGGCTACTACTACCCCGGCAAGGACACCGCCGCCCTGCGCTCCGAGATGCGCTCCTACCTCGATCGCGGCTACACCGTCGTCAAAATGAAGATCGGCGGCACCAGCCTCGCCGAAGACCGCGCCCGCATCGAAGCCGTCCTCGCCGAACTCGACGGCAAAGCCCGCCTCGCCGTCGACGCCAACGGCCGCTTCAACCTCGAAACCGCCATCGCCTACGCCAGGATGCTCGCCCCGTACAACCTCTTCTGGTACGAAGAAGCCGGCGACCCGCTCGACTACCACCTCCAATCCGCCCTGGCCGAATTCTACCCCAACCCCATGGCCACCGGCGAAAACCTCTTCAGCCACCAGGACGCCCGCAACCTCCTGCGCTACGGCGGTATGCGCCCCGACCGCGACTGGCTGCAATTCGACTGCGCGCTGAGCTACGGCCTCTGCGAATTCCAGCGCACGCTTCAGGTCATGCGCGACATGGGCTGGTCCTGGCGCCGCCTCATCCCCCATGGCGGCCACCAGATGTCCCTGATGATCGCCGCCGGCCTCGGCCTCGGCGGCAACGAATCCTACCCCGACCTCTTCCAGCCCTATGGCGGCTTCCCCGATGGCATCAGGGTCGAAAACGGCCACGTCACCCTGCCGGAACTGCCTGGCATCGGGTTCGAGGCCAAGGCCGATCTCTATTCCCAGATGAAAGACCTTGCAGTTTAGGAAGACTCTTCTTTTTGTGAACAAAAAGAAGCAAAAAAACTTTATTCAACAAGGCAGGATGATCGGGAAAGGGAGAAATGACATGCCGGGGTACATCACCGTGGGCGCCAACGACCTGCAGCGCTCCGGGCGTTTCTACACCGCCATCCTGACCCCGCTCGGCTACACGAAGGAGGAATCGGCGCACGGCATCGCGTTCACCGCGCCCGATGTGCCGGGCTGGGCAAGCGGCCCGGGCGCCGTCTACGTGAAGAAACCGTTCGACGGAAACCCCGCCACCGCCGGCAACGGCGCCATGACCGCCTTCGAGGCCACGACACAGAAATTGGTCCGTGCCATCCACGCCGCGGGCCTCGCGGCCGGCGGCTCCGACGAAGGCGCCCCCGGCTTCCGCCCCGACTACAGCGCCAATTTCTACGTCGCCTATCTCCGCGACCCCCAAGGCAACAAGCTCGCAATCTTCTGCGCCAACCCGGCGGAGGGAATCCGGCCCCGTTGAACGAATGACGCTTTCCGCTTCATTCCGCTCTCAAGCCGCGGCAACCGTTACGGCTTCGCGGCGGTCCAGGCGGCATAATCGGCCGGGGTCACCTGCGGCAAAGCCTTGACGAACGCGGCGATCTTCCAAAGCTCGTCATCCGTCACCCCGATCGCCCCGAAGCTCGGCATGCCGGTCATGCGGATGCCGTTCTTCACCACCCAGAACACCTCGCGCGGCGCCAACTCGGGTCCAACCTCGTTCAGGTCCGGCGGGCTGGGGTTCAGCCCCTCGGAAAACTTCGCCCATTCCACCCCCGGCCCGCCATGGCAATTGGCGCAGCCCCGCGCCGCAAACGCCGCCGCCCCCTGCTGCACCATCTCCGGGCCGCCGAACCCCGCCGGTGGCCGATCGGTGGCATGATGGTCGATCGACGCCGTCCGCACCCGCACCAGTGCGGCCGCGACCGGTGCCGGGTCCGTCTCGGTGGCCGCGATGTTGTAGAATCCGCCGAAGAAGAACACCCCGGCCGCGATCCCGACCGCGATGGCAAGAAAGCCGATGACCCCCAGCAGCCGCATCCGCCCCTCCATTGAGTCCGCCAACCCGACCATCCTGCGCACCCCCGGCGCGGCGGCGCAAGAATCCAACGCATTGGCGACACGCCGCCCTGAATTACCCGCACCACCCGTGCTACCCGCGCCCAGGAAGACCGTCTAAAACGCCATCGCCCCGCAGGAGCCCAGCAATGCCCAACCGCTACCGCACCGGCGTCATCGGCTTCGCCCACATGCACGTCAACGAGCTGGTTGACCGCCTCGCCGCCACCGGCCGCTGCGACTTCACCGCCATCGCCGACACCATCCCCGCCACCCCCACCCTCACAACCGTCGAGGGCAGCCGCCGCGCCAACCTCGCCCGCACCCTGA
>JADLHF010000102.1 GCA_020848935.1 Acetobacteraceae bacterium
CATTCGCCGATGAAGGGCCACCGGCCCCGACGGCATCGAGCCTACCCAACCTGCATCGATCCCATGGTTCCTTCCTGGGCCGGATCGATGCGGGGGGCATGAGCGCGATAGGCCCCTAGCGCCAAGTCTCAATTTTGGTTCGCGGTGCGCGGCACCACCCTCTGACAATTCGGATGTTCCCATGACCGTGCCCTGGATGGCCGCGAAAATCGTGCTGCGTCCGGTAGGGGAATTGCGCGCGCATGGCGGCAATGCCCGGCTGCACTCCGCCGAGCAGATCGAGCAGATCAAGGCCAGCATGCTGGCATTCGGGTTCACCAACCCGCTGCTGGTGGACGAGGACGGCGTGCTCATTGCGGGTCACGGCCGGCTCGAGGCGGCGCAGGCACTCGGCATCGCCAAGGTGCCGGTGATCGTCCTCAAGCACCTGTCGCCGGGGCAGAGGGACGCCTTGCGGCTCGCCGACAACCGCATTGCCGAGAACGCGACCTGGGATCAGGCACTGCTGCGCGATGCACTGGCGGGGCTGCAGCAGGCCGGCGAGGTCGATCTCCTGGCCATCGGGTTCTCGCAGGACGAGATCGGCGCGATCCTGGCCGCCGCGGACGAGGCCGTCACCGATGGCGATGCGCGGGACGAGCAGGAGGGCGCCGATGCGGATGGCGAGGGGGCGCCCGCGGTTTCTGGCGGCGATGCGGAGGAGGACGATCCCGCCGACGACGCGCCGGAACCGCCGCGCCAGGCAGTCGCGCGCATCGGCGACGTCTGGTGCCTCGGCGATCACCGATTGGCCTGCGGCGACAGCACCGACGCCCGCTGCGTAGCGCGCGTCATGGCCGGGGAACGGGCAGTGCTGTTGTTCACCTCCCCGCCCTATGGCAGCCAGCGGAACTACACCACCGGCGGCATCGCCGATTGGGACGCGCTGATGCGCGGCGTGTTCCAGCACGCCGCCGATGCCCTCGCCGCCGATGGCCAGATCCTGGTGAACCTCGGCCTCACCCATCGTGACAACGAGTGGCACCCCTACTGGCAGGGGTGGATCGAATGGATGCGCACAATCGGCTGGCGCCGGTTCGGCTGGTATGTCTGGGACCAGGGCCCTGGCCTGCCCGGCGACTGGAATGGCCGGCTCGCGCCCAGCTTCGAGTTCCTGTTCCACTTCAATCGCCAGGCGCGGCAGGCGAACAAGACCGTGCCCTGCAAATGGGCGGGCGATCCGCTGCTGATGTCGGGGCTGCGCCGGGCGGACGGCACGATGAGCGGCAACTCGCACGAGGGTCGGCCGATCCAGGAGTTCCGCATTCCGGACAACGTGGTGCGCATCACCCGGCACAAGGAGCGCGGCATCGAGGTGGAGCATCCGGCGGTGTTCCCGGTGAAGCTGCCGGCCTTCGCCATGGAGGCGTTCTCCCAGCCCGGCGACCTGGTGTTCGAGCCCTTCGCCGGGTCGGGCACCACCATCCTCGCAGGCCAGCGCACCGGCCGGCAGGTCCGGGCGATCGAACTGGCACCCGCCTATGTCGATCTGGCGATCGCGCGGTGGCGGCAGAACCATCCTGACCTGCTGGTGACGCTGGACGGCGACGGCTGGGATTACGACGCCATCGCGGCCGAGCGCACGGCGGAGCAGGAGTCGGCCCATGCAGCATGATCTAGCTGTGGTGGCTGTGCCGGTAGCGTCGCTGGTGCCCTATGCCGCCAATGCCCGCACGCACTCCGATGTGCAGGTGGCGCAGATCGCCGCCTCGATTGCCGAGTTCGGCTTCGTGAACCCCGTGCTGGTCGACGCGGCGGGCGTGCTCGTCGCGGGCCACGGCCGCGTGCTGGCAGCAAAGCGCCTGGGCCTGGCGTCGGTGCCGGCGATCCGCCTGGCGCACCTGACCGAGGCGCAGGCACGAGCATTGCGGCGTGCCGACAACCAGATTGCGCTCAACTCCGGCTGGGACGAGGCACTGCTCGCAGCCGAGCTCGCCCGCATCCGCGACGAGGGCGTGGTCGATCTCGATGTGCTCGGCTTCTCCGGCCTCGAGCTTGATCAGCTGCTTGCCGCGGCCGAGGGTGGAGATGCTGGTGAGGCCGACGAGGTACCGCCACTGCCGAAGGTACCGATTACCTGTCCCGGCGACCTCTGGATCTGCGGCCCACATCGCGTGCTGTGCGGCGACTCCACCAAGCTGGAGGACGTGAAGCGCGCGCTGGGCGAGGGGCGCCTGGCGGACATGGCCTTCACGGACCCGCCCTACAATGTCGCCTACCAGGGCGGCACCGCGGCGAAGATGACGATCGCCAACGACGCGCTCGGCACCGGCTTCATGGACTTCCTGCGGCCGGCGCTGAGCAACCTGCTCGCTGTCACCAAGGGCGCCAGCTACGTCTGCATGTCCTCGTCGGAATGGCCGACGCTGCACCGGGCCTGGCAAGAGGCAGGCGGGAAGTGGTCCAGCACCATCATCTGGGCCAAGAACACCTTCGCGCTTGGCCGGGCCGACTACCACCAGCAATTCGAGGCGATGCTCTATGGCTGGAAGGCCGGCAACCAGCACTACTGGTGTGGCGCCAGGGACCAAGGGAACGTCTGGAATTTCGACAAGCCAGCGCGCAACGACCTGCACCCGACGATGAAGCCGGTGGCGCTGGTGGAGCGCGCCGTCCGCAACAGCAGCAAGCACCGCGACATCGTAATCGATCCCTTCGGCGGGTCCGGCACAACCATGATCGCCGCGGAGCGGACGGATCGGCAGGCGGTGCTGCTAGAAATCGATCCCGCCTATGTCGACGTGATCGTGCGACGGTGGGAGGAGAGCAGCAGTCAGCCCGCTATCCTCGGTGGCGAGGATCGGACCTTCGATGACGTTGCTGCCATGCGCATGGCTTCGAAGGCCGCGACGGCGGCGGGCCAGTCGGCGTCGACGGCGTGAGACAAGGGCTGGATCATGGTGAGCGCCCCCGTCTTCCGGCGCGACCAGTAGTCGCCGTCCAGGCGCACCAGCAAGCCGGTCAATCCCATGCTTGCCAGGGCGGCACCGGCGGCGGCCACCTCGGCATCTTCGGGTGCCGTGTCGCATCCGAGGGTGGAGTGCCGGCCATCGTTGGCCAGCACGATCCATCGGAGGAGGGAGGGTGCCATCAGGCCCCCGCCTCGTTCGCGCGGATCTGCGCATTCAACTCCGCCAGGCGGCGGCGCCAGATGGCGGCCCCGTCCAGGGCGTAGGCGCCGCCGTAGCGGTCGTCGCTGAGGCCGAGGCGGGTGGCGCGGGCTCGGCTGAACCAGTGGTGCCAGGAAAGCCGGGCGTGGGCGGCAAGGCCGAGCAGCTTGGCGTAGCATGCTGGGTCGTAAGTCATGGGCGCCTCCTGTGTCTCGCGTGGGAAGGTCCCCTGCGCGTGACGGGACCATTCGCGCTGAGCGTGGCGATGAGCCAAGCCAAGAGCGCGCCCGGAAGATTGCGTTCTCCGGGCACGATTGATCATCTTCGGAAGCAGGCGGGATGCCGCTTCAGCACCCCGCCAATCGTCGGTCACTCCGTGATGGCGTAGATGGTGTAGGACCCCTTCGCCCCCTCCTTGTTGGGGCCATATGCGGTGTATGGAATTATGCCGAGTTGCTAGAAAGCCAGCCTTCATATCTGGCAGTTCGAAGCGGCTTTGGGGTCGATGTGTTTTTCGTCACGCTCTGCATAATTTTGGGTTCTCGTTCGATGTCCCTGTGACATTGAAGGAGAACCCATATGTCAAAACCATGCCTGGAATCGCTGTCGGTAGAGAACGCCGACTTGGGCGGCATCGTCCGAATAGTTGATACATATCCCGACCATCTGGTGGCTCTCGGCTATCGGCGTCGGACAATCGTA
>JADLHF010000103.1 GCA_020848935.1 Acetobacteraceae bacterium
CCGGCCGAACGTCATCGCGCCGCGAAACGCTGGTGCGCGCAATACTGGTACCGCAAGCACGTCGGCCAGCCAACGACAAATGCCGCCGGCGCACCCTTGAACCGGTGCACAGCTGGATGGTCATGGCCGGCTGGCGACGTTCGGTGCGTGGTCGCTTGCGGGAAACCAATCGGAAAATATGAATCTCAACCTGCTTCGATAGAATGCGGGGAAATCGATGCGCCGCAGCGCCCATTTGGGCCCTAGGGCGGGATGGCCGCTGAAGTCGCCGGCCATCCCGCTCTAGCTCCCTGTCTTGTGGCGTGACTCGGATCTGCGCGTGAGTCCACCTTCGTCCTTCACGCTCTAGGCAACCTTGGCCGGTTCGCGCAGCCACGGCAGCGAGCCCGCGCTGAACAACGCCTCGATCTCCTGCTGGTCCTTATAGGTGTCCATCGACTTGAAGAACCCGTCGTGCTGGTACGAAGCCAAGCGGCGGCTCGGCAACAGGTTGGGGAACACGTCACGCTCCAGGTTTTCGCCCTGCCAGTGATTGAATATCTCCGGCTCCATGACGAAGAACCCGGCATTGATCCAATGCGCCGCCAGAACCGGCTTCTCCCTGAACTCGGTGATCAGCCCGGTGTCGTCGCTGGACACGGTACCGTATTGGGACCGCAACGGCACGCAGGTGACCGTGCCCAACACCGCACGCGCTTGGTGGAATGCCAGCAACCGGTCCAGCGGCACATCCGACAACCCATCCGCGTAAGTCGCCATGAACGTCTCCGTCAGCAGGTGGCGGCAGTTGTAGATGCGCCCTCCGGTATCGGTCGCGGCACCAGTGTCGACGATCTCGACGTTCCAGCCCAGGTTGCGGTTCTCGAAATAATCGATGATCACTTCCTTGCGGTAGCCCACCGAGAGCACGAAGTCCCTGATCCCCTGGCGGGCATAGATCTCCATCACGCGCAGCAGCACCGGCTTGCCGCCCACCGGCATCATCGGCTTGGGCAGGTACTCGGTGTAGGGATAGGCGCGGGTGCCCGACCCTCCCGCCAGAATGACAACTTTCATACAAAATATCTCCTTTCCGACGCGGCTCCGAGGAGCTCGGGCCGCAATGCCCCCGGGGGCAGTCCTCTGCATTTCCTAAACAACAAGGCCATGCACCGCGGAAATGCCATGTCAGGATGCGCCCGTGTTGAAAAATCCCTTCAGTGCCGTCTGCCATAGGATCCGCAGATCGAGCGCCAGCGACCAGTTCTCGATGTAGTGCAAATCCAGGTCCACCCGCCGCTGCGCCTTTTCGCGGGTGTCGACCAGACCGCGGGAACCGGATATCTGGGCCATTCCTGTTATGCCCGGTTTCATCCGGTGGCGCGACAGATACTCTTCCACCAGGTCCTCGTAGTACACGCCCTCGATCAGCATTTCCACGGGATGCGGTCGCGGCCCCACCAGCGACATCTCGCCGCGCAGCACGTTCAGCAACTGCGGCAGTTCGTCCAGGCTGGATGCGCGCAGGAAGCGGCCGACCCGCGTCACCCGCTTGTCCCCCTTCACCGTCGCCCGCGCCCCGGAGAGATCGCTCTGATCGTAGTACATCGTGCGGAACTTGTAGATCTGGAAGGGTGAACTGCCATAGCCGAAGCGGCGTTGGCGCAACAGCACCGGCCCCCTGCTCCCCAACGCCACCGCCGCGGCGGTCAACAACATGACCGGCAGGCACAGCAGCAGCAGCACGCTCCCGATCACCAGGTCCTCGGCACGTTTGGTCACGCCGCGCCAGCCGCCCAGTGGCCTGCGCCATACCTCCAGTAGCTTCACGCCACCAACCAGCATGGCGCCGCGCGCCTGCGCCGCGGGTGAGTCAGGGTCGGCGAGCAGCCAGACATCCACAACAAGGTCGGGCAACCAGGAACACAGGGCGCGCACCCGCGCCGCATCGTCCCAGGCCACCGCAATCACCACGCCATCCACCCGATCGGCGGCCACATCGCGCAACAGATCGCCCAGCGGCGTCACCCTTATCCCACCCAGCACCACCGGCGCCAGCACGGCCGAGTCCAACGCGGTCGGGATTGGTGCGTCATCATAGATACCGGCGCATTCCACGCCGCTGGCCTCGCTATCGCGGGTCAATGCTGTAATCAGCGCCGCGCATCGCGCATCCGCGCCGACAACGGCCACCCTGGTCACCAGATGCCCGCCGCGGCGCCAGGCAACCATCCGATGGCGCAGCCACTCCCGCCACAGCAGCAGCAACACGGCCGTGCCACCCAACCAAAGTGCGGCCGCACCCAGGGTGCCGACGCCCGTCCACGCGCCGCTCAAGTCGCTGGCCCCCATTCCTTCGGCGAGCGCCAACAGGGCCAAACACCCGCCTGCTCCACCCAGCCAGGCCAACAACGTGCCCACCGGCATCGGAACGCGCCCGTGTGGCGCGTAGTCGCCCGCAACCCAGCTGATCAGCAGAAAAGCCAGGCCGGACAAAATCGCCGCCCAGGGCATCAATGCCGCCTGGGGACCAAACGCGAGAAACAACGATCCGGCCAGCACCAACGCCACAACGTCGCCGCCGGCCAGAATGCCGGCAGCGATCTCGCGGGTCAGCCGTTTGCGTGGCGAACTGGGTCGCAGCACCGTGGGCGCCGCGTCCGAGGTGGTATGACGGCGAAGTGTGGCGCTACTAATGCGCTCCCCACCACCCATCGCCAGCACCCTGGAACGCATCGGCGACACCTCTCTACAATGGCACAGCCAAGCCAACCTGGATTTGTCAGGCCGGCCCAACCTTCAATCCAACCCGATTTTCAGGCCAACCCGATTCTCGGGCCAACGCCAAAAGACGGCGTCTAAAAAATCGAATGGCTGCCGAAAAATGCGGCCATTCCGCTCCAGTTGCTTGCTTTAATTCCTAGTTCAAACCCATCTGCCAGACCATCTTCTGGCCATCACGCTCTAGAAGTCCAATCACAAAATGAACAGGTGTGCTGCACCGTCGCCGGCACAGCACACACCGCTCTCATCTTGCGGCCTGTTATCGTCAGGCCGCGCTGGCAACCGGCGATGCATCCTCGTTCCGCACTGTGCTCCCGCCCGGGACGATCGGCGCCAGCAGAAGGGTCAGAGTGCGCAGCGGCGGCAGTTGCGCCAATCCCGTCGTCCACCGCAGGTCATCCTCTGGCGGATGCCAACCGTGCTTGAGGAATGGCGCGCTGGGCGACACCGGCCGCCCATCGACCATCATCCGGGTCACCGGAACCCCCAGGCATCGATAGTCCGACGACCCCGCCGCCGTCACCGCGGGAACGTGCGCGATGGAAAGCAATTTCGCCCCCGCCGTCAGCTGCGGCAGCTCGAAGTGCCAACCCTCGCCGAAGGGGGTGGGGAGGATGTCGCGGCCGCCAACGCGCAGGCGCAGCTCCGGCTCGACAACACTGCCCAGGCCCATCTCCGCGGCCCGGCGCATCAGCATGGCACGCGCCTCCGCCACCGCCGGCCCGCTGACGTGAAGCGGCAGGCAGGATTTTTCCGCCCAGATCTGGCGCGCCTTGCGCTCGTCCCTCTCAGCAAACGTGGTGGTGCGTGCCACGCCTTCGAAATCCTGGCGATTGCCCGTGTCGAGATAGCTCTCGGTCGCCAAGCCCTCGGCGATCAACAGGTCGTGGCGATCCAGCTCGATGTGGAAATACGTCACCTCCTCCCTCGGCGCGCGCACCACGGTGACGCCGTTCTCCAGATAACGGATCGGCACCAGCACGCCATTCACGTGCACCGCATGGTCCGGGGACAGGAACAGGTCACGGTGCGGCTTGCCGTCGCCGAAAGCGCCCGCCCGTACGCGCAATGGCCATTTCTCGGCCTGCTTGCTCCCCGCGGCGCACGAAAGCTGGCGCTGGCCGATCCACGAGATCGTCGAGAAGCCGCCGCTGCGCAGCGCCATCGCCTGATCCCCGACCTGCAGATCCTCCACCGCCACTTCGCCGCGGCGGGTCAGGATGCGCGTGCCGGCGGCGAAACAGGGAACGACGTAATCGCCGAAAGTCACTTCGCTGAACGGGATCTCCTGGCCCCCGGTCAGCGGCGTGTTGCTGATGATGATGAAATCGTCGCCGAACTGGAACACCATCTGGTCGGCTTGATCGATTGACGTCGATACGATCTGGAAATCCGTGCCGTTCAGGGTCAGAGTGGCAATCTCGGAGGGCCCGTTGATGGTCCCGTTCAACACCCCCTCAAACGTGAAGACCGCGCCGACCGTGGCCGTGAGTTCGACGAATGTAACCACGGCGATCGTTCCAACGGGGTAGCTCACATTCGTGAAGACCGCCATTATATTTCTCCCTCGTCTCTGCCGGCATACATTTTTGCCTTCAGAAGGATCAAAGGCAAGCAAATTGCAGTCAAATGACAAATCCGTCATCAGCGATCGTCATGCGTGAAAGATCTGATAAATTTATAGCGACAGTAGATTTTTATTAAAATCGTCTATTTTTGTAGGCATACTTCGGAATCCCGGCAACTCCGTGTCAGCGGTGCCCTCCGGTCATTTGCCAGGCATCGCCGCAGCGGCGCGTCTGGCGCTGGACCAGAACTCCAAGCGCCACCGCACCTCCAAGCCCAAGCACGCTCGCTCGCGCACGCCACTGGCGGCTGATATCCCAACTTCGGCCGAAAACCAGCACATTGGAAATGCAGCGCTATTCCACCACCGCCGACGTCGGTAAAGCCGCCAACCCGGTCACCGCGGCCGGCCAGGTGGACGGCGGCGAAGCCGGCACCGTCCGCCGCCCTCCGGCAGCAGCCAACGCCATCCTCGACGCATTGGCGCCAATGGGCGCCCTCCATATCGACCTGACGGCAACCGCGGAGACGGTGTGGCGGGCTTCTCCCAAGGCGGTGCGACGAGGAGCCGGATCAAGGGCACCGCAGGAAGCGTTTCCATTCACAAGGATGTTAAAAATTTCAATTCGATACAAAATGGCTATATTTTCTGTTTGATGAATTCGAAATTTTCACCATTTGGAGAAAATCGTATTTGTCGTTATGTTGGATCATATTTGCGGCAGAACGCCTCCGCTGACATGGCGCGGAAATCCCTCAACCCCGCCCCCAGCCGCTCGTGCGGCCAGTCCCACCAGGCAATTCGCTCCAGGGCGGCGATGATCTCGGGCGGGAAGCGGATGCGCAGCACCCGGCCCGGCACGCCGACAACGATGGCATAGGGGGCCACGTCGTGGCGCACCACGGCACCGGCGCCGATCGCCGCCCCGTTGCCCACGCTGACCCCTGGCAGCAGGATCGCACCATGGCCGATCCACACGTCATGCCCCAGCGTCACATGGTGGTCGCGCCGCCACTGGAAGAAATCGGCATCGTCCTCGCCCAGCCCATAGGCCGAGGAACGATAGGTGAAATGGTTCAACGCCACCCGCTCCAGCGGATGGTTGCCGGGGTTGATGCGGGTATGCGCGGCGATCGAGCAGAACTTGCCGACCGTGGCATAGATGATCTCGGCATCGGCGACGATGTAGCTGTAGTCGCCGAAACTGCATTCTGCGACCTTGGTGCGGGCGCCAACCTCGCAATACGCGCCGAAGCTGGAGTCGCGCACCTGCGCCGTGGGGTGGATCATCGGCGCGAGGCCCAGCCGCTTGGCGGCAGTTGCTGGGTCCAGCCGCTTGGCGGCGGTGGCGGGATCCTGATGCATGCGTCCTCCTGGCCCGGCTTCGCCCGGCACGCGCAATACTCTAACTTGCCCACACTGCGGCAGCGAGGCGAGAGATGACGGAATTGGCGGGACGGATCGCCCTGGTGACGGGCGCAAGCCGGGGCATCGGCGCGGCCACGGCGGTGGAACTGGCGCGGCTGGGCGCGCATGTCGTGCTGGTGGCGCGCACCCAGGGCGGGCTGGAGGCAACCGACGACGCCATCCGCGCCATCGGCGGCACCGCCACCCTGCTGCCGCTGGACCTGCGCGACGCCGCGGCACTGGATACGGTCGGGCCGAGCCTGTTCGAGCGGTTTCGCCGCCTGGACATCCTGGTCTCCAACGCCGCGGTGATGGGCCGCGTGACCCCCGCCCCCCATATCGATCCGCGCGACTGGGACGAAGCCATGGCGGTCAACGTGGGCGCCCCGCTGCGCCTGATCCGCAGTTGCGGCCCCCTGCTGCTGGCCGCCGCGCACGGCCGCGCACTGTTCCTGACCAGCCGCATCGTGCTGCGCCCGACCGCCTATTTCGGCACCTACGGCGCAACCAAGGCCGCCCACCACCACCTGGTGATGAGCTGGGCCGAGGAAACCCGCCGCTCCAGCCTGCGGGTGAACCTGGTCGATCCCGGCGCGGTGGACACCGCCATCCGCACCACCGCCTTCCCCGGCGAGGACCGCACCAAGCTGGCCCGGCCCGAAAACGTCGCACCAGCCATCGCCGCCCTGTGCCTCGATGGGGAAACCCGCCACGGCGAGATGATCCGCGTCAGTCCTCTGCCGCTATAGAGGGTGTGAAGAAATCACAGAAAAAGAATGTTCTTTTTTGAAAAAAAGAACCAAAAAACTTTTATTCGAAAGCTATCGCGGTGGCACTCAATTCTCGATAAAAAATTATTAAAGTCTTTTTGCTTCTTTTTCTTCAGCAAAAGAAGACCTTTCTTCTTTCTCATCGGACAGCATTCGCCTCCAGCAGCAACAGCAGCCCTTCCAGCACCTCCTCGGGCGCGGGTGGGCAGCCGCGCACCACCAGATCGACCGGCAGCGTGGTATCCACGCCGCCGGCCACGGCGTAGCTGCCCTTGAACACGCCGCCATCGATGCCGCAATCGCCGATCGCCACCACGAAGCGCGGGTCGGGTGCCGCCTCCCACGCCTGCACCAGGGCGGGCTGGAGGTTGCGCGTGACCGGCCCGGTGACCAGCAGCACATCCGCCTGGCGCGGGCTGTCCACGAACCGCAGCCCGAAGCGGGACAGGTCGTAGGCCACGCCGGCCAGCGCGCGCAGTTCCAGCTCGCAGCCGCCGCAACTGCCGGGGTCCAGCGCATGCAGCGACAAGCCGCGCCCCAGCCGCCGTATGCCCGCCGCGGCCAGCCGCGCCGCCAGGTCCCGCACCGCCTCCGCCTCCAGTGGCGGCGCCGGCAGCACCGCGGGGCGGGTCCGCAGGTTGCCCACCAGGCGGCGCCAGGGCGGGCCGCTCACAGGTCCATCCCCGACTGCGACAGGCCGAAGGAGGCGCGCAGCACCGGCCAGTCGGCCAGGTCGCTGCCCGCCGCCGCCGCGGCCAGCAACGGCAGGTGCAGCCAGCCGGGATCGCGCAGGAAGGCGCCGGCGATCTGCCCGCCCTCCAGCCGCAGCCAGGTCCAGATGTCGCCGCGCGGCCCCTCGGCCCAGCCGAACCCCTCGCCGGCGGCCTGCGGCAGCGCGGCCACCGTCTCGCCGCCCGGCAACTCGGCCAGCAGCGTGCGCAGCATGCGGGCGGAGTCGCGCAGCTCAGCCAGCAGCACCGCCAGCCGTGCCGCCGCGTCGCCGCCGGTCTCGTGGGGCGGCGGAACATTGAGGTCGTGATACGGCCGGTAGCCCGGTGCCCGGCGCAGGTCACCGTCACGCCCCGCGGCCCGCCCGGCCGGCCCACCCGGCGCCAGGGCGGAAACGGTGTCGGGCGGCGTCACCGCCACCCCGGCCAGCCGCCGCGCCAGCCCCGCGCACAGCCGTGCCAGCCCTGGCAGGTCGCCGGCCAGGCTGGCAACGGCGCTGCGCAGCGCCTCCCCGCCCTGGGGCGCAAGGTCGGTGGCCAGCCCGCCGGGCACCACCACGTCCATCATCAGCCGGTGGCCGAAGCCTTGCGCGGCGGCGCGCAGCATCGCCTCGCGATGGCGTTCGCACGGCCCGGCGGCCAGCACCACGCCGCCCGCCCGCGCCAATGCCGCGAGGTCGGCGAGGTGGCTGGCGATCCGCTCCGCCTCGGCCATCACCGCGCGCAATGCCAGCGCGCGCGGCGGTGGTGCCACGTCGCAGGCCGCCTCGGCGGCGCGGGCGAAGGCGATGCCGTGCGCCACCGCCGCCTCGCCGGCCAGCCGGGCGGCAAAGCGGCTGGCGGCGCGTGGAGACTTGCCGCGCATCAGCGCCTCGACGCCCTTGTGCAGGTAGCCCAGCCGCACCTCGGCGCGCGCCACCACGCCGCCATGGATGTACAGGCGGAACTGCCCGGCCTCGGCGATCCCGCCCGCCAGCGGCCCGATGGCGATCTGGTCCAGCCCCTCGGCGGCCGCGAAGTCCACCGGCTCCGCCCCTCCCGGCCGCGCCGGCGGGCGTGGCGACAGCGGTGCCGTGACCTGCCACCTGCCATGATCCAGCCAGGGCCGCGCATCCACCGCATCGGTCGCCGCATGGCCCCACAGGTCGGCGATCGCCCGCTCGAACAGGATCGCGCCGGGCCGCCGGGGCGACAGCGCGGGGTAGCGCCCCTCGGCCACCGGCAGCGATACCGCCAGCATCCCTGCCGCGTCCCGCCACAGGGCGTGCACGGCCTGGGCCTCGCCCCACAGCGCCAGCAGCGCCAGCCCGGCCTCCTCCGCCAGCGCCGCCCAGCGTTCCGGCGACACCACATGGCGCGACCACGGCCGGCATGCCATGGCGGGGGTGGCGCGGATCGTCGCGGCAAGGTTCATCGCAGCCCCTCCGCCACCATCACGAACCAGCGTGCCGCCGGCGGCGCCAACCCGGCCGCCAGCGCCACGCCCAGCACCAGCAGCGCCGGCACCTGCGCCGCCAGCGACCGGGATTGCCGGCGTCCCTCCCAGGCCCGCATCGCCGCCCGCGCCAACCCCGCCGCACCCACGGCCGCCAGCGCCGCCGACGGCACCGCCAGCCACGGCAGGGTACGCACCGCCTCGCCCAGCAGCGCCAACGCGGCCCCGAATGTCGCGAACGGCGGCAGCAGCGCCAGGGCGGCCAGCAGCCCCGCGCGCCCCCAGCCACCGCCGGACCGGACCAACGGCACCATCAGCACCGCGGCGCTCAACAGCGTCAGCCCCGCCGCATCCGCCACCGTGCCGCCAAGCCCGAAGGCCACCGCCGCCAGCCCGGCATGCAGCGGCAGCGCCGCGCCCGCGCCGCCACCCCGCCAGGCAGCCACCGCCGCCCACCCCAGGCTGGCCATCCCCAACGCCAGCAGGCCCAGCCCAGGGTCCAGCGCGCCATCCTGCCCCGCCACATCCCCGCGCGCCCGCAGCAGCACCGCCAGCGCCACGGCCGCGAAAGCGGGCACCAGCCCAGCCGAAGCCGGGGTGCCGGCCCCGGCCGCGCGCATCCAGCCATGCAGCGGCGCAAGCCCCGCACCCCCCGCCAGCCCGCCCAGCAGCAGGACAAAGCCCAGCGACCGCATCACCGGCGCCGCCAGCCCCGCCGATGCCGCCCGCTCCAGCAGCAGCAGCCCGCACAGCGCCGCCGCCAGCCCCAGCACCAGCGCCAGCAACGCCTGCCACCGACGCGCACGCTGCCGGTCGGTCGCAGTGGGCAGCGGCACCGACAGCAGCAACAGCCCGGCCGCGGCCAGCCCCACCCAGCGCACCAGCGGCGCCTCGGCCAGCGCCGCCAGCTCGATCCCAGCCAGGACCCCCAGCGCCAGCGCCGCCCGTCCGCCCCGCCGCGCGCCCCAGATCGCCAGCAGCCCGGCAGCGGCAACCAGCACCATCAAATGCGCCGCCAGCGCGTCGACGCGAACGCCGATGGCGCCCGAACCTGTCGTGGCCACCGCCACACCCAACATCAGGGTCAGCCCAGCCGCCGCCACCGCTCCCCACCACGCCGCCGCACCACGCGCGAACGCCAATCCGCCCGCCGCCGCCAGCGGCACCGCCACGACCAGCCACGGCCATCCACCCGAAAGCGCCGCCATCGTCATGGCGCACCAGCGGCGGGCAGCACGCGCCGCACCAGTCCCAGCAGCACGGCCGCCGACACCATGCCGCTGGCCAGCGCCAGCGCCGCCGCGCCCGGCAGCGCCGCCGTCGCGATCGCCAGCACCAACCCGTTCTCCAGCACCAGCACGCCGACCGCCTGCCCCGCGGGATCACGCCGCCAGGAAGCGGCCAGCCCGCCCACCGCCACCACCGCCAGGGCCAGCGCCATCACCAGCCCGGCCGGCGGCGCCGCCAGCACCATCACCACCCCCGCCAGCGCCACCCCGCCCGCCGCCGGCACGGCGGGGCCACGCCTTGGCGAGTCGCCCAGCGCCGGCGCCAGGGCGCGCAGCCCCCAGGGCAGCGCCACCGCCTTGGCCGCCACGGTCAGCCCCGCCACCGCCGCCAGCGGCCAGTCCGCCCGCAGCCAGGCCTCGGCCAGCAGTATCAGCGCCAGCAGCACCGCCTGCGCCGCCACCAGCCCCACCAACAGCCCGGCCCGCCGCGCCAGCAGCGCCGCCAGGGCCAGCAGCAGCATCGCCGCCGCGGCCCATTCCACCACGCCGCGCAGCCCGGCCTCGATCCATGCCGCACTCATCGCCAGCGCTGCCCGGCAAACAGCATCGCCACGCCCAGCACCGCCAACAGGGCGGCCAGCGCCAATACGCCGGGCACCTCGCGCGCCCGCGGCCACAGCGCCAGGCTGCGCGCCGCCGCAAGACCGGCCGCCAGCAGCACCATCTTCGCCACCCAGACCGGCAGGAACACCATCCAATCGCCCACCACCGCCGCCGGATCCAGCCGCGGCGGTGGCAGGAATGGCGGCAGGAACAGCACCGCCACCAGCGCCAGCCACACGGTCAGCCGCATGGCATCGCCAGCCGCCGCCAGCGCCTCATGCCGACCGGACAGCTCCGGCGTCGGCCCTGGCCCGCCATCGGCGGCGGCGGCCAGCAGCAGCGCCAGCCCCAGCGGCAACAGCGCCGGCAGCAGCCCCGGCGCATCGGCCCACCGCACCGCCAGGATGCCGGCCAACCCGGTGCCACCCGCCGCCAGCGCAAGCCCGAACACCACCAGCAACACCGCCGGCGCCGCCATCGCGCCGCGCGCCAGCATGGCGGAAGCCGCCTGCCCCGCCGCCGCCCCGCCCTCATCCAGCGCCCCCAGCGCCGCCAGGGCACGCGCCAGCGCCAGCAACCCGAAGACCACCAGCAGGTCGGCCGCCGGCGCCAGGGTCATGTCGCGGCTGAAGCTCGGCACCAGGCACGCCGCCACCACCAGCACCGCCAGCCGCAGCCCCGGCGCGGCACGCAACAGCCACGAAGTGCCCTCGGCCACCACCGGCAGGCGGGCCAACGCCCGGCCGATGTCGCGCCAGGCCTGCAACAGCGGCGGCCCGGCACGCCCCTGCATCCGCGCCTCCAGCCGCGCCACCAGCCCGGCCAGCAGCGGCGCCGCGGCCAGCATCAGCACCAGGTGCAGCGCCTGGGCCAACAGGGCGAGCAGCGCGCTCACCACGCCCCCACCAGATACAGCAGCAGCATCGCCAGCAGCACCGCGCCGACGCGGGCAGGTTCTCCCAACGCTCGCCCACGCGCCACCAGCCGCGCCGCCCGGCGCGAAATACCCGGCAACCCCAGCCGCGGCGTGCCCGCCAGCTTCCCCAACCCGTCGGCCAGCGGTTGCGCGAAGCCGACCGCGCCGATCTGGGTCGCCGGGTCGCCGAACGGCAGCCATGCCGGCGCCGGTCCCTGCCCGCCATCCCAGGCCGGTGCCACGCGGTGCCCGGCCGGGCTGCGCGCCCGCACCACGGCCGCCACCAGCGCCCCGGCCAGCGCCAGCAGCAGCGCCAGGCCCAGCGGCGCCGCGCCGTCCCAACCGGTTCCCGCCAGCCGCACCCCCTGGCCCACCGGCCCGGCGAGAAACCGCACCGCCGGCGCGGCCAGCGTCAGCACCGCCACCGGCAGCAGCCCGCATCCCAGCACCGCCGCCGACAGCACCAGCATCACCCAGCGCAGCGCCGGCGCCACCTCGTCCGCCGCGGCCGCCCGTGGCGCGCGCGGCCGGCCCAGGAACGCCACGCCCAGCACCCGCGCCACGGCGAAGCCAAGCAACCCGCCCGCCACCGCCAGCGCCGCCAGCGCCAGCAACGCCAGCGCCCACCAATCCGCCCCGCCACCGCGCGGCAAGGTCACCGCCGCCTGCGCCATCAGCCACAGCGCCGCAAACCCGGCCCCCGGCGGCAGAACCGCCAGCGCCAGCCCGCCGGCCAGGGCGCCGATCGTGGTCAGCCGCATGCGCTGCGCCAGCCCGCCCAGCAATGACAGCTCCAGGGAGCCCGCCCCCTCCGCCACCGCGCCCGCCACCACCGCCCACAGCGCCTGGGTCCAGCCAAAGGCCAGCACCCCGAACAGCGCGGCGGACAGCGCCATGGTGGCGGTCGGCCCGTCATCCACCGCGCGCGCCGCCAGCGCGATGCCGAGCGCCAGCGCCACCAGCCCGGCCTGCGCCACGGCGGCCCCCGCCAGCACCGCGTCCAGCCGCCCCGCCTGTGCCGCCCGCGCGGCACCGCGCATCGCCCCGGCGGCCCCGGCCAGCATCAGCGGCACCCCCCACCAGGCCTCGCCGGGCCCGGCCAGATCGAACCCCACGCGCACCAGCAGATAGACGCCCAACCCGGTCACCAGCGCGGCGGCCAGCAGCCCGCCCTCCGCCCGCCCCGCCACCCGGCCCAGCCAGCCATGCCAGGGCACCAGCCCGGCCACGGCGCCACCGCCCGCCAGCACCAGCCCCAGCATCGCCGCCGCCACCGCCCCATCCGGCGGGTTGATCCGCAAGGCCGCAAACCGCAAATCCCCGCCCGGCACCGCCAGCACCATCGCCAAGGCCGGCACCGCGAGCCAGCCAACCCAGGCCATCGGCCAGCGCCCGGCCGCCGCATCGCGCAGCCGCAGCGCCGCCGCCCCCGCCGCCAGCGCCACGCCCAGCGCCAATGTCGCGCCCTCGCCGGCCAGCACCGCCAGCACCACGCCGGCCAGCAGCACCGCAACCCCACCCGGCGCCGCACCCGCAGCGAGCCCCGCCACGCCCACCGGCAGCAGCGCCACCAGGAAAAACCCGGACACCGCATCCAGCGCCAGTTCCGGCCGCACCCCGGCCAGCAGGAACGGCAGCTCCCACCGCGCCGGCGCCAAGCCGAACACCAGATCGCACAGCGCCACCGCCCATGCCCCAGCCACCAGCACCGCCGCCGCCACCCGCAGCCGCGGCCCGGCGCGCCCGCCCGGCCCCATCGGACTCAACGCCACCAGGCCCAAGGCCAACAGCGCCGCCGCCACGCTCGCCAGCCCCGCCAGAATGGCGGCACCGGCCGAGATGGCGGCGGTCACGGGCAACCCACGCAGGAACGATCGCACAGCACCACCCGACCCTAGCCGATGCCACCCCCGCGCCGGAAGCAGCCCGCCGCCCGCGCATCACGGGATGACGCCACGGCGCGCGGCCGCTAAAGCACTGCCGAGGCAAGCGCGAGGGCGAACGGAATGGACGAGCGGTTCCTGCTGGTGATGTTCGACGGCCTGCGCCCCGACCTGGTGCGGCCGGACACCACGCCCAACCTGCTGCGCCTGGCCGCCATGGGCACCCGCTTCGCCCGCGCCCGCTCGGTCTTTCCATCGGAAACCCGGGTCTGCTCGGCCAGCGTCACCACCGGCTGCCAGCCGCGCCGCCACGGCCTGGTTGCCAACCGGCTGGCCCATCCCGCCGATATGCAGGTCCGGGGCCCGACCGGGCGCAGCGTCAATACCGGCCAGGCCGAGGATTTGCGCGCCCTGGAACAGGAAATCGGCGAGAAGCTGCTGGACATGCCCAGCCTGGGCGCCCGCCTGGCGGCCGCCGGGCATGATTTCGCCGTGCTCAGCAGCGGCACCTCCGGACAGAGCCACGTGCTGAACCCCACCGCTGCCGAACTGGGCCAGGTCACGCTGTCGGTGCACGGCGCCCAATCCTGCTCGCCGCGCGGCGCCGATCTGCTGGCCAGCCTCTCCCCGCCGCCGGCCGACGGCCCCGGCCGCGCCGAGTGGATCGCCGAGGCATTCCGCACCCGCCTGCTGCCCAACCCGCCGGCCGCAACCATCCTGTGGCTGTGCGAACCCGACACCTCCGCCCATTACACCGGGCTGGGAAGCCCAGCCAACCTCGCCGCCCTGCGCCGCGCCGACGCCGCCTTCGGCCGCATCCTGGACGACTGGCAGGCCGGGCCGATGCGCGACAGGCTGCACATTATGGCCGCCTCCGACCACGGCCATGCCACCATCACCGGCAGCGTCAGCGTCGCCCCGCTTTTCGCCGCCGAACCCCGCTTCGCCGATTGCCGCCTGCTGCCCGGCGCCAGCGGCGGCGTGGTGGTGCCGTGCGGCGAGGCCGCCGTCATCACCGAGGTCGCCGCCTGGCTCGCGCGCCAGGACTGGATCGGCCACGTCTTCGCCGCCGACGGCGCCGACCTGCCGCCCGCCGTGCTGCCGCGCAGCGCCGTGCTGGCCGACCATCGCCGCACCGCGCACGTGCTGTACACCCTGCGCGCCGGCCCCGCCCCCTCGCCGCTCGGCCTGCCCGGCGTCACCCTGAACGACGGCGCGCTGCCGATCGGCGGCGGCACCCATGGCGGGCTGACCGCGGCCGAGATGTCGGTGGTGATGATCATGGCCGGGCTGCGCACCCCGCGCGGCGAACTCAGCGAATGGCCGGCCAGCCTGGTGGACATCGCGCCCACCGCGCTGGCCCTGCTCGGCCTGCCCGGCGGCGACATGCTCGACGGCCGCGCCCTGGTGGAAGCACTGACGCCCGGCGCCAGCCCCACCGACACCCCGGCCCCGGAAACCTGGGAGGCCGCGAACGGTCTCTATCGCCAGCGCCTGTCGCGCACCCGGCTCGGGCGGCAGGTCTATATCGACCAGGCGCAGCGCGAATAGATAAGGACCATGGGGCAGAGCCCCCTGGACCCCCTTCACCTTCGGGACGCCTGGCCGATTGGTCGGTGACGCCGGCGCCGCTATACAGGCCGCTCCCTGGAAATGGCCGTTCGCGTGCACACAGATTCCGCCCCGCATACCCTTGTCACTGGCGCCACCGGCTTCGTCGGCTCGGCGGTGGCGCGTGCGGCACTGGCGCGAGGCCACCGCGTGCGCGTGCTGGCGCGGCCGGGCAGCGACCGCGGCAACCTCGCCGGGCTGGACGTGGAGATCGCCGAGGGCGATCTGGGCGACCCCGCCTCCCTCGCCCGCGCCGCCACCGGCTGCCGCTTCGTGCTGCATGTCGCCGCCGACTACCGCATCTGGGTGCCGGACCCCGCCGCCATGCTGCGCGCCAATGTCGATGGCACCGTGGCCCTGCTGCGCGCCGCCCATGCCGCCGGGGCCGAGCGCATCGTGCATTGCAGCAGCGTCGCCGCCCTCGGCCTGACGCAGGATGGCACCCCGGCCGACGAGACCACCCCGGTTTCGGAAGACACCGTCATCGGCATCTACAAGAAATCGAAATACCGCGCCGAGCAGGCGGTGCTGGCGCTGGTGCGCGACGAAGCCATGCCGGTGGTGATCGTCAACCCCGCCGCCCCGGTCGGCCCGCGCGACATCAAGCCCACCCCCACCGGGCGCATGATCGCCGACGCCGCCGCCCGCCGCATACCGGCCTATATCGACACCGGCATGTGCGTGGTCCATGTCGATGACGTCGCCGAGGGCCATCTGCTGGCCCTGGAACGCGGCCGCATCGGCGAGCGCTACATCCTCGGCGCCGAGAACCTGTCCCTGCGCGACCTGCTCGCCCTGGTGGCCCACGCCGTCGGCCACCCCCCGCCCAGCATCCGCCTGCCCGCCGGGCTGCTCTGGCCGGTGGCGATGGCGTGCGAGGCGTTGGCGCGTTTCGGTATCGAACCATTGGTCACCCGCGACCACCTGCGCATGGCCCGCAAGCGGATGTTCTACTCCCACGCCAAGGCCGCCCGCGAACTTGGCTATGCCCCCCGCCCCGCCGCCGCGGCGGTGGCCGATGCGGTGGCGTGGCTGCGCGAAGTTGGCCGGCTGCCGCCATGATCGCCGTCGCCGCCCTGCTGGCCTGGGCCTGGCTGCTGGCGCTGCACGGCCGGTTCTGGCAGTCCGGCCCCGCGCTGGCCCCGATGCGCCCGCGCGGCGCCCCGCCGGTCGCCGTGGTGGTGCCGGCGCGCGACGAGGCCGACATGATCGCCCGCAGCCTCGCCAGCCTGCTGGCCCAGGACTACCCTGGCCCGTTCCGCGTGGTGCTGGTCGATGACAATTCGCAGGACGCCACCGCCGCCATCGCCCGCGCCCTGCCCGGCGCCGACCGCCTGACGGTCATCGCCGGCCGGCCCCGCCCCGCCGGCTGGGCCGGCAAGCCCTGGGCGGTGCACCAGGGCGTGGCCGCCACCGACGAGGCGCTGGTGCTGCTGACCGACGCCGACATCGCGCACGACCCCACCCATCTGTCCACCCTGGTCGCCCACGCCGAGGCGACCGGCTGCGACATGGTCAGCGAGATGGTGCGGCTGAACACCACCAGCTTCGCCGAACGCGCCCTGATCCCGGCCTTCGTCTATTTCTTCCAGCTGCTGTACCCCTTCGCGCGGGTGAACGATCCGCTTTCCGCCACCGCCGCGGCGGCCGGCGGCACGGTCCTGATCCGCCGCACCGCACTTTCGCGCATCGGCGGCATCGCGGCCATCGCCGACCGGCTGATCGACGATTGCGCGCTGGCCGCCAGGGTGAAGCCGGGCGGGCGCCTCTGGCTGGGCCACAGCGACCTCGCCCGCTCGATCCGCCCCTATCCCGGGGTCGCCGATATCTGGCGCATGATCGCCCGCTCGGCCTATGTCCAACTGCGCCACTCACCGCTCTTGCTGGCCGGCAGCCTGCTCGGCCTCGCCCTGCTGTTCCTGGCCCCGCCCGGCTTCGCGCTCTTCGGCACGGGTTGGCAGCGCGCCGCCGGGCTGCTCGCCTGGGCCGGCATGGCCGCCTCCTTCCTGCCCACCCTGCACCGCTATCGCCGCTCGCGCGCCTGGGCGCCGCTGCTGCCGGCCATCGCCGCCTTCTACATGGCCGCCACCCTCGCCGCCGCCGCCAGCCACCATTTCGGCCGCGGCGTGTCATGGAAGGGCCGCGCCTATGCGGCCAGCCGCGCATGAGCAGCGAGAATGTCGAGACCTGGTCGGGCAAGACCCGCACCGACGAAAATTTCCCGGTCGGCTCCGCCCTGATCAGCCGCCGCCTGCGCCCGGAAATCTACACCTACTACACCTTCGCCCGCAACGCCGACGACATCGCCGACAGCCCCGACCTCGCCCCCGACGACAAGCTGCGCCGGCTCGACGTGATGCAATCCGTGCTGCTCGGCACCAGCGAAACCGGCAGCCCAAGCGCCCTCGCCCTGCGCGCCAGCCTCGCCCGCACCGGCGTCCCCCCCCGCCACGCCACCGACCTGCTGGTCGCCTTCCGCCAGGACGCCACCAAGCGGCGCTACGCCGACTGGGACGAACTGCTCGACTACTGCCGCCACTCCGCCATGCCGGTCGGCCGCCACGTCCTGGCACTTCACGGCGAGTCCGAAGCCACCTTCCCCCCCTCCGACGCCCTGTGCGCTTCGCTACAAGTGCTCAACCACCTCCAGGACATCCAGAAAGACTTCCACGCGCTGGACCGCTGCTACCTGCCGCAGGACCTGATGGACCGCCTCGCCACCGGCATCGCCGACATCCAGGCCCCCGCCGCCACTCCCGGCATGCGCCGCGTCATCGACACCCTGCTGGACCACTGCGACGCACTCAACCGCACCGCCCGCGCCCTGCCGGCCCAGGTCCGCGACCGCCGCCTGCGCCTGGAAACCGCCGTCATCGTCGGCCTCGCCGAACGCCTCGCCGCCCGCCTGCGCCGCGCCGACCCGCTCGCCGGCCGCGTGAAGCTCACCAGGTCCGACGCCGTCGCCGCCCTGTTCGCAGCACTGCGATACTGGTGATGCCAACCACCGACACCGAAGCCGTCGCGGCCATCGTCCGTGCCGCCGGCACCAGC
>JADLHF010000104.1 GCA_020848935.1 Acetobacteraceae bacterium
ACTTTTAATCTGGTGGTCGTGGGTTCGAGTCCCACCGGGCTCACCATCCGGCCTTGACCGGCATTCGCCACAAGCGACCAGCCAGCACGATCACCCAAGGCCGAACAGCACCGCCGTATGGAAGGTGACGAAGGCTGCGCCATAGGCCAGCGCCAGCATGTAGGCGAACGCCACCCCTGCCCAGGCCCAGGCGCCGGTCTCGCGACGGATGGTCACCAGGGTCGAGACGCATTGCGGTGAGAAGATGTACCAGGCAAGCAGCGCCAGCGCGGTGGCCAGGCTCCAGCTATGGGCAAGGGCGGCGCCGAGGGCAGCGTCGGCATCCGAGTTCGCCGAGATGGAATAGACGGTGCCAAGGGCCGCAACCGCCACTTCGCGGGCCGCCATGCCGGGGATCAGGGCCACGTTGATCTGCCAGTTGAAACCGATCGGCGCAAAGACGGGTTCGAGGAAATGGCCGATTGCCGCGGCGAAGCTGTAGGTGATCGCCGGTTCGCTGGCGCCCTCGGGCGGGCGCGGCAGGCTGGCGAGACACCAGATCACCACCATCATCGCCAGGATCGTGGTGCCGGCGCGGCGCAGGAAAATGCGGGTGCGTTGCAGCAGCCCCAGCGCCACGCTTTGCACGCGGGGGTGCTTATAGTCTGGCAGTTCCAGCATGAACGGCTCGGGCCGGTCGCGCCGCCACACCACGCGGCGCAGCACGAAGGAGACGCCGAGCGCGCTGGCGATCCCGACAGCGTAGAGCGCGAACATCACCAGGCCCTGAAGCTGCACGCCGCCGGCCAGGCGACGCGCCGGCACGAAGGCGCCGATAATCAGCGTGTAGACGGGGATGCGCGCCGAGCAGGTCATCAGTGGCGCCACCAGGATCGTGGCCAGCCGATCACGCCGCCCGTCGATCACGCGCGTGGCCATGATGCCGGGGATGGCGCAGGCGAAGCTGGACAGCAGCGGGATGAAGGCGCGGCCATGCAGCCCCGCACCGCCCATGATCCGGTCCATCAGGAAGGCGGCGCGCGCCATGTAGCCGAGATCCTCCAGAACCAGGATGAACAGGAACAGGATCAGGATCTGCGGCAGGAAGACGAGCACCGCGCCGACGCCACCGATCAGCCCGTCCTGGATGAAGCTGCGCAGCAACCCTTCGGGCAGCACCGCGGCGATGGCCTCGCCCAAGAGGTCGAATCCGGCCTTGATCGCCTCCATCGGCAGTTCGGCCCAGGTGAACACCGCCTGGAACATCAGGAACAGCACCGCCAGCAGCACCACCATGCCCGCCACCGGGTGCAGCAGCACGTCGTCGATGCGCGCGGTTGCGGTGTGTGGGCGTGCCGGGGGGGTGACGGCCGCGGCCAGGATGCGGTCGGCTTCGCGTTGCAGGGCGCGAATGCCGGCGGCTCCGGGGGCGGCCCAGGCGGCCCGGACGGGGGCGGGTTCGGCCACGCCCTCGGCGGCGATGGCATCGAGCCGGGCGACGAGATCGCGCACGCCGCCGCGCCGCACCGCCACGGCTTCGACCACCGGCACGCCAAGTTCGCGCGCGAGTGCCGCGGTATCGATGCCGATGCCGCGATGCCGCGCGATGTCCATCATGTTGAGCACCAGCGCCATCGGCAGGCCGAGGGCGCGCAGTTCCAGCACCAGGCGCAGCGAGAGCCGGAGATTGCTGGCGTCGCCGACGCACAGCAGCAGCGCCGGCCGCGCCTCGCCGCGGTGGCGGCCGAGCACGACGTCGCGGGTGATCTCCTCGTCCGGGCTGCGTGCGCGCAGCGAATAGGTGCCGGGCAGGTCGAGCACGCGCAGCGTTCTGCCGCTGGCGGTGAGCACCTGCCCTTCCTTGCGCTCGACGGTGACGCCCGGGTAGTTCGCCACGCGCTGGTTGCTGCCGGTCAGCGCGTTGAACAGCGCGGTCTTGCCGCAATTGGGATTTCCGACCAGGGCGACCCGCAGGGCGGCGGCGGATCGCAATGCGGTGCCGCCGATGTCGTGCAGAACCGATGCGCTCATGCGCCGATGGGGTCCGCTTCAGTGCCGACGATGATCGCCTGGGCCTCGCGCCGGCGCAGGCCGACGGTGATTCCGTTCACCCGCACCGCGATGGGATCGCGGCCGATCAGGCCCTGGTGGCGGATCTCGACATGGGCGTCTTCGACAAAGCCCATTTCCAGCAGACGGCGCTCAAGCTCCTCGGCCGGAAGCGGGATCGCCAAGCCGGTGGCATCAATGCGCAGGATCTGGCCGCAATACCCGTGCGCCTGGGCGCCGAGACGGATCGGGATGGACATGGCGGTGCCGGACCTCCTGTGCGCGGCGGCGCGTCATCGCCCGCGTTCCATCGCGACGGAGTAAATGCAAATCATTCGCAAATACAACGCCGATCGCCGGGGGCAGCGATGCGCCGGGCGCACGGGTCCCGCCGGCGTGGAGAACCGGTGCGGCACGGAAAAACCGGCGGGCGGGATCAGGCGGCGCGGATGAACTCCACCCCACCCATCCAGGGCAGCAGCGCCGTGGGCACGCGGATGCTGCCGTCGGCCTGCTGGTGGTTTTCCATCACCGCGATCAGCGCGCGCCCGACCGCGACGCCGGAGCCGTTGAGGGTGTGGACGAAGCCGCCGACCTTGCCTTCGGCGGTGCGGTAGCGGGCGTTCATGCGGCGGGCCTGGAAGGCGCGGGTGTTGGAGCAGGAGGAGATTTCGCGCCACATCTGCTGGCCGGGCAGCCAGACTTCGAGGTCGAAGGTGCGCGCGGCGCCGAAGCCGGTATCGCCGCTGGACAGGATGACGCGGCGATAGGGCAGTTCGAGGCGTTCGAGGATGCGTTCGGCGCAGCTGGTCATGCGCTCCTGCTCGGCCTCGCTGTGATCGGGGTGGGTGATGGAGACCAGCTCGACTTTTCGAAACTGGTGCTGGCGGAGCATGCCGCGGGTGTCGCGGCCGGCGGCGCCGGCTTCGCTGCGGAAGCAGTCCGTGAGCGCGGTGAGGCGGCGGGGAAGGCTCGCCTCGGCGACGATTTCGCCGGCCACCGTGTTGGTGAGCGGGATTTCCGAGGTGGCGATGAGCCAGCGGCCGTCGGTTGTCTTGAAGCTGTCTTCCGCGAACTTGGGAAGCTGGTTGGTGCCGAACATGGTGGCGTCGTTCACCAGGTAGGGCACGGTGTGCTCGGTGTAGCCGTGCTCGGTGGTGTGGGTGTCGATCATGAACTGGCCCAGCGCGCGTTCGAGGCGGGCAAGGCCGCCGCGCAGGATGGTGAAGCGGGCGCCGGCCATCCTGGCGGCGGCTTCGAAATCCATCATGCCGAGGGCTTCGCCAAGCTCGAAATGCTGCCTCGGCGCGAAGCCGAGGTCGCGGGGTTCGCCGACCTGCCTGAGGGTGCGGTTGGCGGATTCGTCGGGGCCGTCGGGCACGTCGGGATCGAGCATGTTGGGGATGGCGGCGAGCGTGTCGAAGATGGTCTTGTCCAGGGCGGCGACCTGTTTTTCCAGCGCCTCCATCTCGGCGCGCTTGGCGGTGACCTCGGCTTCGAGGGCGGCCGTGTCCTCGCCGCGGCGGCGGGATTCGCCGATGCGCCTGGAGAGGGCATTGCGAAATGCCTGGATTTCCTGGAGCGCGGTCTGGGCGGTGCGGCGCTCGCCATCCCAGGCGAGGATGGCGGCGGCGGCGGGCGGCAGGAAGCGGCGGGCGAGGCCGGCGTCGAAGGCCTGGGGGTTGTCGCGGATGGCGCGGATGTCGTGCATGGGTCTGGTTCCCGGGGGCGTCGGATGCAGGAAGGAAGAGTCTTCTTTTTCTGTAGAAAAAGAAGCAAAAAGACTTTTTTCACTCTCGATCCGATTGCCCGGACTGAATGGACAAAAGTTTTTTGGTTCTTTTTTTCAAAAAAGAACGTTCTTGCTTGCCTGCATCACGATCGGGCGGCGGCGGCGAGGCCGGCGGCGGGGCTGGTGAGGGGGGTGCCGCGGGTGCACAGGGCGGCGGCGCCGGCCATGGAGGCCTGGGCGAAGGCGATCACCTCCTCGCCTTCGGCATAGATGGCATCGGCGGCCTTGGCGATCAGGCGATTGTAGGCTTCGGCATCGCCGGCGCGAAACGCCTCCCAGGCGCCGGGGGCGACGCGGACGTCGATGGCCACTTCGGTGCCGTCGGCGCGGCGCTCGAACAGCTCGCGGGTGGGCTCGACGGTAGTCTGCACGGTGCACAGGACCACCACGCGGCGCTTGCCGGCGGCGGCGGCGGCGATGGCGGCGGAGGCCAGGGCGCCATCGACGCGCAGCACCGGGACGGGGGCGAGCAGGTCGGCGCGCTCGGCGGCGGGGCCCACGGTGGAACAGGTGAGCAGCACCGCGTCGGCGTCCTGGGCCAGGGCGCGCAGCAGGTCGGCGGCCTCGTCGCGGATGGCGTCGGTCAGCCCGCCCTCGGCCTCGGCGCGCTGCAGCAGGTCGGCGCGCAGGTGGTGGGACAGGGTGACGCCGGGCAGGTCGGCGGCCGCGGCGTCGAACACCGCGACGTTGCTCTGGACGGTGTGCAGGCAGGCGATACGCATCAGGCTTCGTCCTCTTCGACGGGTTTGGGTTCGACGAATTTGGCGGCCAGGATGGAGAGTTCGTACAGCGCCATCAGCGGCAAGGCGAGGCCGATCTGGCTCATCGGGTCTGGCGGCGTGAGGATGGCGGCGGCGACGAAGATGCCGACGATGGCGTATCGCCGGGCCCTGCGCAGCGATTTGGACGTGACGATGCCGACCTTGGCCATCAGTGACAGGGCGACGGGCATCTGGAAGGCGATGCCGAAGCCGAAGATCAGCTTCATCACGAGATCGAGGTATTCTCCGACCTTGGCTTCGAGCTGGATGGGTACGCCGCCGGCGCTGGCTGGGGTTTCGAAGCTGACGAAGAACTTGAAGGCGGCGGGGAAGACGAAATAATACGCCAGCGCCGCGCCGGTGAGGAACATGATGGGCGAGGCGATGAGGAAGGGGGCCAGCGCGCGTTTCTCGCTGCGGTAGAGGCCGGGAGCGATGAACAGCCAGAGCTGGTGGGCGATGACGGGGAAGGAGATGAAGGCGCCGCCGAAGAAGGCGACCTTGAGATAGGTGAAGAACGCCTCGGTCAGGGCGGTGAAGATCAGGCGGCGCGGCTCGCCGCCGGACTTGGCGTTGAGGATGTCCACCAGCGGCTGAGCCAGAAAGGCGTAGATGTGGCTGGCGAAGAAGTAGCAGCCGACCACGGTGACCAGCAGCGTGCCCATCGACCACATCAGCCGGCTGCGCAGCTCGATCAGATGGTCGAGCAGGGGCATGGGCTTGTCGTCGATGATGTCTTCCGGTTCGGTCTTGGCCACGGTGGTCACCTGCGGGTCGGGCTGGGGGTGGGCATCGGCCGGTTGTTGAGAAGAGAAAGCAAGGTCTTCTTTTTCTGGAGAAAAAGAAGCAAAAAGACTTCATTCAATGGTCTTGTGGTGGCACCCGGGTGCGCCCGGAGGCCAGGGAATGAAAGTTTTTTGGTTCTTTTTTTCAAAAAAGAACGCGCTTCCCTGCCTCTTCGCTGCGCTGTCATCGGCTAGAGCCCCGGCTGCGGCCGGTGGGTGGCCGGCGGCAGGAAATCGGGCACCGCCGGCGGATGGGCGATGGCGGGCGGGATGAAGGCCGGGGTGGTGTCTTCGGCTTCCGGCTCGGCGCTTGCGGCGGGTTCGGGCGCGCCGGGCTCGGGCGCAGGGTCGGGATCGACAGGATCGGTGCTGGGCAGCGGGGTGGGGGTGTTGGAGGTGTCGAGCGGGTCTTGCAGGGCGGCGCGGATGGAGCCGTCGCTGTCGATCTGCTTTTCCAGCGCGCCCTTGATGTCGAAGTTGCGGATTTCGTTGATCTGGTTGCGGACTTCCTGGAGGTCGGCGTCCTTGACCATCTCATCGACGTGGGTCTGGAACTCGGAGGCCATGCGGCGGGCCTTGCGCACTATCTCGCCGACCGCCTTGATGGCGGCGGGCAGGTCCTTGGGGCCGATGACGAGCAGGGCCACCACGCCGACGATGGCGAGTTCGGACCACGCGAAGTCAAACACGGGACGGTTCGGACATGGGGTGCGCCGGTTATGCTTGCGGGGCGGTCATGCGCGCTCTGCTAGCAGGAAAGCGGGCGGGTGGGAAACCGCGGAGAGGTCATGCCGGGGGTGGTTCGGGCGGGGGTGTGGGGTCCAGCGGGGCGGGATCGACCAGCAGGTCTTCCCGGCGCGGCAGGTCGCGGAGCTGCTGAAGGGCGAACTGGGAGAGGAAGGCCGGGGTGGTGCCCCACAGGGTGGGCCGGCCCGGGGTTTCCTTGCGGCCGCGCGGGGCGACCAGGCCGGCTTCGAGCAGCTGGTCGAGCGTGCCCTGGCCGAGGGCGGCGCCGCGCAGTTCCTCGATCTCGGGGCGGGTGACGGGCTGGTGGTAGGCGATGATTGCCAGGGTCTCCATGGCCACGCGCGGCAGGCGGCGGGGAACCTGGACGACGCGGCGCAGGCGGGCGGCGAGGTCCGGCGCGGTGCGGAACTGCCAGCCGCCGGCGATTTCGACCAACGCGACACCGCGGCCTTCGTAACGCGCGCGCAGGGCGGCGAGGACGGCGTCGGCGTCGGCGGTTTCGGGCAGGAGCTGGGTGAGCTGACGGGGGGTGACGGGGGCGGGGGCGGCGAAGACCATGGCCTCGGCGAGGCGGAGCAGGGCTTCGGCGGGGGGTTCGCCGGGTGAGTCGGGGGATGACGGGTCAGGCATGGGGGGACCCTTCCTCGCTGGGGGGGGATTCGGGAGACGGGTTGGTGCCGCGGCGGACCAGGATCGGGCCGAATTCGGCGTCCTGGCGCAGGCGGATGGCGCCGCCGCGCGCCATTTCGAGCCCCGCGAGCAGGGTGGAGGAGAGGGCGGCGCGGTGTTGCAGGGGAGTCCCGAGGGAGTCCGGCAGGAACTGCTCCAGGCTGGCCCAGTCGGGCAGGTTGCCGACCAGCAGGGCGAGGCGGGAGAGGGCGTCCTTGACGGTCCAGACCGACAGCACCGCCGGGCGGTACTGGCGGCGGGCGCCGGCGCGGCGCATGGCGGCGAGATAGGCGCGGATCAGGCCGGGCACGTCGAGCAGCAGGCGGGAGCGGTCGGTCTCGACCAGGTCTTCCTCCTGGCCGCGGGTGAAGACGTCATGGCCGAGTTGCGGGCGGGCGGCGAGCCAGGCAGCGGCCAGCCGCATGGCCTGCAGGGTGCGCAGGCGCTCGGCGAGGATCTCGGCGGCGGCCTCACCCTCCTCGGCGGCCTCGGCACCCTTGGGCAGGAGGAGGCGGGATTTGAGCCAGGTGAGCCAGGCGGCCATCACCAGCCAATCGGCGGCGAGTTCGAGGCGGATTTTGCGCGCGCCCTCGATGACGGCGAGGTACTGCTCGACCAGGGCGAGGATGGAGATGCGGGCGAGGTCGAGCTTCTGGCCGCGGGCGAGTTCCAGCAGCAGGTCGAGCGGGCCCTCGAACCCGTCCAGGCGCAGGAGGAGGGCGTCTTCGGGGGCGACGGGGCGTTCGCCCTGGGGGGGAGGCAGGTCAGACACCGGGCAGGAACCCGTCGGGGAAGGGCAGCAGGCCGAGCGCCCAGTGCACCAGGGACCAGATGGTGGTCATCACGGGGTCGCCGGCCAGGCCGAGATCGCGCAGCAGCATGGGCAGCAGAAACAGCAGGAACAGCACGATCAGGATGCCGAAACGCTCCAGCCGGGCCCAGGCGGCCGCGAGACGGTAGGGCAACAGGCCGACGACGATGCGTCCACCGTCGAGCGGGGGGATCGGCAGCAGGTTGAACAGGCCAAGCAGCAGGTTGAACAGGATGAAGGGGATGGCGAAGTCGAGCAACAGGCCCCCGGTGGTGGCGTCGGCCTCGGGCAGGGCGTGCAGGGCCAGCGCGGTAAGCCAGGCGAGGGCGAAGTTCATCGCCGGGCCGGCGGCGGCGACGAACATCATGCCGCGGCGGGGGTCGCGGAATTGGCGCGGGTCGACCGGAACCGGCTTGGCCCAGCCGAACATGAAGTGTCCACCGAAGAAATATTGCGTGACGAGAAGCAGGCCGGGGACAAGCAGGGTGCCGACGCGATCGACATGGGCGATGGGGTTGAGGGTGAGGCGGCCGAGGCGGCGGGCGGTGTCGTCGCCCAGGGCCAGTGCGGCGTAACCGTGCGCCACCTCGTGCAGCACGATGGCGACGATGGCGGCCAGCAGCGACAGGACGATTTCGTTCAAGGGCGCGGTTCCAGGTTCGGCGCCGGCGGGTGCGGCGGGACGCGGGTACGTACAGCAGCAGGGCGGTGACGCAAGGGTGGGGTCAGGTGGCCCGAAGGGGCGTGGCGAGGAGATCGGCGCGCTCGGCGGCCAGGGCCGGGATGTCCAGCGGGATGGCACGGCTGGCGGCGGTGGCACGGGCGGCGGCGAGGCGGGCGGCCGCGGCCGGGGTGAGGGGAGGGGTGGCGCGCAGGACGGCTTCGGTGCCGGCCGCGTCGCCGCTGCAATAGAGTGCCAGGTCGCAGCCGGCGGACAATGCGGCCGTGGCGCGGGACTCGGGCGCGCCTTGGAGGGCGTGCATGGCAAGGTCGTCGCTGACCAGGACGCCGCGGAAGCCGCAGTGGTCGCGGATGATGTCGGCGATCACCGCGGCGGAGAGGGTGGCGGGGTTTTGCGCGTCCCACAGCGGATAGACGATGTGGGCGGTCATCAGCCAGGGCAGGTCGGCGTTGGCGGCGAAGGGCAGCAGATCGGCGTGCATGTCGTTGGCGGCGACTATGGGCAGGGCGAGGTGCGAGTCGAGGTTGGCGCGCCCGTGGCCGGGGGCGTGCTTGCCGATCGGCTGGATGCCGGCGGCGAGCAGGCCGGCAGCCATGGCGCGGGCGAGGTGGGCGACCACGGCGGGGTCCTCGGCGAAAGCCCGGTCGCCGATGACGTCGCTGGCACCGGGGAGGCGGCGGTCGAGCACCGGGGCGCAGACGGTGTCGAAGCCGGCTTCGGCGCATTGCGCCCCGATCAGCGCGCCCTGGAGCCAGGCGGCGCGCAGGGCGCGGGGCGGCGGCAGGGCGCCGATGGCGGCGCAGGGGGGATGGGCGGACCAGTGCGGCGGGCGCAGCCGGGCGACCCGGCCGCCTTCCTGGTCCAGCATCAGCACGGCGGTGGGTGGCAGGGTGGCGCGCAGGGCGGCAACGAGCAGGCGCAGCTGGGCGGGGGTGTCGATGTTGCGGCGGAACAGAATGACGCCGGCGGGGGGGTGGGCGCGCAACAGGGCGGCCTCGGCGGGGGCCAGGGTGGGGCCGGCAATGCCGATGATCGCGGCGCGGGAGGGCTGCGGTGCCATGGCGGAACCCTACACGCCCGGCCACATCAAGGGGAGGCGCACCGCGGATGCCGGTGTGGCATATTGCGCGCCACCCGCAGGGAGAACGCCGGATGTCCGACCGCAGCCTGATCGACCTTACCGCCGTGCAGGCCGTGGCGCTGCTGCGTGCCGGCAAGGTCTCGCCGGCCGAACTGGTGGAGGCGTCCGCAGCGCGGATCGCAGCGGTGGAGCCGGCGATCAACGCGCTGCCGATCCTGTGCCTGGAACGCGCGCGCGTGCAGGCGGCCAGCATCGGCGGGGATGGCGGTGCCGGGTGGCTGGGCGGGCTGCCGATCTCGGTGAAGGACCTCGACGAGGTGGCCGGCGTGCGGCACACCATGGGCGGGTCGGTGCTGTTCGCCGAGACCGTCTCGACGGAGTCCAGCCCGATGGTGCGGGTGCTGGAAGGCCGCGGGGCGATCCCGGTCGGGAAGTCCAACTCGCCGGAGTTCGGCTTCAACGCCAGCACGATCAACGCCCTGCATGGGCCGACGCGCAATCCGCACGACACCAGGCTGACGGTGGGCGGCTCCTCCGGTGGGGCAGCGGCGTCGGTGGCGACCGGGGAGGTGTGGCTGGCGACAGGCTCGGATCTCGGCTCCTCGATCCGGCTGCCGGCGGCGTTTTGCGGGGTGGTGGGGCTGCGGCCGTCGCCGGGGCGCGTGCCGCGGGGGCGGCGGGGGATGCCGTTCAGCACCCTGCCGGTGCTGGGGCCGATCGCGCGCACGGTGGGCGACGTGGCGCTGGGCCTGGACGCGATGGTGGCCGAGCTCTGGAGCGATCCGCTGAGCCTGCCGGCCCAGCCTGGCGCATTCTCCGCCGCCCTGGCGCGGCCGGTGGGGCCGGCGCGGGTGGCGTGGTCGGCCGATCTCGGCGTGAGTCCGGTTGACCCCGAGATCGCCGCGCTCTGCACCGCCGCGGTGGCACGGTTCGCCGAGGCGGGCGCGGTGGTGGAAGAGGCGTGCCCGGACCTGTCGCAGGCGGTGGAGGTGTTCCATGGCATCCGCGGCGTGAACCACCTGGCGGCCTTCGCGCCACTGGCGGCGGCCGAGGGCGCGCGGGTGATCCCGGAAATCCATGCCAGCCTGGAGCGGGCGCGTGGCGTGCCGATCGAGCGCTTCGCCTGGGCGGAGCGGGAGCGGGCGGCAATGTTCGCGCGGCTGATGTATTTCTTCGAGACGCACGACGTGCTGGTCTGCCCCGCGGCGATCATGCCGCCCTTCCCGGCGGAGTGGCGGCGGGTGGACCGGTTGGGCAACCATGCGTTCGACAGCTACATCGACTGGATCGCCATCACCTTCGCGATCTCGCTGCTGGGCGTGCCGGTGCTGTCGCTGCCGGTGGGTTTCACCGGCGCCGGGCTTCCGGTGGGTATCCAGATTATCGGCCGGCCGCGCGGCGATGCCGCCGTACTGGCGGCCGGCGCGGTGCTGGAACAGGTGATCGGCGCGCCCGGGCAACGCCCGGTCGATCCGGTGGTCCGCCATGCCACGCCTGGATAGGCGTGTGGAGAAGACAGGGTAAGGTGGAAGGAAGGATGTTCTTTTTTGAAAAAAAGAACCAAAAAACTTTCGTTCGTTGGAGTCTTGTGGCGCGTGTGATGCCACATGATGAATAGTGAGTAATGTCTTTTTGCTTCTTTTTCTTCAGAAAAAGGAGTTCTTCTTTTTACCGCCGACCGAAGCGGTTGACCGGCTTTATGGTTGGTGATTCCATCTCGCTGGATATTGCGCTAAAAGCTCGCCACTGCGCAGTTGCCGCGCTTGGCGCGGATTTTTTCGCAGAAGCTGCTGGCCTGTTCGGCGTCGGCGAAGCCGCCGATGCGCAGGCGCCAGTAGGTCCTGCCGTCGTGCTCGGTCTTGACCACCGCGGGGCGGCGGCCGCCGAGAATCTCGGGCATGCGTTTTTCCAGGCGGTTCCACTCCTTGTGCGCACCCTGTTCGCTGGTCAGGGCGGCGAGCTGGACCTGGGTGCGGCCGGCGCGGGCCGCTGAGGGTGCCGGGCGGGGAGGCGGGGCGGTGGGTGCGGTCAGCGCGACCGGCTGAGCCGGCGGCCGGGCTGGTGGGGCAGCGGCGGTGGCAACCGTGGGCGCGGCGCGGCGCGGCGGTGGAGCGGCGGCCACGGCTTTTTCGGTTGCGGGTTTCTCAGCGGCCTTTTCGGCGGCGGACCTTTCGGCGGCGGCCTTTTCGGCAGCAGTTTTTTCTGCGGCGGCCTTCTCTGCCTGGGCACGCAAGGCTTCGGGCTGCGGGGCCTCGGGAGTGGGGGCGAGGGCCTGCTTGTCGGGGTCGGTGGGTTCGTCGATCTCTGGGCCCTGTTGGGTCTTTTCCGGCTTCACCCGCAGCGGGCGGGCATCGGCCTGGACCACCGGGACGCCGGCAGGCTTGCCGCCGGCCAGCGACCAGGCGCCGACCATCACCACCAGGGCGGCACCGATGCCGCCGGCGATCAGGGCCAGCTTGCGGGTGTTGGGGTCCATGCCTGGACGGTGGCGGGGGGTGCGGTACGAGGTGTCCAGCTCAGCCATCGGTCTGCCCTTCAGCGCATTTCCTCGACCGGCGCGACCCCCATGACGGCGAGGCCGGACCGGATCACCGACGCGGTGGCCGCCACCAGGGCGACGCGCGCCAATGTGTCGGCACGCTGCTCCGCCTGCAGGAAGCGCAGTGCAGCATCGTCCCTTCCACGGTTCCACAGCATATGAAAGTCGGCCGCTAAATCATAGAGGAAAAACGCAATACGGTGCGGTTCGCGCGCGATTGCGGCACTCTCGACCACCCGCGGCCAGCTGGCCAGGCGGCGGATCAGCGAGAGTTCAGCTTCGTGACCCAGGCTTTGCAGGTCGGCCCCTGCCAGGGCGGCCTGGGTGGTGGCGGCGGCGCCCAGCATCTCGGCGGCGGCGCGCAGCACGCTGCGGCAGCGGGCATGGGCGTATTGCACGTAGAACACCGGGTTTTCGCGAGTCTGGGCGACAGCGGCGGCGATGTCGAACTCCATCTGGGCGTCCGACTTGCGGGTGAGCATGGTGAAGCGGACGGCGTCGCGGCCGACCTCGTCGAGCAGGTCGCGCAGGGTGATGAAGGTGCCGGCGCGCTTGGACATGCGCATGGGCTCGCCGTCCTTCAGCACGTGGACGATCTGGCAGAGGACGATATCGAGGCTGGGGGCGGCCGGGGTGCCGTCGCCGAGGGCCTTCACGGCGGATTTCATGCGGCTGACATAGCCGCCGTGGTCGGCGCCCCAGATGTCGATCATGATCTGGGCGCCGCGGCGGATCTTGTCGGCGTGGTAGGCGATGTCGTTGGCGAAATAGGTGTTGCTGCCGTCCGACTTGCGCAGCGGACGATCGACGTCGTCGCCGAAT